>JAETPY010000002.1 GCA_021770925.1 Erysipelotrichaceae bacterium | reverse complement strand
AACACAGAAGTTAAGCATCATAACGGCGAAGATAGTACTGCGGTGCGAAAATAGCAAGCTGCCGGTTCTTTTTTTTGCTTTGATACTTCTGATGGAGTATCTTTTTTTGTTTTTATGGAAAATATTATTCCTTTTAATACTTGTTAATTTGTAGTATAATATCCATGGTGATAAAATGAAAGTTAAGTTATATTTTGGACAAGAAGATTCAATAAAGAAATCTGGGATCGGACGTGCTTATATTCATCAGAAAAAGGCACTTGAATTAAATGGTATTTCATATACTGTTGACAAAAATGATTTGGATTATGATATCTTACATATTAATACCGTTTGGCCTGATAGCCTTAAGATGATTAATCAAGCTCGTGATAATAATAAAAAAATAGTATATCATGCACATAGTACAGAAGAAGATTTTAGAAACTCTTTTATGTTTTCTAATTCTGTTTCTGGAATATATAAAAAATGGTTAATTAATTTATATACTAAGGGTGACTATATAATTACACCTACACCATATTCAAAAAGTTTATTGGAGTCTTATGGAATCACTTTACCAATTAAAGCTATATCGAATGGTGTTGATTTAACACAGTTTAGCCCTACAGAAAAGCAAATTGATTTATTTGAAGATAAGTTTGATATTCACGACGATGATATTGTAATTATTTCAGTTGGTTGGCTATTTGAGCGTAAGGGATTTGACACTTTTATTGAAGTTGCTGCTAAATTACCTAATTATAAATTTATGTGGTTTGGAGATGTTAAATTATCTCATCCTACAAAAAAAATAAAGGATCTTTTAGATAAATTGCCTGATAACGTGATTTTACCTGGATATGTTAGTGGAGATGTAATTAAGGGCGCTTATGGAAGGAGCGATATCTTTTTTTTCCCATCTCGTGAGGAGACTGAGGGAATTGTAGTATTGGAGGCTTTAGCTTGTAAATGTAACATTTTATTGCGTGATATTCCAGTATTTTCAGATTGGCTCGTAAATGGTATTAATTGTTATAAGGGTAGTGATACAGATGAATTTATTGAAATTATCGATAGGATGATCAACGGAGAATATCCTTCATTAGCAGACAAGGGTTATGAGGTAGCAAAACAAAGAGAGTTATCAAAAATTGGAAAAGAATTAGTAATGGTATATGAAAAAGTGTTGAAACTCTAACTTGAGGTGATTTTATGGATAGAAAGTCTAATAAAAAATATTTTTTTAATATTTTATTGATTTTGACATTAGGGGCAATAGTTATTTATTTAACCATGAAGGACGAATTGAACGCTTCATTAGAAGCTTTAATGTCAGCTTCACCAATTTGGATTTTATTTTCTTTTATTTTAATGGGAGTATATTTTATTTTAGATGGTTTGAACTTATATACTTTTGGCCGTCTATATAAAAAAGATTACAGCTATAAACAAGGCTTTACAAATGCTGTTTCTGGTACTTTTTTTAATGGGATTACTCCATTTTCTAGTGGTGGACAATTTGCACAAGTATATATTTTTAATCGCCAGGGAATACATCCTACTAACTCAGCAAGTATTTTATTAATGGCTTTTATTGTATATCAAAGTATTCTTGTTTTGTTTACAGCAGTAATAATGGTTTTTAAATATAATACTTATAGCTCCATATATACTGAATTTTTTTCATTAGCCATAATCGGTTTTTTAATTAATTTTTTTGTTATTGCAGGATTGTTTTTAGGGGCTAAGTCTAAGAGACTTCAAAATTTTGTTTGTAACAACATTATAAAATTTTTAAGTAAAATTCATATTGTAAAGAATTATACTGATACTTCTCTTAAAATTTCTAGATCATTAGAAAATTTTAGAAAAGAATTAAATATTTTACAACGAAATAAAAATGTTTTAATAAAATCATCAATGATAAATTTTTTTAAATTAATAATTATGTATAGTATCCCTTTTTTTGCAGCTAAAGCACTTCATATAGATGTATCAATTGAACAATTACCTGATTTTATAGGCATTTGTTCATTTGTATATATGATAACATCTTTTGTCCCTATTCCAGGTGCTAGTGGAGGTAGTGAAGGAGTTTATTTTATGTTGTTTTCTCCTATACTTGGTGCAGTTGGGACACCAACAACAATGCTGATTTGGCGTTTTATTACATATTATTTGGGATTGATTATTGGTGGTTTAGTTTTTGCAGTTAATAAAGAGATAAATAGATCGGAGTAGAATTATGAAAATAGCTATTTTTTCGGATACATATATACCTGATATAAATGGAGTAGCAACATCAACTAAAATTCTAAGAGATGAATTAATAAAACATGGGCATGAAGTTGTTGTGGTTACAAGTGAATTACCCAGTGAATGTGATTATTTAGATGATCCAGATGATAATATTTTAAGAGTTCCGGGACTAGAAATACAAGCTTTATATGGATATCGGGCTTGTAATATTTATTCTTTTAAAGGAATGCGGGAAATAAAGGGAATGAATATTGAAGTGATTCATGTTCAAACTGAATTTGGAATAGGAATATTTGGTCGAATAGTGGGTGAATCTTTAAATATACCTGTTGTATATACTTATCATACAATGTGGGCAGATTACTCTCATTATGTGAATCCTGTTAATTCGACAGCTATAGATGGTTTGATAAAAAAAGCAATTACACGAATAAGTAAGTTTTATGGAGATAAAAGCGCTGAGCTGATCGTTCCATCAACAAAGACTGAGGAAGCATTAAAAAAATATGGCTTAAATAAAGAAATGCATGTTATTCCAACGGGATTGGAATTAGATAAATTTGATCCTAAAAATAAAAATGAATTATTAATCAGTCAGATCAAACAACAATATGAAATTGAAAATCAATTTATTATTACTTTTTTGGGTCGAATAGCAAAAGAAAAGAGTATAGATGTATTAATAGATGCAATAAAAGAAGTTGTGAAAGAGAATAATAATGTATTATGTTTAATTGTAGGTGGGGGACCACAGCTTGATGAATTAAAGGAAATAGTTAAAGATAGTCATATAAATAAATATGTAATTTTTACTGGTCCAAAGCCTAGCGAGGAGGTTCCTAGTTATTACCATCTTTCAAATGTTTTCGTTTCGGCCTCTGTTACAGAAACTCAAGGATTAACATATATAGAAGCTATGGCAAGTGGAATACCAGTAATTGCTCGTTATGATCAAAACTTAGAGAATGTTATTATTGATGGTGTAAATGGCTATTTTTTTAAAGAAACAAGAGAATTAGTTACAATTCTATTAAAGATGATAAATAGTGATAATTCAAATATGGCAAGAGAGGCATATTTGAATGCGATGAAATTTAGTAGTGAAGTTTTTTATGAAAAAGTATTAGCTGTATATCAAAGAGCAATTAACTTAAAGCACTATACTTATACTGTTAAGTCCATTTACCCAATAAAAAATGGAATTAATGAAGTTGTTTTTTTATTTGATGAAAGCGAAATAATTGTTGAAGTTAGTGATAAAGTTATTAAAGCTTATAAATTAGAATTGGGTAAGGAAATCAGTAAAGAAATTTTTGATGTTTTAAAAGATTATGAGCAGGTTACAAGAGCTTATAATAAGGCGTTAAAGTTGCTTACTGTAAAAGATTATACATATAAGCAAATGAAGAAAAAACTAATGGATAATGGGGATTATGATGATACTCAACTCGATGCAACGCTAGAATTGCTTCAGGAGAAGAATTTAATTAACGATGAAGCATATACCCTAAATTATTTGAAACGATGTACACGCTTAGGTATCGGCTTAAATAAAGCAATATATAATTTACGGAATTACGGGATTAGCAGTGAAATTATTGATCGTTGCCTTGAGGAAAATGATAATGATGACGAATATAATGCGGCAACTAATATAATAGATGCATATTATAATCGTAATAATAATTTTTCTTATAAAGCAATGCTTAAAAAAATTCGTGATAAACTCTATATAAAAGGTTTTACTACAGAAACCATTGAAAGAGCTTTAGCTGATTATGATTTTGATTTCGATGATCAAAAAGAGCAAAAAGCTTTAGAAAAAGAATTTATTAAGCAAAAAAAGAAATATATAAAGAAATATCAAGAAAAGCAATTAAAAGAAAAAATAATTGATACTTTGTTAAGAAAAGGTTACAATTATGAGCATATTAAAGAATTGTTAAATAAAGAAGGAGCTTTAAATGATGAATAAAATAAAAGATTTAAAACCTGGAGATGAAGGAGTTATTATTGAAGCTTTGATAAATCGTGTAGTAACAGGTAAAACAAACGGTGCTAATCGATCAACTTATTTAAGTATTACTTTACAAGATACTACTGGATCAATTGATGCGAAGCTTTGGAACGCAACTAATGAGCAAGTAGAAAAAATTGTAATGGGAAGTGTCGTTCATGTAAAAGGCGATATTATTAAATATAACGAAGATCGTCAAATGAAAATTATTAAAATTCATGTTGCTTCTAATGATCCAAAGGAGCAAATAAAGTATTTAAAGAGTGCTCCAAAAACTGGTGAAGAGTTAATCAAAGAAATAAAAAAATATATTGATCGTATTGATAATTTAAAATTAAATCAACTGGTTAAAGCTATTTTTGATGAACACGTTGATAAATTAACTATTTATCCAGCAGCAAGTAAAAATCACCATGAATATGTATCGGGATTAGCTCATCATACATATAGTATGTTAAAAATTGCTGATGCCTTATATACTTTATATCCAACATTAAATAAAGATTTACTATTTGCTGGAATCGCATTACACGATTTAGGTAAAACGATAGAATTAAGTGGTCCAGTTGTTCCTGAATATACAATTGAAGGTAAATTATTAGGCCATATTTCAATCTCGCAGGCAATGATTAAAGAAATGGCTGATAAAATGCATATTGAAGGTGAGGAAGTGACATTACTTCAGCATATGATCTTATCACACCATGGTAAAAATGAGTTTGGATCCCCGGTATTACCTCAAGTGAAAGAAGCAGAGATTGTTTATTTAATTGACAATATGGATGCTAGAATTAATATGTTGGAAAAAGCATTAGAAACAGTAGAACCTGGAAATTTCTCTAAACGAGTTTTTGCATTAGAAAATCGTGCATTTTACAAACCAAAAATGAATTAGAAATTAATTAAGATGTGGTTAATAGCTTATCCATATCTTTTTTGTTACTTTTATATGTTTAATACGATATATGTATACATAATTATTTAATAGATGTTTGAATAGCTTTGTTATGAGTTCAAAACGCATTAAAAAGAATTATTTGATAAATTTTACATCCTGGATATGTGATATACAAACAAGTGTTGATAGGTGTTAAGAAACCTGGATTATTCTAATAAACGGGGATAGGACATAGTAGAAAAAAATAAAAGAGTCAGAATAAGTATAATGATAAAAAATAATATTAAAAAATGACCTACTTAAGCCATTTTTTAATAAAGATAAAATTAAGTAAACTGATAAAGCTAAATACAGTACAGTTGAATAAAGGGCTAACTTATTTTACTATTTTAGCTAAAATGTCATCAAGATCCACATCATTACTGCGATCTGTAAAATTAATTTCAATTTTATCTGTTTGATCATAACGAGGAATAATGTGAATATGAAAATGCATTACAGTTTGTCCAGCTATTTCATTTGCATTAGTAAGAATATTTATCCCTTTTGCATCTAAATTAGTAATAATTATATTAGCAAGTTTTTTAGTGATTTTTAACATGTGAGCTAAAATATCATCATCAACCTCTAAAATATTTTTATAATGCATTTTAGGAATAACTAACGTATGACCATCAGTAGTTTGGCTTAAATCTAAAAAAGCTAAACAAATATCATCCTCATAAATAATCTTTCCAGGTATTTCTTTTTTTGCAATTTTACAAAAAATACAATTTTCCATAAATATGTCCTCCATAGATATATTTTAACACATAAAAAAGATAAGGGTAAACCCTTATCCTAAATAATCTTCATTAGATTTTTTAATTTCATCTTTAATTGCTTCTTCATAAATATCAAAATTATATTGTTTTAAATAGTAACTTTCCATTTTAGTTGACATATCATTAATAGCAGCTAAATTACTTTTAATTTCATCTTTAATTTTACCTTGATCACTGTTATATACGTAAATAACAGCATATTTAGATTCAGAAGTTTTGATTACCTTGCTGTATAAACCATCCTTAGTAAACTTATCTAATTTATCAATAATTTTAGAATCAACACTAGTAGATTTAGTTGTTACCATTCCAGCATCACTACCACCATTTTCATTCATGACAGTATCAAAATCAGCACCATCTTTAATTTGATCGATTAGATTTAAAGCACCAGATTCTGTGTCAACTGTAATAATTTTTAAATATTTAACTTTATACTCTTTAACTAGGTCTTTATAATTTTTATCAACATACTTTTCTTTAAGCAGTTCTTGTTTAACACCGACTGTTACAATACCGTCAATATAATCCTGTTCACTTCCATAACCTAATTGTTTTGCATATTCATCTAAAGAAGTAGATATATTTTCTTTTATACTAGCAACTTTTTCGTCTACCTTAGCTTTAATAGCACCTTCATCAGTGATTTCTTGATCAGCAATATAAGTAAGTGCTAAAGATAAAACTTCAGAACTACCATACTGCTGCAATAAATGGTGATATATTTCATTTTTATTAATTTTAGTATCACCAATAGTGATTACAGCTTTATCACCATCGCTTACCTCACTTGAATAACTCACAGCACTAGAGGAACCACATCCTACTAATAAAGTTCCAGCAACCATTAATGGAATTATTTTTTTCTTCATTATTCAGTTCCTCCTCTATTAGTTTCCCGTTCTTTTAAAGCATCTTCAATAATACTATTAATAAGTTTTTTAACATCTTTATCACTATACTTTACATCATAAGATTGATATGCAATGTATGGAAGATACATATCATAAGAAATTAATGGACTATCTATTGATAAATCTTTTTTTAGTGATTTTTTTATAGTCTTTTTATCAGTGTTAGTTACAGTTACGAAATAATAACCATCACTACCTTTAATAGCTTCACTAGTTTCCCCTAAATTTAAAGCCAAAATCTTAGTTTGTACATCATTACCATAAGTACTGCTAATACCAGTTGTTGAATCAACAACACCTAAACTACCTTTATTCATATTAGTAGCAGTGTCATCAGAATAATCTTTTGCAATATCACCAAAAGTTTTGCTTGAAGAAAGTAAAGTACTAACTTCGTTTAATTTTGTACTTTCAGCTTCAGTAGGATTCTCTACATCAGTCATAGCAACTTTGATAATACTTGCTTCACGAGGGCTGGCTTGAGTATAATAATCATCAAAAATTTCATCAAAATTATTTTCAACATAATCTAGTAAAAAGTTAGATTTTTGATATGCTTTGATCATTGCCTCACGGTAAGCATCTAATGATGAATAACCACTAGAAGATAGAATGGTATTTAATTGTTCTTCAGCACTATCTCCATATTGTTGTTCATAGTATGCCTGAATTTGATCTACTGTCCGTTTAGCGTCTATTTTCATGTCATTATCAACTGGAAATTTATCATCCATTAATTGTTGTAAAACAGCTTCAAAATAAGCACTTTTACCACTATTTGTATTAGTGATATCTTTAAAGATGTCATCAGCAAAGATGTTTTTATCTTTTTTCCCTTTGCTTAAAGAGGCAACTACATACTTACCATCTTCTTTAACTGTTTTGGAATTACCACATCCAGTTAATAAGAAACTAGTTACTACTAAAGCAGCAGCACATTTTCCTAATTTCATATTTTTCCTCCTTATCTTTTCCATAACGATATGATTATACTATTTTCTTTGCTTAATTTCAATAAAATAGGCAAAAACACACTAGCAATTGTTATTTTAACATAATTTATAATATGTAGGTGGTAGGAGGGAATTAGATGAGTAACTGTAAATGCAAAAATGTTCATATGTTCGTTTTGTTTATTATTTTAGTTATTGTCGGTATCTATTGTTTATAAAAAAGGAGGCGATTTCAATGGCTTGCCAAGATAACTCTTTCACTCTTGTACTAGTTTTATTTATTTTATTAGTTATTATTTGTAATATGTGTTAACAAAAAGGATGTCAGATTCGACATCCTTTAAATTTGGGGGATAAAGATTAATTTGCGGTTAGATGAATATAACTCAAAAACCTGTAGTGTTTTTTATGCTTTCTTTTTTTGCTTTACCATTTTCTTATGGTGGTTCCTGCGTTTTGCTTTTTCCACCTTTTTATTTCCTTATAATTTTTTCTTGTTTATTTTTCAACTATAATTATAGTATCAATTTATTTGAAATCTTTAGAAAGAAAAAAGGATAATCATCTCCCCAACCAAAGTTTGATGTATTATCCTGTTCCAATGAGCATTATAATAACCAATAAACCTTATAAAATCAATATCAATCAGACAATTTACAATAAAAAGATACACTTAAGTATATCAAATAAGCAGTTTATCTTGATTATGTTCTCTATAAACCTGATAAGTTACTTTAATACTTACAAGTAAAGGCATTGCAATAACCATTCCCAGCATACCAAATAAAGATGAACCAGATAAGATTCCAAAAAGTACCCACATAATACTTAAATCAATTCGTGAGGAATATATTTTAGGAGTAATAACATAAGACATAATGGTTGATTGAATAAAAATCAAAAGACAAAGGATGATTATCGTACTGTTTCCCATTCCTAAAGAGGTAATTAATCCCAAACAATTAGCTGCAATGGGACCTACATAAGGAATAATCGAACTGGCTCCAGAAACAAATCCTAAAATCAACCAGTTGGGATGACCTATCAACAAGTACATCAGCATCGTTGTAACAGCCTGAGCAATAGCTCCAATAAAAAATGCTTTAACATATTGAACTAATGATAGATCAATTTCTTTTAAATATGTAGGAAGATTGTGGTCAATCTTACTCGTGATTTTTTTTATTGTTTGGCGAATATGGTTAAAAGTACTAGACATATAGATAGCTAAAATTATGTAAATCAAGATATTAGTTACATTTATTAATACTTGATTTAAAACATCTATCGTTGTATCTAAAACTGTGGAATCATTAAAAAACTTACTAACTATATTTTGAATGTAACTGGTTAAAGAAGAAATGTCATAGTTAAAATTATTTTGAACAAAAATACCGATCTCTTTTAGTCCTGCACTAAATGCAGGAAACATTTCAGAAATACTGTCATAAATCATCGGTACTGCAAGTGAAATAATTAAAGTTAAAATTGCAAATGAAGCTAAATATATCAATATAACAGAAATAGCCCGTTTATTTACATAATTATCGACAAAATTGATTAATGGATTTAAAACAAAAGCAATGGCAAATCCAATAATAAAAGGTCGTGAAACTAACCAGACAGCATTTACAACACCACTCCATAAATCACTTGTCGAAATAATCAAAAGAATAATTGCAAGCACAATCATTATATTTAACAAAGTGTGTGTGATTTTTTTTGAGGAAATAATACGTAAAAATTTATTTAAAAGTTCCATTTTTACACCTCCGTTACATATAAATATACCACAATTTGGCTATAATATAAATTGAAATAGATTTCTATTTTAGAAAAGAAAAAAATTCTTACTAATAATTATCATTTTATTTGTTTTTTAGTGACTTATTTAGTAGAATTAGTTAGAAACAGAAAGGGGCTTAGTTATGTCAACTTTAAAAATAGAGAATTTGCATGTTTGTATTGGAGAAAAAGAAATTCTAAAAGGAATTGATTTAATAATAAATACTGGTGAGATTCATGCTCTTATGGGACCTAATGGTAATGGTAAATCAACATTATTATCAGTTATTATGGGACATCCTAAATATACAGTTACAGAAGGAAATATCTATCTAGATGGACAGGATGTTTTAAAAATGAGCGTTGATGAAAGAAGTAAAGCAGGTATCTTTTTGGGAATGCAGTATCCTCAAGAAATTCCTGGAGTTACGACTTCAGATTTTTTACGAGCTGCAGTAAATGCTCATCAGGAAAAACCAGTATCATTATTTAAATTTGTACGAACATTAGAAAAAAATATTGCTGATTTAAAAATGGATGAAAATTTGGCTCATCGTTATTTAAATGAAGGTTTTTCAGGTGGGGAAAAGAAGCGTAATGAAATTTTGCAAATGAAATTATTACAGCCTAAATTTGCATTATTAGATGAGATTGATTCTGGTTTAGATGTTGATGCTTTAAAAATTGTTGCAAATGCAATTAATGAAATGAAATCAGATAATTTTGGATGTGTTATGGTATCACATTATGAGCGTTTATTTGAGTTAGTATCACCAAGCCATGTTCATGTATTAGTTAATGGAAAAATTATTTTAAGCGGTGGTAAAGAAGTAGTAGAAAAAATTGATCAAGAAGGTTATGACTGGGTTAAGGAATTAGGGGTTGAAATTGCAACTGATAAAAAGGAACCGATTTTACTTGAAAGTTGTGCTAATAAAGAAAGAATGAAAATTAAATAATGAATCAATTACATGATATTAAAAATTATTTAGTAGTTCAAAATGGCACAATTTTAAGTCATAAATGTAATGGTAAGATTGAGGTTATTGATAATAAAATTGTTGTTGATAATGCATCATCATTACAAATTATCTATCTGATTGATCAAGTTGGAAATTATACAATTGATTTATTGATTAAAGGATCTTTAGAGTTAGTGGAAACATATGACTTTAAAGTGGATGCTAAATTCATTAAGAATATTGAAATATTTGAAAATAGTAATGTATTAAGATATGTCGATAACCAAAGTGAAACATCTGTACAAACAGAGGTTATTGAAAATGTAAAAGTAAAACGTGATGGTAATGTTAAATGTGCATATGTGGAATTATCAAATAATAGCATTGATATGGATATTAATTATGCTTTAGTTGATGATAATGCCAATGCGACAGTACGTTTAGCAGCTCTTGCTAAAGGTGAAGAAAAAAAACATCTTACTTTGTCCTTAGTTCATGAAGCGCCATTCACTACGGGAATCATGGACAACTATGGTGTTGCTAAAAATAAAGCTAAATTAATTATTGATGGAATTGGAACGATCAAAAATGGAAACCATCAGTCAAATAGCCATCAAACGAATAAGATTATTGTATTTGATAAAGATTGTAAAGCTAAAGCTAATCCATATTTATATATTGATGAATATGATGTTAAAGCTAGCCATGGTGCTAGTGTTGGTAAAATTGATGAAGAGCATTTATATTATTTACAATCACGAGGATTAAGTAAAGAGGATGCTATGCATCTAGTAACTTATGGTTATTTTATTCCTGTGCTAGAATTTATTGACAATGATGAATTAAAGGAATTATTTAATAAAACACTTAAAGAGAAGGTGGGAATTTAATGTTTGATGTAGCAAAAATTCGTCAAGATTTTCCAATGTTAAATGGCACTATGATGCATGGAAAACCATTAATTTATTTTGATAATGGGGCCACAACTTTAAAACCGCAATGTGTAATCGATGCCGTTTGTGATTATTTGACGAATTACTCAGGTAATGCTCATCGTGGTGATTATGACTTATCTCATGATGTAGATGAGCAATATGAAAAAACTCGAAAAATTGTTGCTAAGTTAATTAATTGTGATCATCGAGAAATCGTTTATACATATGGAACAACTGATGGTTTAAATATGGTTGCTTTTGGTTATGGAATGACACATCTAAACAAAGGTGATGAAATACTATTAACTGTAGCAGAACATGCCTCAAATACACTGCCATGGTTTGAAGTTTGTGATAGTGTTGGAAGTGTAATCAAATATATTAATTTAGATGATGAAGGACGTTTGACAGTTGAAAATGTAATAAAAGCTATTACTGATAAAACTAAAATTATCTCGATTGCTCAAGTGACTAATGTTCTGGGGTTTGATAGTCCAGTTAAAGAAATCTGCAAGATTGCCCATGAAAAAGGGATTATTGTTTGTGTCGATGGTGCTCAAAGTGTTCCTCATCAAAAAGTAGATGTCAAAGAACTAGATTTGGATTTTTTAGTATTTTCTGGTCATAAAATGTGTGGACCAACCGGGATAGGAATTCTTTATGGAAAATATAATTTGCTGGAAGAGACAAAACCAACTCGCTGGGGCGGTGGCAGCAATGCTCGTTATAAAAGCTGTGGACTTGTTAAGTTAAAAACAGCACCAGCAAAATTTGAGTCCGGGACTCCTAATATTGAAGGTGCAATTGGACTAGGAGCAGCAATTGAATACCTAATGGCTATAGGAATGGATAATATACATAAATATGAACTTGAATTACGCCAGTATGCTGTTAAAAGATTATTAGAATTGGATAATATTGAAGTTTATAATCCTAATGGTCATGGAGCGATTTCTTTTAATATTAAGGGGGTTTTTAGCCAGGATGGCGCATCATTGTTTAATACATATGGAATTGCAATCAGGTCTGGACATCATTGTGCTAAGATTCTTGATAAATTTTTAGACGTTAGTCAAACACTTAGAGCTTCATTTTATTTTTATAACACCTTTGAAGAAATTGATAAATTTATAGAGGTATGTAAGAAAGGGGATGACTTTTTAGATGCCTTCTTTGGATAGTATGATGATGCGGCAAATAATCATGGATCATTACGAATCACCACGTAATCATGGTTTAGTCGATGATGATAATTATAAGTCTGTAAATATGGATTCAGAAACATGTATAGATGATATTGATGTTCAGGCATTGGTTGAAAATGGAATTATCAAAGATATCCGTTTTGATGGTGAGGCTTGTGCTATTTGTACTGCAAGTACTTCAATTATGTCAGAATTATTAATAGGTAAAACAGTTGATGAGGCTAAAGTTATTATTGAAAATTATTATAATATGATATATGAAAAGGATTATGATCCTGAGATTCTTGAAGAAGCAATTGTGTTTATGAATACTTATAAACAGGCCAATCGAATTAAATGTGCAACTTTAGGATGGACAGGAATTAAACAAATCCTCGATCAAGAATAGGAGGAAACATATGGCTGATATAAAAAATAAAATTCCAGATCAAGAATATGCCTATGGGTTTAATGATGGAGATGTTTCAGTTTTTAAAACTCCTAAAGGAATTAATGAAAAAATTGTTACCGAAATATCTAAAATTAAAAATGAACCTGATTGGATGCTGGATTATCGGTTAAAATCATATCGTTGTTTTATGGATAAACCAATGCCTACCTGGGGTGTTGACTTAAGCAGGGTTGACTTTGATGAATACACATATTATATTCGTCCTAGTGATAAACAAACAAATAAGTGGGAAGAAGTGCCAGAAACAATTAAAGAAACTTTTAATAAATTAGGTATTCCTGAGGCTGAACAAAAGTATTTATCAGGTGTCAGTACTCAATATGAATCAGAAGTTGTTTATCATAATATGTTAAAAGAAGTTAATGAAAAAGGCGTGATTTTTTTAGATATTGATAGTGGGTTAAGAGAATATCCAGAATTATTTAAAGAATATTTTGATACAGTAATTCCTTATAATGACAACAAATTTTCAGCTTTAAATGGAGCTGTTTGGTCAGGGGGATCATTTATCTATGTACCTCCAGGAGTAAAATTGGAAAAACCTTTACAGTCTTATTTTAGGATAAATTCAGAACAAATGGCTCAGTTTGAAAGAACTTTGATTATTGTAGATAAAGGAGCTGATATCCATTATGTTGAAGGATGCACAGCACCAAGCTATTCTAAAGATTCTTTACATGCAGGAGTAGTTGAAATTATTGTTAAAGAAGGGGCTAAATGTCGTTATACTACGATTCAAAACTGGTCAAATAATATTTTAAATCTTGTTACACAAAGAGCTAAAGTATTTAAGAATGGTTCCATGGAATGGGTCGATGGTAATATTGGTAGTGCTGTAACTATGAAATACCCTGCTTGTATGTTAATGGAAGAGGGGGCAAAAGGCTCATGTATTACAATTGCTGTAGCAGGTGAAAATCAAATTATGGACTCTGGTTCAAAAATGATTCATTTGGCACCTAATACTTCAAGCAGTATTGTTTCTAAATCAGTATCTAGAAGAGGTGGTAAAGTTAATTATCGAGGAATGGTACAGCATGGTAAAAAAGCATTTAATGCTAAGAGTAAAGTTGAATGTGATACTTTAATACTTGATGATATTTCTACAAGTGATACGGTACCAGTTAACTGGATGATGAATAATGAATCAATTATTGAACATGAAGCAACGGTATCAAAGGTTTCAGAGGAACAATTGTTTTATTTAATGTCTCGTGGTCTAACCAAAAAAGAAGCGATGGAAATGATCGTTATGGGATTTATCGAGCCATTTGCACGTGAATTACCGATGGAGTATGCAGTTGAGTTAAATCAGTTGATAAAACTAGATTTTGGAGATCAAGGGATTGGATAAGGCAGGATTACGAAGGAAAATGATTCAAACAAGATTAGGTTTAAGCAGTGAAGAGTACGCTGTTAAATCTAATCTTATTATTTCTAAATTAAAAAATTATCCTGATTTTATCAATGCTAAGACTATTGGTGTTTATGTATCTTTTAAAAACGAAGTTAACACAGCTGCTTTGATTGAAGAAATGATAGAAATAAAAAAAATATGTGTACCAAAAACAAAGAATCATGAAATGAATTTTTATTTAATCAATTCATTAAAAGAATTAAAAAAAGGTAATTATGGTATTTTAGAGCCTAATAATGATAATTTAGTTAATAAGAAAGATATTGATTTACTTATTGTTCCTATCGTATCATACGATAAAAATCATAATCGTTTAGGGTATGGCGGTGGTTATTATGATCGTTATCTAAAGGATTATTGTGGCAATGTAATTGGTTTAGCATTTAACTTTCAACAGGTAGAAAAGTTACCAGTTAAAAAGTTTGATATACCAATAAAGACAATAATTGATGAAAAATAGATTTAGGTTTGTTATAATAATGAATGTAAAGTAGGGTGAAATTATGTCAAGAGAGAAAACACTAGTTAAAAATACATTGATTATGGCAATTGGAACCTTTTTGCCAAGAATAATAAATCTGCTAACCACACCAATTATTACTGGGACAACAACAGATGCTCAATATGGCCAGTTAGATTTGGTAACGACTACCATTCTATCGTTTATTGTGCCGTTATGTACTTTGCAGTTAGAACAAGCATTATTTAGGTTTTTAGTTGATGCTAAAAATGTTGGCGAACAAAAAAAAGTCATTACTAATGGGTATATAATGATTTTTATATTAATGTTAATAGCTGGAATTATTTGTTTTTTTATACCAATTGATTTATTTAATGGAAGTTATAAATTTTTAGTTATTGGTTATATTTGGATCGAAATTATCGCAACAACATCTAGATTTGTTTTACGTGCATTTTCTAAATATAAAGAATACTCTATTTTAGCTGCATTAGTTGTAATTGTAAATTTTATTATTGTATCTATTTGTTTATTGTGGTTAAAAACTGGATACATTGGTGTATTGATTGCTTTAACATTAGCAGATGTAATTGGTTTTATGTATGTTCTTTTTGTTTGCAATATCTTTAGTTATTTTAGTTTAAGATATCTCAGAAT
The DNA here is from genome assembly GCA_021770925.1 of Erysipelotrichaceae bacterium. Lineage (GTDB taxonomy): Bacteria > Bacillota_I > Bacilli_A > Erysipelotrichales > Coprobacillaceae > Thomasclavelia. Next base: position 62,201 of record JAETPY010000002.1, on the reverse strand, counting down.
TGAATATGCTTCAAAAATGCTGCAGTATGCTTTACCATTTATTCCTAATACAGTATCATGGTATATTAATCAATTATCAGATCGCTGGATCATTTCAATATTTTTAGGGGCAGGAGCAAATGGTATTTATGCACTTGCTAATAAAATTCCTTCAATCGTTAATATTTTATATCCTGCATTTAATCTTGCCTGGACTGATTCAGCTACAAGAAGTGTAAACGATCCAGATAGTGGAAAATATTATAATCGAATGTTTAAAATGTTATTTTGCATTGTATCTGCAGGAACAGTCTTATTACTTGCAGCTTCACCAATTATATTTGAAATTTTATGTCGAAATAAATCTTTGTATGGAGCCTTTGATTTTACCCCAACTTTAATTATAGCTACTTATTTTTATTGTTTTTCACAATTTTTTGGCAGCATCTATGTAGCTGTTAGAAGTGCTAAAAATATGTCAATTACAACTACAATGGCAGCAGCAATTAATATTATTATTAATTTACTTTTAATCAATAAAATTGGAGTGCAGGCAGCAGTACTTTCAACTTTAGCAGCTAATTTGTTTTTGGCAGGATATCGTTTTTGGGATTTAAATAAAAATTATTATCGTTTGAGAATTAATAAGCGTTTGACGATTTTGACGATTATAGTTATTACAATAATTTCATTGCTTGCCTGGTCTAATGATCCTGTTCTTTGGGGATTAGATATTGTTTTAGCACTTGGATATGCGTATTTTATTTCTGGAGATATATTTGTAGGAATGTTTAAATCCTTTTTAAAAAGAAAATAATTTTTAATAACTGGAAGCATAGATTGTTTCCAGTTATTTTAGTTATGTTTTAGTTAAATTTAAATTTATTTACTAAATTTCTACCTGAGAGAAAAAAATTATGCTACAATTTGTAAAGGGTTCCATATTTAAGAAAGTAGAGGGATAATAATGTATACAGTAGTAATTGCTGATGATGAAATATCATTACGCCAAGCGATGATTAAAAGAATTAATTGGCAGGAAATAGGCTTTGAGGTTATTGGAGAAGCTGAAAATGGTGTAGAGGCTTTAGAATTAGTAGAACGTTTAGAGCCAGATCTTTTATTAACGGATATAAAGATGCCATTTATTTCAGGAATTAATTTAGCTAGAAAAGTAAGAGAGATTAGGCCAGCAATGCAAATTGCCTTTTTGAGTGGTTACGATGATTTTAGTTATGCACAACAGGCAATCCAGTATAATATAATAAAATATTTATTAAAGCCGATTTCATCAAAAGAGCTTACTAAAGAATTAATTGAAATAAAAGAAAAGATGGACGCAATTAATCAATCATTTGCTGCTACGATAGAAATCGATCAGCAGCAGTTTTTTGTAGAAAGATTATTGATGCCATTAATTTTTGATACAGATTTTATTGTTGATAATAAGCAAAAAGAATATGAAAATTATCTTAATCAAGAGGCTGTTCAATTAAAGATTAGAAATAGTCTAGAAGAAAAAACTAAGTACATGATGATGGTAATTCGCTATTTTGATAAAAATAGTCAAAACATTACAAATCGAAACCATTTACCAGGGGTAAAAGGAATCATAAAAAAGTATTTACGATTTGGAACCTTTTATTCTGGGCAAAAGATTATTACATTGCTTTCAGGACAAGCTTGGGAAATTGAAAAGTATATAAATATTATTGCTAATGAAATCGTTCAAAGCAGTGAACGAATTTTACGTGCTGACTGCTATGTAGGCTTTAGTAATGTAAGTGATACGCTGTTAAAAACTAATCTATTATATAATGAGGCAATAAGTGCAGTTGAATATGGTCAAGGATCAAAGCGGGGAATAAATTTTATTGGTGATATAAAGCGTACCTCAATGATTTGTTATGAAAATGTGGATAAAATTGCAAGTAAGACAGAAAAACTAATTAAATCAGGAAGTGATAGTGAAATCGAGCTTTATATATCTAGTATTTTTGTTATGTTTATTGATCAAGGAGCAACTCGTGCAGATATTGATTTATTGATGATTAGAATTATTTCTTCTACTTGGGCTCTAGTTTATTCTGTTTGTGATGATAAATCTTCAGCTTTATTTTTTAATAAGGCTTCCCAATTATCAAAAATATTTAATAAATACTCTTTTAATGAAAAAAGAATGTATTTAATTGAGTTTTGTCTACTATCAAAAGGTCTAATAAAAAATCAGAAGAAAATGAATAGTGAAGTAATTTGTGATGAATTGATGGAAATCATTGATAAAGAGTACAGTAATGAAGAGTTGTCTTTAGGAATTGTTAGTGATAGACTGCATGTAAGTATTAGTTATTTAAGTTCATTAGTAAAAAAGAATATGGGTGATACTTTTATCACTTTGCTTACCAATAAAAGAATGGAAGTAGCTAAAGATCTAGTTTTATATTCATCAGCAAAAGTATTGGAGATTGCTTATAAATGCGGGTATAGCGATCAACATTATTTTAGTTATTGTTTTAAAAAACAATTTGGGGTATCTCCAAACAAAATGAGAGAACAAAATATGGTGGTAAAAAATGAAGTCTAAAAGAAAAGATCTTTCAATCTCAATCTATTTATTATTGTTTGTTGTAAGTATTATTATAATTGTTGTATTTCTTTTAACAATTTCATTTAGACAGATTTTAAAAGATAGTTTATTATCTACAGCTCAGACTAATTCAGAACAATCTGTAACACAAGTTTTAAATACGATTGAAAATTATTCTAATGATACTTTAAATAAAATGAATAATATGACTAAGATTATTAATGAATCTACTGACATTGCTGGCATTAAAGAACATATGGAAACCATGGTAAATATTAATGAAGATATTGTTTCTATTATAATTTATGATATGGAAGGTAATATTTTAGATTATCAGGGTAATGCTAGTTTAAAAAAAAATATAAGCCATAACTTATCATTTGATAAAGCATTATTTAGCAGTAATAGTGACTATGTAATTACATCACCTCATGTTCAAAATCTTTTTGAAGGAAATTATCCCTGGGTTGTAACAGTATGTCAAAAACAGTGGTCAAGCAGTTACGATAAGCTTGTATATGTGGCGATGGATATTCGTTTTGTTTCAATGGCTCGTTATATTGATGATGTTGGGATTGGTGAGCATGGTTATTGTTTTATTGTTAATAAAAATGATGATTTAGTTTATCATCCTTTACAACAGCTTATTTATTTAGATATTAAAGATGAAAAGATAAATGAAGTGATTCATTATCGTGAAGGAAATACCATTAATAATGGTGTGATTTATACTGTTAAAGATGTTTCTAAATTTGATTGGCGAGTTGTTGGTGTTAGTTATGTTAATGAGTTAGTTGACGATAAAGCAACAACGGCAATTGAACTAATTATTGTCATTGCTTTGATTGTAATGGTCTTTGCAATTATTGTTTTATTTGTCTTATCTAAAAAACTAACTAAACCAGTACGTTCTCTTGTTGATGCAATGAGTACATTTGAAAAAAATGCTGTTGATTTTAAATACAATCCAGTAAGAGGTGCAAGTGAGTTTAATAAATTATCTAGTTCTTTTGAACATATGGTTATTCAAATTCAAGAATTAATGGAAAAAGTAAAAAATGAAGAAATTGCATTGCGAAAAACAGAGCTAAAGGCTTTGCAGGCCCAAATTAATCCACATTTTTTATATAATACTTTAGATTCTATCCAATGGATGTGTGAAGAAGAAAAAACCGAGGATGCAATTACAATGGTGGGCGCATTAGCACAATTATTTAGAATTAGTATATCTAAAGGTTATGAGCTAATTCCAATCGAAAAAGAAATTCAGCATGCTAAAAATTATCTGGTTATACAAAGCTATCGTTACAAAGACCAGTTTACTTACCATTTTGATATAGATGAGGAAGTTTTACCGTATTTATGTAATAAAATAACTATTCAACCAATTATAGAAAATGCTTTATATCATGGAATATCAAGAATGGTAGATGAAGGAGAAATCTCTATTACTGTACGTAAGACTGGTGATGATATTATCATGAAGATTAAGGATAATGGGATAGGTATGAGTGAAGAACAGGTTGAAAATATTTTGAAAAAGGAACGAACAGACAGTAAAGGAATTGGTGTTAAAAATGTTAACGATCGGATAAAAATATATTTTGGCGAAGATTATGGAATTGTAGTTCAAAGTGAATTAGATGTTGGAACAATGATCACAATTAAAATTCCTGCAGTAATGGAGGATAGATACAGTGTATAATAAAATTAAAAAGATAATTATCGTAATAACAATGGCACTTATGTTAGTTAGCTGTAATGGAGTAAGTCGTAAAGTAAAAGTAGCTGTCATTGTTAAATCAACAACATCACAGTTTTTTAAGTCGGTTTTTTCTGGAGCCAATGCTGCCAGCAAAGAGTATAATCTAGAACTTACTTTTAATGGACCTGAAAATGAAGAAGACTACTTAATGCAAATAAAGATGATGGAAGAGGCAATTAAAGATAAGGTGGATGCTATTGTTTTATCAGCTATTGATTATCGTAAATTGGTGAAGAGTGTCGAAGATGCAGTCGAAGCAGGAATCCAGGTTGTCGTTATTGATAGTGATGTTGACTCAAAAAAAGTTCATACACGCATAAGTACAAATAATTATGAAGCAGGCAAAATGACAGGGGATGCAGTGTTAACGTTCAATGAAAATGAGCTTCATGTTGGAATTGTAAATTTTGATGTTAATACAGCCAATGGTCAGGAGAGAGAACACGGATTACGTGAAGTTTTAAATAATGAAAAACGTGTTTTATCTATAGAAGCTATAAATGTTCAATCAGATATAGATTCTTCAACTCAAGCTGCTAAAGATATTTTATTGCAACATCCAGATATTAATGTGATTGTTACGTTTAATGAATGGACAACTTTAGGAGTAGGTTATGCAATTGAACAATTGGGTTATAAAGATAAGGTTTCTATGATTGGGTTTGATAATAATCCTATTTCTATCGAGATGCTGGAAAATGGAGTTGTAGATGCTTTAATTGTACAAAATCCTTTTGCAATTGGTTATTTGGGTGTTGAAGAGGCTTATCGTTTATCAAGAGGACAGAATAGTAAAGAGGCTATATATACTAAAACAGTAGTAATTACTAAAGATAATATGTTCCAAGAGGGAAATCAAAAAATTGTTTTTCCATTTGATTAATCTTCCATAACAGGAAGATTTTTTATTGGAATAATTTTTTACCCATAAAAGATAAAATATTATATTACAATATTTCGAGTTAGCAAATAAAATATAAATAGGTGAAAACGAAATTAATGAGGAGGACTAAAAATGAAAAAAGTATTATCGTTTTTATTATCATGTGCTGTATTGGTATGTATGGCAACAGTACTAACTGGCTGTGGTGGCGGAGGAGGAGATGGAGATGTCCATGTGTTCTATTATAATTATAGTGACACATATATCTCTAGTGTAAGAACCGCGCTAGGAAAACAATTGAAAGATGCAGGAGTTAGTTATCAGGATTATGATGCTAATGGAAATCAGACAACTCAAACAGAACAGGTTCAAACAGCAATTACTAAAGGTGCTAAGGTGTTGGTTGTTAATATTGTAAATACTGGTTCTGATGATGCTGCTCAAGGTATTGTAGACATGGCTAAAAAAGAAAATATTCCATTAATTTTCTTTAATCGTGAAGTTTCTGACAAAATTGTAAATGGTTATGATAAATGTGCATTTGTTGGAACTGATGCTGCTGAAGCTGGACATTTACAAGGTGAAATGATTGGTGAATATTTATTAGCTAATTATGAGGCTTACGATCTAAATAAAGATGGTGTTATTTCTTATATAATGTTTAAGGGAGAAGAAGGAAATAACGAAGCTATTTATCGTACACAATACGCCGTAGAAGATGCAAATGCAAAATTAGTTGCTGCTGGTAAACCAGAATTAAGTTTCTATGATGCTTCAAACAATGATAAATACCTAGTTGACCAGCAAGGTAAATGGTCAGCACAGGCTGCTAATGAGTACATGACGACAGCTTTAGCTGCTTATAGTGACACTCATAATAATATGATTGAATTAGTTATTTGTAATAATGATGGTATGGCTGAAGGAGCTGTTACAGCTTTAAATTCTGTTGGTTATAACAATGGAGTAGGTGATGATGATAAAGTTGGTAAAACAATTCCTGTATTTGGTGTAGATGCTACTGATGCTGCTAAAGATCTAATTAAAAAGCAAAAAATGGCTGGAACTATTAAACAAGATGCTGACGGTATGGCAGAAGCAATAGCATTATTAGCACAAAATGCTTTAGATGATAAAGAATTAATGGATGGAACAAAAGATTACAACGTGGATAAAAAAGCTGCTAAGATTCGTATCGCTTATGGTAAATATTTAGGAGATTAAAAAATAAGTGGGGTGTTTGGTTTGTTATCCAAACACCTCTTTAATTTTATAAATAAATAAAGGAGGGAAATTATGAGTGATGTTTTGTTGGAAATGAAAAACATTAGTAAGGAATTCCCAGGCGTAAAAGCATTAGATAATGTTTCATTAACCGTAAAACGTGGGACTGTTCATGCATTGATGGGTGAAAATGGTGCAGGTAAATCTACTTTGATGAAATGTCTATTTGGGATGTATGTCAAAGATGCTGGACAGATTTTCTTAGAAGGTGAAGAAGTTAACTTTAAAAATTCTAAAGATGCTTTGGAACATGGTGTTGCTATGGTACATCAAGAATTAAATCAAGCTTTGAAAAGAAATGTAATGGATAACATTTGGCTGGGAAGATATCCAACTAAATTTAAAATTATGACTTCTGAAAGTATTATGTATAAAGATACCAAAGCGATATTTAAAGATTTGGATATTGATGTTGATCCAAAAAGGATTATGAGTACAATGTCAGTTTCTAATCGACAAATGGTAGAAATTGCAAAAGCAGTATCATATAATTCTAAAATTATTGTTTTAGATGAACCTACTTCATCGTTAAATGAACAAGAAGTAGAACATTTATTTAGAATTATTAATATGTTACGTGATCGTGGCTGTGGAATTATATATATATCTCATAAAATGGAAGAAATTTTAAGAATTAGTGATGAAGTTACTATCATGCGTGATGGACAATGGATTGCAACAAAACCTGCTGCTGAGTTAACAATGGATAAAATCATTAAGTTAATGGTAGGACGTGAGTTAACTAATCGTTTTCCACCTAAAACAAATGAGATTGGTGAAATTGTTTTAGAGGTTGATAAGTTGACTGGTATGTATAATCATATTAAAGATATTACGTTTGATGTAAAACGTGGTGAAATTGTTGGTATTGCAGGATTAGATGGTGCAGGGCGTACTGAAGTTGTAGAGACACTTTTTGGGGTAGCGACTAGAAAAAGTGGAACAATTAAAATCGATGGTAAAGTAATCAAAAATAAATCAGCTCGTGAATCAATAAAAAATGGTTTTGCCTTGTTAACTGAAGAAAGAAGAGCGACAGGTATTTTTGGTATTTTAGATATTAAAGAAAATACAACTATTTCTAATTTAGATAACTATGTAAAGAATCATTTGTATTTAAGTGATAAACAAATGAAGCTTGATACACAGTGGTCAATTGGGGCTATGCGAATTAAAACTCCTTCTCAAAGTACACAAATAAGATCTTTATCAGGAGGAAATCAGCAAAAGGTAATATTAGGACGCTGGTTACTTACAAATCCTGAAGTATTATTATTAGATGAGCCTACACGTGGGATTGACGTTGGAGCTAAATATGAGATTTATCAGTTAATTATTGATTTAGCAAGTAAAGGGAAATCAGTAATTATGGTATCTTCAGAAATGCCGGAATTGCTAGGAGTTTGTGATCGAATTTTAGTAATGTCTGGGGGAAGACTTGCAGGTGAAGTAGATGCTAAAACAGCAACCCAAGAAGAAATTATGACACTTGCAACAAAATATGTATAAAGGAGAATTATTATATGGCAAAAATATTTAGTGGTATAACTAGACAATATAATGATTTTAAACAATTAAATAGCCAAGATAAAAAGACATACTTAAAAGAACTATTAATCAATAATTCTTTATATATCTTTATGGTTATTGCAATTATTGCAATTCAAATCATTAGTCCTAAATTTTTATCTAGTTCATCAATTATCAATATTATTTCACTTTCAGCAGCAAACTTACCAATTGCTTTAGGAATAGCTGGATGTATTATCTTAACTGGGACTGATTTATCTGCTGGACGTATTGTAGGTTTAGTAGCCTGTGTTTCGGCTTCACTTTTACAAGCGTCAGGGTATGCAAATAAAATGTTTCCTGATCTTGCAACCATGCCTATTTTTGTGGTTTTATTACTTGCAATTGGAATTGGTGCGATTGTAGGATTTGTTAATGGATTTTGTGTCTCTAAGTTTAGTTTGCATCCATTTATTGTTACTTTAGCTACACAATTAATTGTGTATGGTATATTGCTGATGTATTTAATGATCGGTACTAATAATGGGCAGTCTATTTCAGGATTGGATGCTAGCTATACAGGGTTTATTGCAGGAGCAGCAATTAGTATTGGTAATAAAGGAATCCCAAACTTTGTCTGGTATTCAATTGTAATTACAATAATCATGTGGTTTATTTGGAATAAAACAAAATTTGGTAAAAATATGTTTGCAGTTGGATCTAATCCTGATGCAGCTAATGTGTCTGGGGTAAATGTTTCAAAAACAATTATTATGGTATTTGTATTAGCAGGTATCATGTATGGTTTAACTGGATTTGTTGAGTCAGCAAGAATTGGTTCAAATAGTGCTGCAACAGGATTAAACTATGAATTAGACGCAATCGCTGCCTGTGTTATTGGTGGGGTATCATTTGTTGGTGGTATTGGTAAGATCCGAGGAGTAATTATAGGAGTTGTTTTATTGCGTATTATCTTTGTAGGATTGACATTTTTAAGTATTGATGCTAATATGCAGTATATTATCAAAGGGCTAATTATTTTAGTGGCCTGTGCAGTTGATATGCGTAAATATTTAGTAAGAAAATAAAATTGGTGATAGTATGGACGAAAAACAAGAGATTGAAAAAAAACAAAAGACCTGGGGCTCTGGTGGTGGTATGTACCGTGGAGTTAATGTTCCTGTTAAAATATTAAATTATATAATTGTTACTTTGATGGTTATTTTAATTGGTGTTGTTATTTTTTTAGGAATTAATGGTCATTTTACAGTTACATTGGAAACTAATGGTGGTGAAAGTATAAAGCCGATTGAATGCAAACATGGTGAATCAATTGAAATCGCTAAACCACAAAGAGCTGGGTATACTTTTGCAGGCTGGTATCTTGATCAGGAATTAAAGCATGAGTGGGATCCTTATGAACAAAAAGTTGAACAAAGTATGACTTTATATGCTTCATGGAAACCGAATAAAATAAATGTTATTTTTGATTATGATGGAGGTAAAGCACTTTTAGAACATAAAGAAGTTACTTATAATGATTCTTATGGTGAATTACCACAGCCAACTAAAGATGGTTATTATTTTTTAGGATGGATATACAGTAATAAATTCATTACTAATGACACAATTGTAACAGTAAATGGAGAACATGTTTTAAAAGCTTTGTGGCAATCTCAATAATTTTCATTAATCACTTTTAACCAAGTCTAACAGGGACTTGGTTTTTTAGTTTACATATTATATTTTAACATTTTTTTTATTCATATTTTTGTATAGTTTATTCAAGAGTATAGATAGGAGGATAATATGGAGGCTTATCAAAAATCATTTAAAGAGATTCAAAATGAATTAGGGGTATTTAATCAGGGTTTAAATAAAAATCAAATTAATAAATATAAACAGCTATTTGGTAAAAATGAAATAATCAGTGAAAAGCAGGAAAGTGCAATTTCTATCTTTATTGATCAATTTAAAGATTTATTAGTTATTATTTTAATTGTGGCTGGAATTATTTCAGCAGTTAGTGGCGAGTTTGAAAGTACCTTAGTAATCTTGGTAGTGATTACCCTGAATGCAATACTGGGGACTTTTCAAACTGTTAGAGCACAAAAATCTATTGATAGTTTGAAGAAGCTTTCCATACCTAAAGTTAAAGTTGTTCGTGAAGGTAAAGTTCAGGAAATTAACTCAAATGAATTAGTAGTTGGGGATACTGTAAATATTGAAGCTGGGGACGTTATTGCAGGTGATGGAAGGTTAAAAGAAGCTGCAAATCTCCAAATTAACGAAAGTGCATTAACAGGGGAGTCAAACAGTGTAGAAAAGCAGTTGTTACCAATTGATAAGAAATGTACTATTGGTGATATGAATAATATGGTTTTTTCAGGCAGTTTAGTGACAAATGGAACAGGACAGTATATTGTTACTGCTGTAGGAATGAAAAGCGAATTGGGAAAAATAGCAGGAATGCTTAATGAAACTAAACAAAGAAAAACACCTTTGCAAAGAACATTAGATGAGTTTTCAGTTAAATTGTCAATCGGAATTATTTTTATTTGTATTATTGTATTAATAATGAATGTGTTTATCGCTAAAGAAAATATTTTAGATTCGCTGATGATTGCTGTAGCTTTAGCAGTTGCAGCAATTCCAGAGGCATTAGGATCAATAGTAACGATTGTTTTATCAATTTCAACACAAAAAATGGCAAAAGAGAATGCTATTATTAAAAATTTAAATGCAGTTGAAAGCTTGGGCTGTGTTTCGGTTATCTGTTCAGATAAAACAGGAACTTTAACACAAAATAAAATGGCTGCTATAGATGTATATACAAATAAAAAAGTAATTTCAGTAAAAGATCTAGATTATCATCAATATAGTCATAATCTTATGTTAAAAACATTTGCTTTATGTAATAATGCTTCAATTAATAGTGATCAGCAAGTAGGAGATCCTACAGAATTAGCATTATTAAATCTTTATCATGATTATATAATTAAACATCCTTTTAAGCTGATTGCCTCTAGACAATTAGAATTACCATTTGATTCAACACGTAAGTTAATGAGTGTCAGTTCTAAAAATCACTTATATACTAAAGGCGCCCCAGATGTTTTGTTGCAGCGCTGTAATAGAATTTTAATTGATGGATATAAAGAAATTTTATCTGAAATTGAGCGAAAGAGAATTTTAAAACAAAATGAAGAATTTGCTAAAAATGGATTGCGAGTAATAGCTATAGCATATAAAGAATTTTACAAAAATACTTTAGACATTAGAGATGAAAATAATTTGATATTTGTAGGATTAGTTTCTTTGATTGATCCACCACGCAAAGAAAGTAAAGAAGCTGTAAAAAACTGTCTTATTGCCGGAATTAAACCAATTATGATAACGGGTGATCATGTTGTTACTGCCTGCAGTATTGCTAAAAATATTGGTATTTATCAAAATGGTGATCTATGTCTTGAAGGGGTGGAGCTAGAAAGGATGACTGATCAAGAACTAGCGAATGTTTTGTCAAGAGTAAGTGTTTATGCTAGAGTAGCTCCAGAACATAAAATAAGAATAGTAAAAGCCTGGCAAAACCAGGGACAAATCGTTGCTATGACAGGTGATGGAGTTAATGATGCTCCAGCTTTAAAACAAAGCGATATAGGTGTTGCAATGGGAATTGCTGGTAGTGAAGTTTCTAAGGATGCTTCTAGTATGATTTTAACTGACGATAATTTTGCAACAATTGTACAGGCAATAATTACAGGACGTAATGTTTATACAAATATAAAAAATGCAATTATTTATTTATTATCAGGAAATTTAGCTGCAATAATCTGTGTATTAATTACTTCGTTTATGATTTTACCAACTCCTTTTTTACCTGTACATCTTTTATTTATTAATTTAATTACAGATTCACTTCCAGCTATTGCAATTGGTATGGAACAGGGAAGTAATGAGATTTTAAAACAAAAACCGCGGGGAATGAACGATTCTTTGTTAAATAAGGAAACATTATTACAAATTAGTTTTGAAGGCATGATCATTTGTATTTTTACAATGTTATCATATTTTGTTGGATTAAAAACTGACGAATTATTAGCGTCATCATTGGCTTTTGGAACTTTATGTTTAGCACGATTATTACATGGTTTTAATTGCCGCAGCAGCTTGCCATTGTATAAAATACCATTGAATTATTATAGTATAGGAGCTTTTATTATAGGCGCGATTTTATTAAGCTGGATTTTGATTTCTCCAAATTTTCATACCATATTTTCAATCAGTGAACTTAATTTGCGTCATTTAGCAATGATTTTTGTTTTTGCAACAATACCAAGCATTATTATTCAGATATACAAGATGATTGCAGTAAAGCATATTTAATGGATTTAATTAATATACTATATTGGTGATTTAATGAAAAAACGATATTTGTTTATTATTGTTATTGTAATTTTTGGAGTTATACTACATTTTTTAACTGCAAATATAACACCAATATTAAAAAAGACAGCCGATAAAGAAATAGATCGTTTTTGCCAGATGGTAATTAATAATACACCATTTCCAGTTGAATTAGATCATCAGGAATTAATAAATGTCAATCGTAGTGGCAATGAGATTTCGACAATTAATTTCGATACTAATTATGCATCGAGTATCGGGGCCAAAATAGTAAATAATTTAGATGAATTATTTGTTTCATTAGAAGAGGGGATATATAAAAAAACTGATGATACATTTTATCAGCGTAAATTAGAAAAAATTAGTAATGACGGGGGTGTTATTGCTAGTGTGCCTTTAGGAATGTTGACAGATAATCCTTTTTTAGCAGAAATGGGGCCTAAAATAAAAATTAGGTATAAAACTATATCTGCAATTACTTGTACCGTAAATAAGGAAATAAAGAGTTATGGAGTCAATCATGTAATGGTTTCATTATCCTTAACAATTAGAATTAAAATGATGGTATTGTTGCCATTTTATAATGAGGAATTTAATAAAGCTTATGATTATCCGTTAGTAATTGAAATTATTGAAGGGGAGGTGCCTAATTGGTATCAAAATTAGAAATATTACAGCGCTTTTATCAAATTTATTTAGATCAAGAAAGTGATTATTTTACGTATCAAGATAACTATTATTATTTTTGTAGAGTAAACAATTTTACAAACAATTATTCATATTATATTAATAGTCTAAATTTGACTGGATTTACAGTTGTAAATAACTGTTTTAATCGACCCATAACTTTAGATCATATCTTATATACTTATCAAATTGAATCATATACTTTAGATATATTTATTCGTCAATCAATGTTTCCAATTCATTCAATAATTGAGGTATCAAAAATAAAAGAAAGCTGGTGTAAAATTTTAGACGAAGCAAAATGTAAAGTGGGTAACTATGCTTCTAGAATTAGTCATTTTGAACATTTTGTAGTATTATCGTATTACTATCAGGGGTTAGGAGAATCTGCAATCAGTATTTTGAATCAGATAAAATCTGCTAATCTGCCTGCTGGTATAGAACACTTTTATCTAAAAGATAATTATGAAACATTATGCTGCCCAAGTAATTTTGTCGCTGCTTCAAGAATTAAAGATTTAACTACAGGATATAAAAATAATTTAATTACAATTGATGAATTAGAAGAATATATAAATATTGGGAATCTGACAAGTGATGAACTAGTTTATCTATATGCACGCTTGCTGTTTCCAGATGAATTTATGCAGATTGCAATAAATAATGATTGTAATGATAATTTAATAAAAACGAAACTGCTTAGCATTTATCAGAACATTGATAATGAAAAAGCGGTTCTTATTCAAGCATATGAATTATTAAGCAGATACACATATATTCCGAAAATAAACTGGCTTTAAAGAGGATGATCCTCTTTTTTGATTGTAAAAGATAAATAACGTTGATTTTAATTAGGATAATTAGTAAAATTTTTATATAATAGAAAGGAAGTATAATTTGATGCAGGAATTAAAAAAGAGGATAAATAGTTTTAAATATGCATTTGAAGGAATATTAACGACAGTTAAATCAGAAATGAATATGAAAATTCATTTATTTGTAATGATCTTAGTAATTATTGCAGGAGTTATATTAAAGTTGAGTGCGACTGAATGGAAACTATGTATTATACTATTTTCATTAGTGATTGCAGGTGAATTATTTAATACAGCTATAGAGGCGGCTGTTGATATGGTTATGCCTGAGTTTCATCCTAAAGCTAAGATTGCTAAAGACGCAGCAGCAGGTGGGGTTCTTGTTTTAGCAATTGGCGCAGCGATAATTGGATTAATGATATTTATTCCTAAAATAATTAACCTAATTTAACTTTATTAAAAACTGTGATGAGAAATTGTATCTGCTGAAAATCATTGAAGAATGAAAAATTACATGTTCAAAGAAATGAAATTATTTTTTACATATATTAGGTGCTTTTTAAAGTATCCTTTTTTATTGTTGTAGTGTTTGATAACAAAGAGAAAGTCATTATTTTAGATCATATTATTTAATTAAAAGAATAATTATAAAACTTCATCATATACATTATTGGAGGGAAATGGCTGATGAACAATAATGATTATGTAAGGACTTCTTTAGAGTTACATTTGTTTTTTGCTCGTATTATGAAAGAACATGCTTTATTTATCGCAGCTGCGTTTTTAGATAAAGATGATTATTTAAAGAGAATTGCAAACAATTTTCAATGTTCTTTTGCAGATATATTGGAAAATGCAATTGATTTAGGTAATGGTAATGTTAGTGATGAGTTATTAGCAGCTAATGAAATTGTAACTAATAATACTTTAGCATCAGAAGAAAAAACAATTAATTTAACTGGTATTTATATTGATACAGAATTAACAATGAAAGAGATTGGTTTGTGTTCGGGAAAAACTAATGCAAATGCACAACTTGTTAGTAGTGTAGGTAATTTAAATCAACATGCATTGTCGTTGATTGAACAATTAATAGATTTCAAAAATAATATATTAGAAAATGTTCTTAATTGTACTATGTTTACAACAAATTATCCATTATTAATCAAACATATAATGAACGAGGCAAAAATGTATTATAATCTAATTTATAAAATTGAAAATAGAGAACAAATTACTGATAGATATTTATACCAGCAAGAGCTTTTTTGGAATACAATTATGAAAGAACATGCAGAATTTATTAGAGGATTACTAGATCCTAGTGAAAAGAATCTATTTGAATCGGCTGATAAATATGTAAGACAATACGAGAAGATTCTTGGACAGCATGATAACAACTTAAATGATTTAACAAATATTAGTTTAAAAGAAACAATAGATTTTAGAAATTTTAAAATGACTGGAGAAGAAGGAATTTTAAATTGCCAAATTAAAAGCATTATTATCCCATTGTTGGCGGATCATGTTGTTAGAGAGGCAAATCATTTTATTCGTTTATTACAAAGTGTAAAATAAAAGAAAATAAATTAAATAGAGCTTAATTTTTAGATAAATAAGCATGCATAACCTCATGCTTATTAAAATCACTCAATCAAAATATGATGAATAATATCATCTTTGATTGAGTTTTATATTGAAAATGGCGAAAATTATTGTGGATTCTGAATATGTCGATGATGAACTAATTTGGTATTTAAATTAGTTTGAGAAAAAGTATAAAATATTAGCCTGAATAAAATAAGTTTTGATATTTAAGCTGTTCTAGAATTTAATCTGAATGTGCAAAAAAAGCTTTTTTGTTTTGGAACAAATTGTATGAGTTTTTTGTATTAATAAGATTTTAATCTAATAAATTTTGCTGCTGGGATAATATTCATTGTTCTTAAAAGGGCTTTTTTAAAAGCAGATACCATATTTGTAATTAATATTGATTGTATAGATTATTTTTTAATTAATTTTGTTTTGTTAATTATAATAATAGTTAGCTTGGTTTTCTATATTTGATAAAGAATCTAAAATCTATGAATTAAGATGGTTTTACTTTGTTTAAAATTTTCGTACTATAAAATTATCTATATTTTTAGATTGTAATATATAAGATTAATAGTTTTGAAAGGATTATTACTTTTTTAGACTATTAGTCTAAAAAAGTATTGACACTTTTAATATATTAACATATAATATAATAAAACCGACTAATAGTCTAAAAAGTGAGAGGTTATATGAAAAAAGAAACAAGAAAAAGACAATTAATAAAAAAAGCCTATGAGTTATTTATCACTAAAGGATATGAAAATACATCAGTTGATGACATAATTGCAAGTGCTGGAATTGCTAAGGGTACTTATTATTACCATTTTGAAAGTAAAGAACAAATATTAGAAGAAGTTATAAATATGATGATTGATGAAAGTGTAGAAAAGGCAAAACAAATATTAAAGACAGAATTGAAGCTGGAAGAAAAGTTAGTTTATATTATTCTGGCACTTAGAGTAGCACCTGAAGAACAAACAGTAGAAGATACTATACATAAAAAAGAAAATATTATTTTACACAAAAAAGTTAATGATAGAATTATTGATGAAGCAGTTCCAATACTTTCTGAGTTAGTAAGAGAAGCAAAAGATACAGGATTATTTAATTTAGATGATAATATTGAAGAAAGGGTTAGGATGACTTTAATATTAAGTAACGAAATGTTTGATCATAAGGAAATAAATGAAAAAAAGATTTATGTATTTATTGATACATTAGAAAAAATATATGGTGCAAAAACGGGGACACTTTCATTTATAACTCAATTGATAAAGGAGAATTGAAATGAAAGAAAAAATTATAAGTGTTAAAAATTTGGTTAAGAATTTTTCAAACAGCGGCTCAACTCAAACTATAATTAATAAGCTTGATTTAGACATATATACAAATGACTTTACAATTATAATGGGCTCAAGTGGTGCAGGAAAGTCTACTTTGATGTATCTTTTGTCTGGAATGGATAAAGCAACAAGCGGAAGTATAATATTTAATAATGAAGAAATTTCTAAAATGAGTAATGATCAGCTTGCAATATTTAGAAGAAAAAATTGTGGTTTTGTTTTTCAACAAATATATTTGCTTGATAAAATGAGTTTAATGGATAATGTTTTGGTCTCAGGACTACTCGTTAGCAGTAATAAAAAAGTAATTGTAAAAAAAGCAAAAGAATTATTCACAAGTGTTAATATTCCAGAAACTATATATAAAAAAAATGTGAATCAAATATCTGGTGGGGAGTGTCAGCGTGCTGGGATTGTTAGAGCTGCAATAAATGATCCAGCAGTTATATTTGCAGATGAGCCAACTGGAGCATTAAATTCTGAAAATTCAAATGCTGTACTTGATGTTTTAACAAAACTAAATAATAATGGTCAAAGTATTATCATGGTCACACATGATAAAAAAAGTGCGTTAAGAGGAAATAGAGTTATATATTTAAAAGATGGTAAAATATTTGGTGAACTTTCTTTAAATAAATATAAAGAAAACGATAAAGAAAGAATTGAATTATTAGATGATTTTTTAAAAGAAATGGGGTGGTAATTTTGAAAAAAATAATTGCCATATCAAAATATTTCTTTAAGAAAAATTTAAAAGATATCGTTTCATTTTCAATTATTCTCTTTATTGCAACAATACTGTTTTCTAGTGCTATTATAATAAATTGTAATATTAGTAAAGATTATAATGATGAATTTGATAGATTAAATACAGCAAGCTGCTTTTTTGTAATACCAGGTAGTGAATATTCTGATAATTTATTAGAAAATATAAAAAATATGAAAGGAATTACTGATGCAGAAATTCAAAAAGGAATAATCCTTTCTATCCCAGTAGATATGGATGGAGCTATTCAAGAACAAAATCAAATATTTTATAACATTGATGACAATCTTAATATAAATAAAAGGGAAATAATAAAAAGAACAGGTAATAATACAGGATATGGAGTATATCTTTCAAATTATACTTTTATTCATTCAAAAGATGAAAAAGATAAATATGAATTTAATATAAATGGTATACCATACACTTTTAATATAAGAGGTGTAGTAAATGAAATGCAGTATGGCAACTATTCTTCATCTGTAATAGGAGAATATTTGGAAAGTGATTCTTATAATTATTTACTTTCAAATAACAAAGATAAGGAAACTGTAACTTTATCTCTAAAAGCAAAAGATAGCCATTTAGCTTATAATAGTGTATCTAAATATCTTAGTAGCAAGGATATCAATGTGTTAAATAAAAATTATAAAGAACAATCAAAAAATGCAAGACTTGCTATTTCAAATATATTAGTTTTAATACTCGTGTTTTTTGCAGGTTCAATGCTTATTATAAGTTTATTTGTAAGTAAATTTAAAATAGGCCAAACTATAGAAGAAGAAATGCCTAATATGGGAACACTCGAAACATTAGGGTATACTAGCAAAACAATAATATTATCTTGTATATTTCCGTATATAATAAGTGGATTATTATTTACTTTATTTGGTATAGTTACATCATATTTCATACTGCCAGTTCTAAGCAAGATTATAGAAATGCAGTCAGGTTTTATTTGGAAAGAGAAACTGTATTTATGGTTAAATGTACTAGTATTGTCTATTAATTTAATTTTAATAACTATATTTACTCTTTTTGCTGCTTTAAAGATAAAAAAACTGAATCCTATAAATGCAATTAGGGGAATTAATGAAAAAGGAAATAATAAGAATTATTTTGAAATAGAAAAATCTAAAGCTAATATTCATTTTATTTTGATGTTAAAGAATTTTATAAGTACAAAAAAGCAAAATGTATTGCTTGCAATAGTGTTGTTTTTTATAACGATGATATCATCATTTGTCGGAATCTTATTTTATAATATTAATATGAATCCTATTAATTTTATAAATACTTTAGTAGAAGAACATCCATCAGTTATTATTTCATCAAATAAAGACTTGCGAAATGAAGTAAAAGATGATGTAAAAAATATTATTTATTATGATGAAAATACTAGTATAAATTATAATGGTAATTCTTATAAAACATTTGTAGCAGAAAATTATGAAATACTTGCAAATGATTTATGCTATGAGGGTAGTAATCCAAAGACAAAAACGGAAGTAGCGATAGGAAGCAAAATTAAAGAAACTTATAATATAAATATTGGTGACTATATTACATTAAGTAAAAATGGAGTAGAAAATAAATATAAAGTTGTTGGATTTATTCAGTCTGTTAATTACTCTGGTGAAGTCATGGAAATGACCATAAATGGTTATAAAAATTTAGATAATTCATATTTGCCAAAAACAATGTATGCTTATTTAGAAAATGAAGATAAAGCAGAAGAGTTTATAAATCAAATTAAAGATAAGTATAATAGTGATATTATCTCTACAATGAACTATGCAGAATCAATGGATTCTGCTATGAATATGTATGTTTCGTTAATAAGTATTATTTGCATTGTAATTATCACAGTTACATTGTTACTGATATATTTAATTTTATATATGCTTATTTCATCTATTATTATAAAAAGAAAACAGGAATTTGGAATATTTAAAGCAATCGGATATGAAAATAAGCAATTAGTTATACAGTTAATTGGGGGATTTTTGCCTTGTACAATTATAGGTACATTACTAGGGTTCATAGTAAGCAAAATATTTATGAATAATATATATAATAGAATATTTAAATCAGTTGGAGCATATAAAGTAAGTTTTGAATATCCATTTATAATATTTTTAAGTATAGTAGTTTTAATAATACTAAGCACAATTATTATTGAAACAATACTTGCAAAGAAAATTAAGAAGATATCAGTATGTTCATTAATAAAAGATTAGGAAGAATAAATAATAAGTGATTAAAAATCATATGCTTAAATGACGATAGAGATACTATTTATTAATGGTATATTAGAAAACAGCATTGTCGTAATAAAAATGATTTCTGATATAAAATATAATTAGGAATGAGTTATAATGAGGTGAAAATGATATATGATTTAACAATTTGATTGTTAGGGCTTATCAAAAATGGTAAGCTCTTTTCTTTTTTTATCAAAATGGATATTATATTTTTAAGATATAGCTATAATTTTATTAAATAAATAATTTGATTACTTGTATAGATATCGATTGGGTTACTAACAGGGCTGGGCTATAATAGGCTGGTTGTATATTTTTTTCTATTTACATTAATTTTAATCTTTCTTTTTCCTATAATTAGATTTATTCTTTTAGAATAAAGGTATGATCATTATATAATTTCATTTTTACTTCTCGATTTTTCATTCTTAATATAATCATAAATGATTTTAACAGAGTGAATTATTTTTAATGTTATTTCTTTTATAACAAGCTTTGTTTTGTTGCCAGTTTTTTTATAATAACTAAAATCTATCAAAATGACTTCTAGCGAATATATTTATTTTAATAGTTTTTAATTTATCGATCTTTTAAGATTTTATATTTTAATACCATAATCAATATTCTTTAGATTTAACATCAAAAAGTTCTCCTTCATAGAAAGAGAACTTTAACTTTTTATATAAAATAAAAACTTACAAACCTCAAATGGAGCCATGTTGGTCGATATAATCGAACTCATGCTTCTTAAAATCAAAGTTATTGTAAAATAGTTCCTCTGATAGTATTATACTATAATAACAGGTGTTTATCAACTAAATTCTAGTTATTTTAAGAACTTTTTTTTCGACCAAATTTATTTTAATGTCTTTTACATATTTTTGGAAAAGCTGACATTTTAATTCTTTGCTTATAGAAGTAATACTATGGCTTACTTTCTTTCTTTGAATTTCCTGAATACTTTTTAATTGTTTTTTATAATAACTTATTTTTTTATCAGTTCTTTTTTTAAAATCATTATACTCTAATAACTGTTCTTTTGTCCCTTCTGTAACTGTTATTTCATAATAGTTTGAAATTATTTTTGACAATCGCTTTATCTCTTTTTCAATTTCCTTTTCTTCACAACTTTTTTCTATATTTAAAATTTCTTTATTATATAAATCATTAGTAACATTCGTTAATTGACGATCTATTATTTTTTCATTAATTCTTTTATTACATTTTGGACAGTAATAATAGAAGTATATTTTACCTTTTTTATTTGTTGTTTTTTGTTCTAAATACGTTGAACAGTCATTGCATATACAAAGATTATGATACGCATAATCATGTTTTCTAATTCTTGCAGACCGATTAATAAAATAATTTGCTTTATTAAAAGTATCTCTATCTATTATTAAATCCGTTAAAATATTTTTATATATTTTATTGTTCCATTCAACCTCACCGATATAAATTCTATTTTTACACATTCTAATAAGTGTTTTATCCACCCACGAACGCCCTAAAGCCTGTTCAATGGTTAACTCAGCAGCTAACTGCAACGCACTTTTTCCTATTGAAATCTCATGAAAAATTCTTTTCACAACTCTAACTTCTTCAGCATTGTTTGAAATCACCAGTTTTTCACTGGTTTCTCTGATATATCCTAATGGTGGTTTGCCACCAAATGGATACAAACCATTTTCGAGTTTATCTCGAATCACATCTTTAACTCTTTGTGAAGTAAGTTCAGGTTGAAGTTGAGAAAAAATCATTGAAACATTTGCATTAGCTTTTTCCATAGGATTTTTTAAATCCGTTTTAGGATTGTCAAGCGGAATCAAAGAACACTCCATATTGTTACATATTTTTATGATTGAATTAAAGTCAATGAGGTCTCTAGTCAGTCGATCAAATTTCATCATAACAACCATTTTATATAATCCTTTTTTTATTCCATCTAAAAGATCTAATAAATCAGCACGATTGATATTAGTACCTGATTTTCCGCCATCTGAATATATATCAATATCATCATCAGTATATCCCATTTTATATACAAATTTTCTACATTGGTTCTCCTGAACTTCTAAACTACATCCTTCTTCATATTGTTTTTTTGTTGATACTCTTATATAAATAGCTATTCTTCGGGTATCAAAGTGGTTTATTCTCTTCATAATAATCATTACTCTCTCCATTCATAATAATTTAAAAAATAATCTTTTATGATTAAATAATAATATTTTTTTATTATTATTTTCAATATACAAATAATGTTTTTTTGCTATTTTATAATAAAAATTGATTATTTATATTTTTGGAGGTATAATAATTATGAGGTGAACAACAATGCGTAAAAATAAAAAAGATGATTCAAAAATAACTTTAAAAATAAAATCCCTTTTAGCTGGAAAAGGACTTTCGTTTGCTGATTTTGGAAGAACAATTGGCGCTATTCCTCAAACAATGAACAAAAAAAGAACTACTGATTCATATCGGGTAAGTGATCTTATTCTTTTAGCAAAGGCAACTGAAACCAGATTATGTTTTATAGATCAGGATGGAAATACATTGCTTGAACTCAATGAGAAAGATATACAAAAAAATCAGTAGTCATGTATGACCACTGATTTTGAATTTATTCATTTATAACAGGAGATTATAAAATGCGCGATAATAAAATACCTTTTGGTTTGAGAAATAATTTATTAGTAACCATAAATGACCTTAAAGAAGATGAAGCAGGTATAAATTGCAATTGTATATGTCCGCAGTGCAAAAAACCACTGATTGCTGTTTTTTCAGAAAAACAAAAAAATCATTTTAGGCACAAGATGTATGAAAACCACTGCTACTTTAATATTAACAATTTTATACCCGAATTTATATGGCAACAGTTAAATGAGAGTGATTATCCTGAAATATTAAATATTTCAAAAGAAACCATGAAATATTTGAAAATCCATTTAAAAAACAAAGAGTTGAAAAAAAGAATAGAAGCAAAAAAAATTTTGCAGTATAAAGTTTCCAATATTAATCATAAAAATAATACTTTTACATTTATTATTGAGGATAATGAATTTATTGTAAAACTCTATTTTGATAAAAAAAATATTCCTGTCAGTCAATACAATTTCTATATAAACATTAATGATTTAATAAAGGATTACGAAAAACTTGATGAGCTTAAAAATATAATTTTTGAGGAGTGTTTAAAAAAATCAGTCAGCTATCTAAATAACAAGTATGAAAACAGTTCGCTAATACATCAGCCTTTCAATTCTAAAAAAGAGTTAGAAAATGCATTATGTCCATATGGATATAAAATAAAAATTCCACCTGATTTTAAAAAAGAAAAAGATTGTACTGGATGCAGTCATTTAGCTGAAGAAAAATGTCTCTATCCTTATAAGTTCCGTTACATTAACGGCAAATGGATAAGAGCAGAAAATAAAAAAAGCGAGTGAATATATATTCACTCGCTTGCACTTCTCAAAAGAAATATTTTTAAATTGTTAACCCAATATCATCATCTAGAGTTAAATCATTTTCAATTGTTTTTTCAGTATATTCTTTACATTTTGCTTCAAGTGTCTTAAAATCACAACACCTTTCAGTAACTCTTTGAGGCAAATTATTGTTTGTTCTTTTTTTATATAATTTTAACGCTTTCTCTCTTAGTCCACCGCCCTCACGATTTAACCATCTTAATTGGTCTCTTAATAAATTTTGATATCTTTTCTCTGCATATGTTAAACATACAGCGTTTGTATTAATCACAGTATAACTGCCATCAGGAATCGGAATCATATTATTAAAATTTATTGCACCCAGTTTTCCACTATCAATTTTATAAAAATCGATTTGATTTTTCATTTTTAAATGTTTTGGCTTAGGTGAAGATAATGGTGCAAAATATTTGCAATTATTTATAGTAAACAAAACTCCAACGAACGGTCTTAATTCTTTTTCATTAGCATTATAGCTTACTCTATAGTCGTACTTTCTTAAAAAATCACAATAACTAGTATCTACAATTACTAATTTATATACGGGATTCTTTTCTTTCATCTTATTTCCTCCAAACGAAAAGCTAGAGAGTATTCTCTAGCTTTTCAACTTTTTCCATACCCGCTTATTTGGTGGGGAACACCGCTTTTTCCATACCCGCTTATTTGGTGGGGAACACCGCTTTTTCCATGCCCGCTTATTTGGTGGGGAACACCGCTTTTTTGAATGTTTCCATTCATTAAACTATAGTCATTATATAATATTTTATTCATTATTTCAATATGATTTGCTTAATTTACTGATATTTATACTCATAATTTACTGATCTGTTTTTTTCTAAGGTATCAATATTTTTACCCGAGATTTCATCATAATACTTTTTATTTTCTTTGTCATAAAGTCTATAATGCTCATCTTCAATTATATATATGTATGCTTTTTTATTATACTTCACCCACGATACTGCCTCCTGATCAACTTCTAAGCAAGTTCTTTGATCACGAAGCATAACGAGTTTTTTTCCTTCTCTGTCACTGTCGAGTATCTGCTCTTTATTTGCATAAAAGCCTTTGGTTAGTATTTTATTCATTTTATCAATCTCGTTACGATAGCTGTATGATTTTATATAGTTAAGTCTGTCTATCTTTTCTTCAATTCTTTTTATTGCAAGCAGGCAGGCATTAGTCTCAGCTTTTAATGTATTTGCTTCTGTTATAATCTGTTTTACTTCTTTTATAGATGTAGTTGGTTTAAAAGCATTTAATTCTTTTTTAGCTTCTTCAAATAATTTAAGTTCTTTACTGTAGTTTTTTTTCATTTCTATTTTATCAGCTGAACTGCACGCTTTTAAAGCATCATTATAATAACATGTTTCAATGTAAATTTTGGCTATCGGCATAAGTTTCTGGAGCTGACGATTGTGAATCTTAAGATGATCATAATTTCTTTTTAAACAGGAATAATCATCTTCATATTGCAGGATACGCTGATCAACATCATTGTAGCTGTTTATTTTTTCACTATTCATTATTTCAAAAACTTTATTGATCTGATTGATTTCTTTCACTATAAGATAGCGCCTTTTATAATATTCACTGCTGTTTTCATCTGTTAAATTATTAGCTAAAGTATCCTGCTTATTAATAAAAGTCTTCATCTTATACTGCTGTAAAGACATATAACCACTTAATTTGTTACGGTTAATTTTATTAGATTTTTGTTCTTCAGGGATATTCTTATATAAAATATGTTTTGATTCAAGTAACTGATCCTGATAAGTCCTGTAACGAATAGATCTTATCCTTTGTCGAAGGTTTTTCTCTGAATATTTTCCATCATCAATAGTTTTAAGTCTTACAAATCTTTTCATCCCAAAAGTTTTGACACTTATATATTTACCACGGTTTATTAAATATCCTTCATTTTCTAAAAGTTCAAGCAGTTCTTCAAAGTCTTCAGCATTTTCAATTAGTCGTTCTATATCTTCTTTTATTTGTGCTCTCCATGACTTGTTTGCAAAATTGTACAAAAAATTTTTGTTGCTGTATTTGTTTACTGGCGGAGCATCATTTAATACCGTTAACCCGTATTCTTTACTTATTTCATCAGATACCTTTCGCAGATTCGATATGCCTTCCTCATGCCATAAACTGTCAGTAAGTTTCTTTCCCGTCTTGATATTGACACTGTTTAAAACTATATGATTATGTATATGTGCTTTATCAATATGAGTAGCTACAACTGCCTGAAAATCCGGATATAACCGTTTAGCAGTTTCTATTCCTATTTCATGCGCTTCTTCATAGCTCAGTTTATCAGTGTAATTAAATGACTGATAAATATGATAGCCGGTACGTCTTCCTTTATTGCTATATAAGCGGTTCATCATCAGCATTTCATTGTGTGCAAGATTTGCATCTGGTGAACAGTTGATTCCGCTGACAAGCAGTCCGCCATCTGTTTTATTTGGATTTGTAATATAAATAAGACAACCAAGATTGCTTTTATGTAGTGCTTTTCTAAATGTCACTGTCATAATCATTCACCTCTTCATGAACGACATATAGTTTTTTTGAAATTGTTGTATAAAGTTTTTTTTGTTCCTCTAAACATTGCTTAGCAAGCAGTTTCGCCTGAAGCATATCTTGTTTTGTGGCAACAGTGTTTTTAGACATGCTATTAAGTTTTCTTGCGATTTGATTGATATTGTTCCCAACTTGTTTTATTTCACTAATAACTTCTTCTTTGTTGTGAACAGTTTCGATAACTACTTTTCCATTTAGTACCCGATTACGTATAAAAGAAGCATAATCTTTACATTGAAAATGTTTTGCAAGCCATGTAACTTTTTTCCATTCATCATTGGTAAAATACAGTTCATATCGTTTTTTATTTTCTCTTCTTGACATATTTACTCCTCCAAAAAATCGTAAGTAAAAATATAAAACCAGCCAAAAACAATGTTCATATGAACACTGTTTTTGGCTGAGATTTTTTGCGTGCGCGCACGCTAAGAAACGGTCACGTTTCTTCTAAAATTCAAAGAGTGTTTTGCACGATTTGAATTTTCGCAAGCATGGTGTCTGTCCGGACACCCTACCTACGGTAGCTTGTTGGGGAAAGTCCCCAAACCCCTTAAAAATTTGAACATTATATATGTTCAAACACAGTAACATATATAAAAAAACAACTGGTTATATATGACCAGTTGTTTACATTTCAATATCTAATTCTATATCCATTTTATTTTCTATTTCTCTAACTTCATCTATTTCAATCTGACCATCAAGCCACTGTAATGCAAGTTCTCTATTTGTAATTTCTTCAATATTCGGTAAACCGTTTTCTCCTTGAATAAAATCATAACATATGTATTTACGATTTTCAAAATCAAAAAACATAAAACTGCTTCCAAAATTTTGTTGAACCTGTTCACAATATTCTTTATACTCTGTTTTATTTCGATTAAATGTTTTAGTGAACTGGTCAAATTCTTCTTTTGAAATTTCCAGCACTTCTGGAAATTTACTATTTTCAGTTTTTTCTAATTTATGAATATTAGTGAGTATTATATTTTGGTATCTTTCTTTAGAAAAGGGTTCGACTGACTGATCTATTTTATATAAAATCTTGTCCATATCCTCTAGTCGGGCACATGCCTCCTCAAAAGCTTTTTTATAATCCTCTTTTAAAAAATCATTATCTTTTTTTAATTTTATTTCTTTATCTTTTAATTCCAGTTCACGTTCTTTTAACAGATTGGCTTTTTTTAATTCATTATCAATAGATGATAAAGCATTTTCAATATTATCCGCAAACCGCAGATCTCTAACAGTTTCAAATAAAACCATTTTATTCTTCCTTTCAATAAACATATCTTAATTTATGGTAATTTGGTGGAACTAATATAAAGTTACTTGAAAGCCTTCACCTGTAGGCTTGACTTCATATCCGTTT
This sequence comes from Erysipelotrichaceae bacterium, assembly GCA_021770925.1. GTDB lineage: Bacteria > Bacillota_I > Bacilli_A > Erysipelotrichales > Coprobacillaceae > Thomasclavelia. The sequence goes on along the minus strand of JAETPY010000002.1, from coordinate 34,861 downwards.
TTTCCATTTTTTTCTGCATATTCCAGTGCCTGATTATAAGAATCAATTGAATTTCCGCTAAAAAATTTATTTTCAGCAGATGGCTTTTCTTTTTTATCAGATGGACTGGATGTGACATTTTTCCTACTTACTGATTCATCAACTGATGAATCAGCTACTGTATCACTATTAACAGTTACCGGTTGTTTAACGGTAACCTGAATATCTTTGGATGTCTCATTGCCTGCTTTATCCTGAAGAACATAGTTTAATACATAACTACCGCTTACCGCAGTGTTTATTTCATTATGAATAACATCTTCTACACTTAATTTATCAATATTATCCTCAGCTTTGATTATATATGATTTATAATCAATACTGTCATTTGTGTTGATTTCAATAATTTCCTGTGATAATTCCAAAACAGGAGATATATCATCATAAATACTAATCTTTAAAACTGATTTCTCTGTGTGATATTTATTTTTTAATATAATATTTGCCTGATAAGTACCTGGTGTTCCGTTTTTTAAACTCTTTAAACATTTTTTTGTTTCTTTATCATTACTAACTTTTAATTCAAAATACTCTTTATTGTAAGATTCAATTAAATCTTCAATATCAATGTTTCTACTTTTGCTGGATGCGATTCTAAAAACATCATTAGAAAATTCATAATCATCAGTATTCATTTTTATTTCAGAATTAAAATAATTAAAATTCATATATTTATAAGCAAACAGAAAACTTGATACGCTTATAAAAGCTATAGTCACTACTACGATAGAAATAATTATAATTTTTTTTCTTTTCTTTCTGCGATAGAGCATCAATAATTCAGTTTCATCAATCATTTTCACACCACCTTATATTAATTATCTTCATGTGATTAACCGCCTAATAACTGTTTGTTATCAGGGTTATTGAGTTACATTTCCATATCGATTTCACTGTTGTCTAAATCTTTAATATCTATATCCGATAGATCAGTAATATCTTTAGGTGATGTAACTATAATCGCTCCCATTTTTATTAAATCATTGTTTCCCTGAAAATCTTTATCCATGACACCTGATGGGATGGCATAGACATTTTTTCCTTGCTCAAGAGCATAGCTGACAATTATATGCTGTTTGGATTTTGTCTCGGTTTCTGTTAATAAAACTTTATCTGAAATGCCGGATACTAATCTTAGTCGCTGAACTATTTGATCTTTTTTCACTTCTAATTTTCTAGGATATTCACTTATGATAAGCCCGTTTTTGCACATTGCTTCATAGAGTTCCTTATTTTGCTTTGGATAATAGCTGTCTATACCGCAGGGAAGTACAGCAATAACCTTATCACTGATTTTCATAGCCTGCTTTAATGCAATTGTGGCCACACCTTCCTGCATACCTGTTATAATAACATCTTCTTTCTTTGCTAATTAATCAACATAAAGCTCAGTACACTTTTTTTCATATTCGCTTGGTTTCAGTGAGCCAGCAACAGCAACCGAGTTCTTATCAACGAGTGACAAATTTCCATGATAGTAAAGAACGAAAGGGGGACATGATATTTCTTTCAGCTTAGCAGGATAATTATCAGACACAAGAGTTGTAAATTTAGCACTGCTGCTTTTATAAAAAGTTTCAAACAGTTCACTTCTCAGTTTTTCATCAATAGTTTCTTTAGATTTTAAAGCATCAAATATTTTGTCAAAATTCCCATCATATTTTAGCGAAAAATATAATAATAATTCTTCCATATTAGCTCCTTCTGGTCATACCTGACCACTATATATTAATTTCAATTTCTGCTTTTGAGTAATCTTTTTCATTTTCTATTTTCTCAGGCATAACCTCTTGTATTTTTTCACGATTAAGTTCATCCAGACGCATAGCGTGCTTTTTATAATTTTCAAAGGCATCAGAAATTAGTGTTTCAACTTTTTTGTTTACATAGCTTTTAACATCAGCAGTATCTTTTTTACTTTCTCCCAGCTCTTTTATTTCTTCTATCAGACTGTCAAAAACTTTTTTAAAATGCTCTTTTCGTCTAATCGGGATTTCAAGTCCATAATTTTTATGAAACATAATACTTATTACATCTGCTTCAAATTCTTTCTGCAATGGACTTTTACCGTCTATATCATTATGATTTGAAATCATATGTCCAAACTCATGTGATAAAGTTGATAATTTTGCAGTGTCATCTAATAATGAATTAACAGCTATCATATCTTTCTTATAATCATAAAATCCGCTCAATGTAATTGAATCAAACTGCTCACAGTATACATTACATCCTAATGTTCGGCAGTAATCTGCAAGTACATCAGCAAGTTTCCCATGCTCTTTTGATTCATATCCGACCGATAGAAGGGAAGGGTATTTCTCTTTTGGATAATCTGTCTGACTAATATCAAAAACAGTTCCAGTTCCATATACTAGTTTTTCATAAATCTTCAATTTACCGCTTTTAGCCTGCTCTTTAATATCATCTTTTGCTTCACTCCATTTAATATATTTTTCACTATTTTTGTCATAAATATATTTGATAGTTTTTGGAACAAGTATAGTCATTCCCTTTGAACCTTTTTTTATATTAGCATTTTTAGCTTTCCAGTCTTTAAAGGAAGCACAAAAACTTGCATATGGATTCTGTTTAAAAATAAGTGCAGTATTTTTTAATGAATATTTATAAAATTTAGATGAAAAAGCGAGCAGTTCATGCAGATCGTTTGATGAGGTTTGATAATTCTCAATCAGATCACTGATGACATGCTCGCTTTCCTGTAGCGTTTTATCCAGTTTTTCTTTAGCTTTTTTTATCTGTTCAGGGGAAACCTTATATTTTTTAGTCATAATTTTCCTCCATTAAGTACAACTCGTAAATTGCATCATCCATCTCTTTTAATGTTTCTTCGTCCGGAATCTGACTTCCAACAGGATACATATGTTCAACATAAAACATATCCCTAGTATTTTCATCTGCTACAACGGAAAATCCTTCTTTTTTTAAATTTTTTATACATATTAAATTATCTTTCATATTGTTACCTTCATTTCAATTAAAATAAAAAAAGACAGCCATCGACTGTCTAAAAACCAATTTAACGAGGGAGTAATTATCATAAATACAACAACTTATTTTTGAGAAACTATTGCTGATACTCCCTCATCAGTTATTAGTTTATCATATAAAATAATAAAATTCTACTTATTTTTTATAAATCAATAATTATTTTATTCTAAATACAGATAACAGTTTGTTATCTGTTATTAATATAATCTTCTGCACGAATACAGGTGTTTTTTATCGCTTTCTACTGATTTAGTTGTTATAGCTTTGCCTGTTTGAGGCGCATGGACAACTCTGCCACCGCCAATATAAAGCGTTACATGGTGTATGCCGTTATACGTTCCATCCTTTGAATACAGAAGAATATCGCCTGCCTGTAATTCAGAAAAAGAAATTTTCTTTCCCATCTTTGATAAACTTTTTGTAGTCTGTGTACCGATATTAGCACCACCCTGATAATAAGCCCAGCATATCAGTCCAGAACAGTCAAATTTTGTCCAGTTTGGATCTTTGACCTGATTCATAGAGTGACAACCACCCCAGACATACATATACCCTAATCGTGTTAATGCTTTTTGTGCTATTGCATTTCCAAGAGCACTGTTACCAGAAACAACAGTACCGCCTTCAATACTGTCATTTGATCCATACTTTACTTGAAAATCAACACTGAATTCAGATATAAGATTTTCAGAGTTGTAATACTCTTTTGCTTCTTCAACCACTTTACTGTTTATATAACTGCTGTTTTTCTTTAAGCAGTCTACATAATCATCAAATGTTGCGTTTTTTATTTCAAGAGTCGCAACTCCGTTAGTATTTGTTTCTATATGTGTTTCATAAAGACCATCTTCATTCTGTTTTTCAAAAATCGAAAGAACTTTTTGTTCTTCCTCTGAAAATGACGGTTCCTTAAATATTGCCTGTATCAATGATAAAACAGCTTTCCAGTCACATCTGCCACGGACACCATAATTACAGATAATTGAACCATTAGGATTATTCTGCTCAAATAAACCGACTTTTGAATCATAGTTTTGTGACCAAGTTGTGCAGTAGTTTTCATACTGGTTTATTACTTCCTTTCCGCCTGAAGATCCAAAAACACTGGATACACCAGCTCCGCATACACATATAATAATTGCTGGAATAATTAAAAGTGAAAGAAAAATCGACAATCGTAGAGTTAATTTTTTTAATACCTTTTTTAGAAGCTGGATTATCTTATTTTTAATGATACGTGTTCCTTTTCTGACAGAAAGATTAGTAATAATTTTTCCTGCTTCTTTATCAATTGTTGAATCACCATTTTGAATATCAGAACCTGACTTAATCAGTTTTGACGTTTTCCTTAAAACACTGCCGGTTTTTTTAAGCCCTTTGGAAACTGTTCCTGTATTTATACCAAAACGCATCTTTGTATCTTTTGTTTTAATATCTACAATTTTTTCACTGTCTACAGAATTATACGTTGTTTCTTTTTTTTCGATATTAGCTACTCTTGTTTTAATCATACTTTTTGATATATACATAGATCCTGTATCTTCAGCATATGATTCATTAACTCTGGTTTTTATACTGTTCCTTTTTTCATTGAATACGAATCTTATATCAGATGTTCTGTCAATTGACACCTCATCATTGCCATTGCTAATTGTCTTTATACCTCTGTTTTTTTCATTGAGCAGGGATTCTATATCAGATGTTTTAGCATCTGATGCAGAATCTTCATCACCGCTGATAGTTTTAATGCGACTTGCTGTTTCTCTACTTGATACTTCGATTCCAATTGAAGGAAGTTTTTCTACACCTTTTGATACTGCCAGAATCTCGGCGCTTAAAGCGATAGAAGCATCTGACAAATCATGTACCTGACTTTTTTTTATTTCTGAACCATTCATCGCTGCAATGCTATATTTGCATTATTTGAAGTGTCATTAAGTTTGTATATATAAAAATCTTTAGGTACATTATTTCTAAAAGGCACTTTTGAATTTCCGTATACAATAATTCCCTGACCCGATATATCAGATGTTATATAACTTGCTTCTTCATTACTTATATCAAAGATCTTACATATTTCAACAAGATCAAGTGGTTTTTGTTTTAATACCACAGCAAATTCACTATTACTTAAAATCTTTCTACCATTTTTATTTTCAAGTATATCAGCAATATTTTGAGTAATGATTGTTGGAAATGAATTATATTTTCTGCCTTCTTTATAGAGCTTAGCTACAAACTGAGCTGAATAAACATTTTCAAGCAGAACATGAAATTCGTCAATAATTATCCATGTATTTTTTTTCAGTTTTCGATTGTTGGTAATACGGTTCCATATATGATCTAAAACAACTAGGTATCCAGTCTTTAAGATTGATTCAGGTAATTTACTGATATCAAAACTAACAAGTCGATTATGGATATCTATATTTGTTTCATGAGCAAACATCTCCAGTGAACCTTTTGCATATCTTTCCATAATCAAAGCAAGATTTTTTGCTTCTGATTCCTGCTGACTGCTTAGTTCATTCCAAAACTTCTTTAAATTGGGAATTAATGTTTTGTCTAAAAAACCACTGCGCTCGTAATCAAAAAATAAATTTTTTACACATCTGTCAATGATTGATTTTTCACTGCCGGTAAGATCACGTCCACCAAGAAGCGATTCACACCACGCAAGAATCCATTCAATCTTTGATTTGATAGGTTCTTTGTCATCATATCCTATATCCATGTGAAAAGGATTCAAATAAGTTTTTGATGTATTTGATATTTCTAGTGTCTGTCCATTAAACTCTTTAATAATATTATTGTATTCTGTATTAAGATCTACAATAATAACATCATCATCAGGATATTTATTCATAATCTGTTCAATCATAAATTTGATGATAAAAGATTTACCAGCACCTGCAGTAGCTAAAACGCATCCATTACCATTTAATTGTTTTTTTCTATCCACAATTACAGGGTTTTTCGATAATAAATTGACACCATAATATATTCCATCTTTATGAATAAGATCCTTTGTATTAAATGGCACATGTATAGCAGTAGCTTCAGAGGTTAATGTTCTTAGTATCTGTAAATTATCTCTGCTAAAAGGAAGAACATTTTGAATTCCTTCAAGCTGTTGAAACAGTAGCGGTTTTACATTGCATAGCTGTTCACCTGCTATATCCATGATTCTTTTACAGTTTCGATTCATTTCGTCTGCATTTGAAGCTACGACCATTATTAAAAGATTAGATCTAAAGATCTTTTGGTTGTTTTTTTGAAGATCATTTCTAAGCTGTTTTGCATCTCTCAGCTTATCTTCTAACTTTTCATCCTTAACAGCATTATAATCAATATGCTGTTTAGCTGCTCTTCTTATCTTAGCTAAACGCTCTGACTTCATACCGGTAATTTTTTTATTTACTTTCTTGATAGATTTTGCACTATTAGTAGGGTTGATGTTTTGCGTAATATAAAGTTCCATTTTCTGTTTCGAAAGAACATTATAGAGTTTTGGAGTAAGTGAGCTTGGCAGATCATCTAGATATAAGATCTTAACAAATTTTTTATTATCTATTAATGTGAAATCTTTATTTTTAAACAGAATAGATTTTGGTGCTAAAACATCATAAACAGTTGCATTTTCTTTTTTTGCGCATTTCAGTATGGATAGATTGTTTTTATCTGTCCATTTAGCACAGTTGAAAAAATTATAAAGTATTTCCAATCTTTCATCTACAGATATTCTTCTAATAGAAGATCCAAGCTCCTTAAATTTTTCTTCAGATTTAAGCTGAATATCCATAAATTTTTCCTTAACATTATTATATGAATCATTTTTTATAGTAACAGCAATATAACGTTTTGATTCTAGAGTTTCATTTATATTGCCAACCCCCAGTTCAATAAGCTGGTTAGTTTCTTCAGCAATTTTAGGAGAGGGGAGTGTTTCTACATTTCGAAGCATATACTCATTTTCGAAAGTTTCGCTGTTTATTGGCTGAATGATATTTATTACCTGAATATGACAGTCAGAAGAAAAAGAATTTAAATAATCCACCCACTTTAAAAAGATATTTTCCTGTACATCTAATTTTGCTTTTGCAAATGAAATATCTGAATATTCAAAACAGATTGAATATAAACCGCCTGTTATTTTAAAAATCTTAGTATCTTCATAAAACTCATCAAAAAATGTTTCAATCACTCTTTGCGTGGTTACTGGCTTATCTATGGGTTCTGATTTGATTTTGGATAAAACATTCATTAAATCATCTTTTATTTTAACTTTACTCATTTTTTTTAGCATCCTTCTTTTTTAAATATTCAATCATCATCTGTTCTATCTGCTGATCAGAAAAATTATTTACTGTATTATTTTGAACATCACTGATCCAGCCTTTTTTTAATGCTTTTGCTTTAAACTTTTCTAATTTTTTCTGTTCTTTTATTTTTTTTCGTTCTTTTCTGGTAATCTTGAGCTTTTCAGTTGTTTTATTCTTTATAATATCTTTGCTTTTTTTATCTGATTCAAAAGTTGATTGCTGGATATTATTTTTAACATATTCCCTGCAGGCTTCCTGTACCTGCAGAGAAGCTTTTTTAGATAAACTTTTTTTTATTCTAGTGGACAGTCTAAGTTTTTTCATATACTCTTTTTCTAAAAATATTTCTTTTTCAGTTTTATAAGGCAGTTCTTTGAAAAATACCGTTTCTTTTCTGAAAATATATTTTACTATTTTTTCGGCTGGCATTTTTTGAATTGGAATGAAACCGATAAAAGCAAATGGAATAGCATATGCAATTATAATATAAGATATTGGATCTTCTCCAAGGATTGTTCTGAATTTCAGGTAAAAAGGAACTGCTGTAATACCAAAAAGTATAACTGCTACCCACTGTCTAAAAGTAAACCAGTAGAATTTTTCACTGTAGTTATCGATTTCTTCATGTATTCTTATTTCTATTTGATCCATGTTACCCCTCCTATGCCCCTGTCAATTCTCTAGCTATTGAATTTCCAAAATTCATTAAGCCAAGATATAATGCATTAATTATAATTACAGCAAGAACAACATTTATTCCCTGAGCACTGTCACTCAATCCTGACAGCATCAGAGAATAAATTTTAGTAGATATCATAATAACAGTGGCTTCCAGTCCTAAAGAAGCTAGCGCCATAAAAAAACGTTTAGCCCCCTGTGAAGTTGCTTCATTTGTAGCCATAGCTAACGGAATTGCACATGTACTGCTGTAGATGACCATTTTAAATATTCTTGTAAAAACTATTGTTACTACGCCAACTACTGTTCCTAAATATATTACCCATATAATAATTGTCAGTGCGAAATAACCTAACTGAGCAGCCATAGATCCTGAGCATATTTCAGCCATAATCTGCCCTAGGTCTGGAGTTGCACCAGAACTACCAATTTTTACCCATACTGAGTGATATATATCTTGCGTTATTTGCAAAATCATCGTTGCAAATTTATAACTGTTTGTCATAATAACTTTTATAAAGATAAACTTGCAGATCGTCATTGCGACACGTTCCCATGTTACTCGTTCAGGATCGCTCATTCTCTGCAACAGTTCAAGCATACAAAACAAAGTCAAAAGAGAATATCCAAAAGGAAGGATTACGCTATGCACCATTGAACCTAAACTCCATAATGAACTCAATTCATTTTGTATATTATTTAGGCTTAATAGATGAACTACTGTTTTTGTAAGATTACTGCATGATATCGTCTGACCAAGGATGGTGAAAGAAAGATTAAATATTTCTATAATAAAATTATCAAACATAAAATCAATCCTTAAAGTCCAAATATATCAGGGGATTTAGCAATACCAATTAGCATAAATCCTGCCATAACTACCATTAACCCTCTGTATTTTCCATCTGCATCATCTCTCGTCCACCCTGCACAGAACATCACTCCTCCAATCAGTGCGAGAACTCCTCCGATTTTTACCATCCAGTCAGTGATATACGTAACAAAATTGTCAATCGCTCCAGTATTGCTTTCAGCATAAACTATATTGGTTGATATAATAAAAGTGATTAGTGCTGTATGAACAGCTAAAAAAGATTTTTTGTATTTTTCATAGCTCTTGCATAAATATTTTTTTAAATTCTTCATATTTTCCTCCATAAAAATAGTGGTCATATATGACCACTATTACCTTCTAAAAATTTGATAAATCTGTATCCTGATTTCCAACAACTTTAAATTTAGCAAGATCAACAGGATCTATGCTGTCTGATGCAATTGTAACTATTTCCGCATTGATACCCATTTCTTCAAACTTCTTTTTCCTGATTACCTTTTTATGATTAGCTTCAAGATATTTTCTATGATCATACAGATTATTTATTGTTTTTGGGTCTCTTGGTTCAAATAAAGTTTTATATCTTGGGTGTTTTTTCAAATCATAAATATCAGAATAAAACACATTATGTTCAGTGTTGGAGATTTTTGCAATGCATTTTCCTTTAGGCATTCGACCGATTTCGTCTTTAAAAGCTAGTTTTCGCCCAACAATATCATAGGATTTGCTGTTTGAACCATTTTTTGAAAATGTACGTGATGTCGATTTTTTATACCATGTCTTACTGCCAAGCATATTTTCCATGTATTCCAGTGTCGAATCTGAATTGGAACCAAGAAAAAGAATTGAATCACAGCAGTCAAGAATTGTTTCCCAGCTTTTTTCATAAAGTTCTTTGATCTGCGAAAGAGATTGTAAAAATATTGCAAAACCAACATTAAATGAACGTACATATGCTAGATTTTCAGCAAAACGTGGAATTTCACCCAGCTGTTTAAATTCGTCAAAGTATATATCTACAGGTGTAGGGAGACACCCGTTAAATTTATTTGCATTATAATCCAAAAGACTAAACATCTGAGAATACATCAGATTTGCAAGAAAGTTAAATGCATCATCTGAAGGTTTAGTAACAATAAATATTGCAATTTTTCCCTGTTCTTCAGGCATTCCTAAACTATCTAATTCTAAGTCATCATACGATGTTAAATTTGAAACTTCTTCTATATTCAAAGGAGCCAGCCGAGCAACAGCTGTCAAAACAATAGTTCTAAGCATTTTTCCTCTAGCTGATTTAAAGTGTTCGTACTGTTTTACTCCGACATGATTTGGTTCTTCTGCTTTCCACTTTTCAAAAATAGCATCCAGCTGACACTTATCATTTTCATCAGGATTTGCTTTTCTGATCAGATCAAGCATTGTTGAAAATGTATGTTCATTTTCAGGAAGTCTAAAAAGCATATAGTAGGTTATTGCCTGTAAAAATATCATTTCTGCTTTTTCCCAAAACGGATCACCTGTGCTGCTTTTGATCGTAGTCGATTGAGTGGCTTTGAACAGCAGATTGATCAGTGACATAACATCATCCTGAGCTAGAGTTTTTTCATTCGTTACCTCAGCTATATCATCATCAAGATGATAGATAACTTTTGGGATTTTTTTAATATAATGGAACGGATTATAATGGTTGGATTCATATTTTTTGTCAAGATTAAATACTTTGATTCTATAACCCAGCGATAAAAGAGAATGTCCTAAGGCTCTCAACGCTTCACCCTTAGGATCAGTTATGACTACCGAACCTGTAGCAGAAAGAATATTTGGATATAAAAACGCTCTCGTTTTTCCGGTTCCGGGTCGTCCGCAGACAAAGATATGTCTGTTTATATTACTGATATTTGCATCTTTGGCAAACTGTTCGGTGTTTGTGATAATCACATTGTCCTGATATTTTTTTGCTTTCATTTTATTAAGATCCATGGCATCACCCCATTCAGCACTACCGTATGTCTGTTCCTGAACAGTTCTTTTATAACTGCCAAGATAAGTATTTATCAAAGCAAAAACAAATATCGCAACAAAAAAAGCAGTCATAACTGCCTGCCTGTCTAATACTAAAGGAAATGATGGATCGATTATTCTATTTAATGACGTTTCCAGATATTCCAGTTTTAGAGGAGTATTGTTTATTTTCATAAGCGAATATACTCTTATCGAATATAAAGAAGCTGTCAGCATAGGTATAATGTATATTAATTTACTGCGTTTTCGTTCTTTTTTTACCAGCACTGTATATAACCTCTATTCTTCAATATTCAATTCAAGATCTTTACCTAAATCAAGATCTTTACCGACATCATTAATACTGATTTCCTTGTCTTTTTCTATATCGTCTAAAACTTTCTCTAAGGATGGCTTCCTGATGTCGTTCTCGAACTTTTTTGACAGTTTATCCTCCTCAACGAATACTGTCCACTGATACTGATTATTCTCACAGCTTCTTTGTGCATTAAAAGAAACATCGCTATACTGATTTTTAAAATCTTTATAATCCTGCTCATTTTTAAATTTAAGCTGAACTGTATCTGCATAATTAATAGGGGAAGCATTATGGTCAAAATTCGCCTCCATGAGTGTGTAATCTTTAATATCATTATCATTTAAAAGAGTTTGATATTTTTCTAAATCTTCCTGCTTCACAATAACTGATACTACCGGATTATTATTTGAATCTCTGTTTACATAAGCAGAAAAGGTTTCAATTTCTAATGTCGTTTCAATATTTGTTTTACAGAAATCGTTTTTTGAAATATCAATTACAGCATGATTTATATCTTTAAACTCACTTGAAATCACACTTCCATATTCTCTGTTTTCCTCCAAATTTTCCGGTTTCATATCCAGCTCCTTATGACTTACTTCAAAATCTTTTTCATCAACTATACCGTCTTTATTAAAATCTGTACGCTCAGAAGGATCTCTTGAAATTTGTCTTTTCAGCCTTTCTTCAGCAACCTGTTTTAAAATTTCTGTCATTATTTCACTATCAGCTGTACGAAATGCAATCTGATATTTAGGTTCTTCAATGGACTTTTTGTCGAACCCTTCTTTCAGCATTTTAAAGAAGCCTACATCCTTTTTTTTGTTTTTAGCATCTACCTTGATTATACTGTACTGTATTTTCCAGTTTTTAGCCTGTTTCTTGACAATCTCCAAATCTTTTAATGACAGGGGAGAAGAGCATGAAATACCGGATTTATTTTTAGACAATGCCTTGTATGATCTGGTAACAGAATATTTATCCACAATTTTTAAAAATATTTTCTTGGCTTTTAAAATTATTTTATTTACAAAGAGCGCTCCTCTTTTCAAATAATGCAGAGCTCGCATTACTGCATGTTTAAAATCTCTAAGATTTGAATTAGCTTCTGATGATGCATCAGCCATATGCCACACTCCTTTCAAAATCATCAAATTTATCATTATCAACATTACTATCAGCAGCTGTATCAAGATCATAATCTTTATCTTTGTGCTGATTATATATTTTCATTATTTCATCGGGTGTTTTTTTCTCTCTGATACCATTTAAATCAAGATTATACGTCCAGTTATCCTGAACCTTAAAAGAAATCATTCCATCTGTTTCTTTGTGTTTGTATGAAAACGGGATCGTCATAGTGGCAGTTTCATTTTTATAAGGAATTGAAACTACTGCATACTTAGTTCCATTTTTTTCAAAGGAATTAACATCATATTCTTTAAACAGCATATATGTTGTTTTGTTTTTCTTTTCTTTGGTATTGGATTTAAATACTTTAAAATCTTTTTCTATTTGTGAATATGATGCATTGGTAATATATGTGAATTTTTTATTCTCTGCATCATAGGAATATTCACCAAGTTTATTGATATTTTGTAACGATACACCTAAAGTCCTCTTATTATTTCCATACCATTTACATATTTCTTTTGGCGCAAAATAATAGCGGTCATTGTTTCTGCCCGCTTTAAAATAAAATCCTTTTTGTGTTTCTTTTTTTATGAGATTTACAAAAACATTGATATAACTGTTAGAAATACTTTTAGTATTTATCTCATTAGTTTTGGTAATTGTTTCTTTATGATCTTTTTGATCAGTTTTAATTTCTTTCACTAAACTTTTATCAGATATTTTGATAGACTTATCCTGATTTGGATATATCAGTACCGCCTTTAGTTTATTATCATCTGCTTTAAAACTCTTATCAAAATAATCGAGTATTCCCATCTTTACCTGCATAGTGTCAAAAATAGTATTAAAATCGAAACAGATCATCTTTTTTTCATAAAAAGATCTCTGTATATCCTTGAATTGAAACCGATTCATCATTTTTACAGGAAGGATATCAAACAGATCATCTATTTTGTCAATAACATAAGCTTCAGTTATATTGTTTTTATCTTTTAATTCATCATTTTCAAACGTTTTGTTGTATTTTTCAATAAACTGAAACTGCCCTGTTTTAGAAAGAGATATTTTATTAGCACTGTTATTAGCATAGCAGTTATCAAACAGTGACTGATATTTAAAAGTATTGATCTCTTTATACTGTTCATAGGATTTATTTTCTCTTAACACTGCATTTAGAAGATTATATCCTGCGATTGTTCCATCCTGATATAAATATCCGCCATCTTCCTGTAAAAGAGAATCAGCCATTTTTAAAATATCTTTTTTGTTTTGAAGATAATAGTTTTTTAAAACAATGTCCTCTTTTTGGATTATTTCATGAGTTAGAATATCATCCAGTGCTTTATCAAGCGATGCAGATAAAAATTTTGAATAATTTTTATTAACAGGGTGCAGGATCTCTTGAATCTCAGTCTGCGAATAATTGGAAATACTTTTAATGTATTCTGTAACTGCTGTTAAATTTGATCCTTTAAGCTGATCTTTAAAATTCCTGTAAATATCTTCAATGTTAGCTAAACTAAGGTCGCTTTTTAATTCCATTTCTTCTAAATATCTTTTAATTTTAAAAACAACCGGCTTTTCTTTTAATCTCATAATCTCAGATTTAAGTGATGCGAGTTTTTCTCCTGCTTTTTCTTTATCTGTATTTTTTATCACAAATTCATAGTATTCACCCAGATCTTTTAGTTCACCCAGTTCTTTCAAGTCAACTACATTTACCACTATACCATTTTGTTCTAACTGATCAATAGCTTTAATGATAGCATTTCGTCCCGGTTCGTCACTGTCAAGCATTAGATTAACAGGTCGGTTAATACTTTTTAAAAGCTCAATATGCTTATCAGTCAATGCAGTACCCATCAAAGCACACGTGTTATGCAATCCTGTCATTTTAGCTGCTACGACATCCATATACCCCTCGACAACATATATACCATCATTTTCAGTATGCTTTTTAGCATCATAAAAATTGTATAGTATGTCGCCTTTTTTAAAGATTTCATTCTCTTCAGTATTTAGATATTTGATACTGCTTTTTTCTTTTGAAAGAATTCTTCCGCTAAAACCAGCAATATCACCTCTATCATTTCTTATTGGAAAAATAATACGATTTCGCAGTACCTCATATCTTCCGTTTTCACTTTCTTTAACTATTCCTACAGCATTTGCATTTAAATAGTTCTTATCATTTAAAAGGGCGGTATTTTCAGGACAGAATCCTAATTCAAGATCAGCAATAACTTCATCGGATAATCCTCTTTGATAAAGGTAGTCAAGAGATTTTTTACCGGATTCAGTCTGATTCAAATAGTATGAAAAAACTTTATTGATATTGCTGTTTATTTTAACCATTTGTCTTTGATTTGCATTTAAATAATCCGGTTCTCTATCAATAGTGTTTTCTATTTGTATATCAATATTGCATATTTCAGCAACTTTTTTTATTGCATCAATGCGTTTAAAATTTGGATTATTATTAACCTTATTTTCATACTGAAGAACAAAATCAACTGCATTACCTGCTGTCTGGCAGGAAAAACATTTAAAAATCTGTTTATCGGGCGATACTGACATAGAGGGATTTTTATCATCGTGAAAGGGGCATAAAGCCTTATAGTTGCGACCTGCTTTAAAAAGACTGATACCATACGACTGTATGACATCAATAATATTGCTTTTTTCTAATACCTGTGATGTTAAAGTGTTACTCATTTTTTTCACCTCCATATGTCATGGCACAAATACACCCAGTATCGACCAGTCCATTTTTAAATGCTGTTGACAGTTCTTTTGGTATTCCTTTTATTTTTTTAATATGATCAAAATATAGTAAAGTATAAGTATCGTTTTTGATATCAACATCATAAAGAATCGAGAGAGAGAAATTTATTTTATTGTCCTTCATATAAATTCCTTTCGTTCTTACTGGTCATATCTGACCAGTAGAATAAAAGAATCAGTGAAATATAGTATGTTATACAAATGTAAAAACAATATATTTACCGATTCTTTATTTGTGCATGTAAATTTTTTCTATGTTACTGTCATTAATTCTTCAAACTATTAATTTTTTCTTTTTCTAAATTTAAATAAACCTAATCCCAATAAAGATAATCCGCTTAATCCAAATAGTAAAGCAGTATTTGTGTTGTCACCTGTTTTAACTTTCACCGGCATCAGCTCATCATACATAATTACCTTTTGAATTTTGCCTGATTCTTCAATTTTAAAGTTAATTGACTGTGCTACTTTATAATTTTTTGGAGCAATAGTTTCAGTCAATGTATAAGTATGATTACAGAATAAATTCTGAATCATATGGGGTTCTTTTCCAGAAACCCATTCATCCACAATATTTCCTTTTTCGTCGGTTACTTGAAGATGAGCACCTTCCAATTCTTTATGATCAGTTATATCCTGTTTAGATACCGATACCTTAAAAGGGGTATGTTTAGGAATAACTGTAACATCAAAATTCATTGAATTCTGAACATCTTCATCGTATGTTGGAATAGAAATTAAAGTTGGTTCAACATATTCATATTCATTGTAATCAGTTACTCTTAATAAATAGATACCTACCTTTAATTCTTTAAAAACAAGTTTACCAGTATTATCGGTTATATCTGATATACCAGTAATTTTATTTTCATTTGCAATTTTATTTAATCTGATTGCTAGTTCTTCCATTTCATCAGCTTTTTCAACTTTATTTAAATCAGTTTTTTCATCAGCAAAATCTTCTGTATATTCATAAAGACCGTCAATGACATCACCGACTTTAATCAGCTCAAATTCAACACCTTCTGTTGATGTGCCAGCGACACCGTCTTCTAGTGCAACTGTTATCGATCCAGTTTCGCTATATGCATCTACTGTACTTACAGTACTTATAATTCCAACTGCACTTAATAATGTAACAGCGAAAATCATAAATTTTTTGATCATTTTTTTGCTCCTTTCCTTCTGAAAATTATAATTCCTAAAACAACAAATAGTAATGGTATTGTATAAATGATAAGTTCGTGCGAGGATGGCAGACTCTTTCTTATTGTATCTTTTACACCCTGATCATATTGAACACGATGACCTGTTACCAGCAGTCTATGTGTGTTAATACCATATGGTGTACATGTTACAAGGGTTGCAAGGTCTTTACCATCTTCAATTGTATAGTCTGCTTTTTCAGGCAATACTATTTCAATTTTATCTATTTCATATGCAAGAACTTCATCAAGTATATAAATATAAAATTTATCATTTTTTTCTAATTCATCCAGCCTTGTAAATAATTTATTTGATGGCAGACCGCTGTGTCCAGTTATAACAGTATGTGTATTTGTGCCACCAACGGGCATAGAAGAATCTTCAACATGTCCAGCTCCAATATTCAGTACATCATCATTAGTTCCATGATATATCGGCAGATTTACATCTATCGCTGGTATTTCAATCGTTCCAATTATTTCATCACCAATGTTTAAAATATTTTGATAATCAAGATTATCATCAACTGAAATGCCTTTCTGCTGACGATATAATTTATCATTCCACTGTTCAGCTTTTTTTATCATTTCTTTTTTTTCAGCTGAGCTTAAATTATCAACTTTTGTTTCGTAAGTCGATATTAACCCCATGTTATCTTTTGAGGCAACGAAACTTGAAATAATAGGGTAGCATACTAGTGCTATCCCTATTATGAAAATAAAAATATCTTTTCTAAAAATTTTACTCATTATTTATCTTCTTTATTTTCTTTTCTACGCTTAATTAAAGCTGTTGCCATCATTGCAGTACCTGCACCAACCAAGATCACTGTTATTGTTGAACCAGTTGCAGGCAATTTTGAACCTACCTTATTAACTACTTTAATATTTAATATTCCATTTTCAACATCAGTAGTCAAATTATTATCATACTCAGAATATTTACCTGAATAGAATTCTTTAAAATGTGCTGATGCTTCTAATTTCTGTAAAGTTCTGTTCGTTGCACCATCACCCTTTACATAATTTTCTCTATTTTCATCATCATAAGTAGCCTCAACTATAATCTTAATAGGATCTTTTAATAAACGATACCCAGCAGGAGCCTTAGTTTCTTTCAAATAATATGTCTGACTGTCTAAACCAACAATATTGAAAATACCATTTTCATCTGAAACCATCTCTACAGCTTCGGCAGGTGCTTCGTCGCCTTTAACACTGTCACGGTTTATTACCGTGTAACCGTCACCATTGGCTGCTTTTTTAACATATACTTCTTTTGTACATGAGCTGTCGCTATACAATCTAAACTTAGCGCCTTCTAACTTCACTTCAGGATCCTGATCATTTACTTTGATACCGTTTATGCGGAATGTAAAGCATACAACTGTATCCCATGGAGTTTCTCCAGTTTGCCCAGTACCATCACTGTCTGGGTTATTGCTGTATTCTAGTTTTACATCATTTTCAAAACCGGGACGTCCTGTATCATTTGATGCATTTTCATTCAATGTTGCGCTGTATTCAACAACAATTTTCTGCCCATAGAATTTTTCCATTTCAGGTACAGCACCTTCATATTCAGGGTAGAAATATTTATTTATTGTAGCTTTTAGATCAGTAATCTGAATTTGGAAAGTTTCATCTGAAGGAATCCCTTCAGTAACTACACGATAATCTACATCTTTAACTAGAGTCTTATTACCAATTTTAACAGCTACACTATCAGGATTGAAAGTCAATGCTTCATCCATTCTGTCGTGCATTGAAAAATAATAAGAAGAATAACCATTCATATTAGGAACGTAAGTCAAGTAACGATAAGGCACAGTTTGTCCGATCTCGAAATCAGCGACATCATTCCATCCGTCTTTATCAGTTCCGATACTTCCTCTGCTGTCGTCTTCTCTGATCTGCTTTTGGATTACCGGAAAATCTGATTTGATATTAATATATACGTTTGGATTTGCAGTATTGACCATACATAAAGATGATGCACTATGTTCACCAGCTACATTAGTGGTTTCATCAATAACATACCATCCAAACGGTACATCTAATGTGTAGCTTTCTTTAGCGGTTGCTGGAACAGTAATAACTTGTGTTGGTTCAGCTTTATCTGCAACTAACATATTTCTTAGATCTTCAATAAAGTATCTGAAATTAGAATATCTGCTTTCATTCAATTGAGGTGCTTCTACATTATTGATCACTGTATTATTATTCATTGTTTGAATGTAATCAATGATTGCGTATTCTGTATCCTTTCCTGTAACTTTCTTTAAAGATTTTTCATATGCAGGATTCATAGTATAATTGATACTTTCCATTCCTGCTGAATTTTCAGCGTCGAAAATTTTGTAAACATTAAATTTTTTACCTGCTAAAGACTGTACTTCACCATTATCACCAACATTGGCTCTAATTGTAATATGTCCTTGTTCATAAGCGTTAACAGAACTAATAATACTGCTGTTTGAATTAGTTAAATTAGTTATTGCTAATGCACCAGAAAAAGCTGTAGAAACAGCTAATAACCCTATTAATGATTTTTTAATATTCGTTTTCATAATTAATTTTCCCCTTTATTATTTTTTCTTTTTTTATTTAATCCAACTAAACATAGAATAGTGCCAGCGCCAACTAACAATGCTGTTCCTTTTGAACCAGTTGCAGGAAGTTTAGCACCACGTTCATTTATGACTGTCATATTTCCAATATACCAGTCATTTTCAACTGTCATGCTGTAATTTTCATTACTGTTGTTTTCATCAATAACAACATCATTAACTACAAAGACATGTTTACCGTCAATACACTTAAATTCTACTTTTATTGGATCGAGTAGCTTTCTGTAACCGGCAGGAGCTTTAGTTTCTTTCAAAAAATAAGTACCCACTTCAACTTTGTCAAATAATAAGTTTCCGTTATCATCAGTAATTCCCTTCGTTACTTCATCGGTACAGTCAGCATTTTTATACAATGTAAATTCAGCTCCAGCTAACAATTTATCAGCATCATTCTTTTTGACTACATTTAATTTGAACCATTTTAATTTATTGCTTAACGAAACAGTCATATCGCCTTTATCGTTTATAGTAAAGACACTTTTGTTTTCATCACTGTTTTTATCAGATATATTTACAAAACCATTAGCATCGATATCAAAATAGAATTTAGTATCATTGATTTCATAACCGTTAGGAGCAGTAACTTCCTGTACGTAATAGCTGTTTCCACCAGCTAATTTATATAAATCAATAATACCTTCATCGTTAGTTTTATAACGACCAACTTCCTGATTTGTCGTTTCATTGAAAATGAGATACTCAGCATTTCTAAGCGGAGCATTTGTTTCAACATCATATTTATAAAGTCTGATATGAGTTTCTTTATCCGTGATTACGATATGCTGAACTTTAGAAGTTTCACTGATATCTTTATCAATAGTAAACTCAAAATCATCAGCCTGTACATAACCAGCTGGCGTTACTGTTTCTCTGGCGATATATGTACCGAAAGGTAGGTCCTTAGTAACTGCCTGTCCGTCTTTTCCATCAATATTTGCTGTAGTTACAACATCATATGTTTCTGCACTGTCCCATCCGTTTTCAGTCACATCATTCTTTAATTTGATAGTAAATTCTGCATTATTCAAAGGTGTAGTATTGCCTTCCTGATCCAGAGCAACTTTTTCGATTTCAATATGATGTTTTTTTACCTCATCTTTAACAATAGGGAAGTTACCTGCAACAACAGACGTAGTATCTCCATTTTGCTTTATTTGAGTAATGAAAACACCATTATCAATATTTTCAGTTTTTCCATCCTTATCTTCTAAAACTGCTCCTTCCAATAAATAACCTTCAGGCGCCTTGGTTTCCTGAATAGTCATAGTTCCTATTGGTAAAGTAGCCAATCCATCCTGATAATAAAGTTCATCACTTTTTTCACTAACAATACTTTCTTTGCTCATTAAACTCGCGATATATGCATTAGCATATTTATTCCACACCGTTTTCACAACCCAAGTCCTAGTTGCTTTCTCAGGTAAATCAGATACTTTATCATAAAGAGCGTTGTAATATTTAATCGTAAATTCTGCACCCTCTAAAGAAGCGTTACCCTGAGCAATTGATTCACTATTTTCTTTATCAGCTTTTATTATCGATATGGAAACAGGGTCATTGGCTGGCTGTTCAACAAGACATCCAACACCGTTCAGTGTAGTAGTCTGACCTGCGTTGATAGTAACAGATGTATGCTCTGTATTAAGTTCGAAGCCCGGTGATGCTTTTGTTTCAACAAGTGTATAATTACCCGCATTGATACCTGTAACACTCGCATTACCATTTGCATCAGTCGTTAACGTCGCAATTGCATTACCGTTTCCGTCTCTTAACTGGTATTCAGCACCAGCTAATGAATAGCAGTCATTTCCATCTGTCAACTCTGGATTTTCATTTACTTTAGTAATATTTAAATTACCTTTTTTTGGTTTGATCTTAAATTTTGCAATACCAGCACCGGACTGACTGTTTACTCGTTTAGTCAAAAATCCTACAACAATTTCATCTCCAGTTTTATCAAGTACACGAACATTGATCATTTCATCTTTCCATTCGACACCTTTACCGGTATCAGGATTAGATAAATGCGTACATTGTAGTCTTAACCATGCATCAAGCTGTGTTGCACCTGTTACATTTTCTGCTGTCCAGTTCCAGAAACTGTTATGCCATATACCAGTCGTTGTATCTAATCCACCCTGAATCCAGATTCCTAAATACATTGCGGTATTCTGATAATACAGTTTATTATAATCCAACTGACCTCCATAATAAATTGTGTTCATTAGATCTGCTTCGCCGGTTGTTAGACCGTAAACGGGCAGTGTTGCATTCTTCCAGTCAGAAGCGTATGCTTTATACAAAGAAATTTGACCGCTCCATCCGGTACCTACACCGTCTGGAACATCTACAGTTCCTGCACATCCCATTTCACCCATTGAAAAAGCTTCAACATTAGTGATATTTAGTAATTTATCTGCCAGTTTTGCTATCGGTGATTTCTTATCAACATCTACATTTATGCTCTGTACAGCAGTAGATGACTGTGGAATTGTAATGATTCCGTTATCAGAATCATAATTAAAATTACTCGTTGGCAGACCGTTAACAGAAACTGTTAATTCAGTTTTATCTAGATCTTTCTCTGTTTTAACGTTCGTTTCAAAATTAAAACTGTCAACATTTCTGCTTCCTTCTTTTACCGTTCTGCTGTCAGTTGTTGTATAATTAACTTTTGATGAAAGTTTTGAGGTTGACTGAGATACAGCCTGTAGAAACTGTACCTGAACATTACCGGCAGTGTTTCCAAACAGATCTTTTGAAATATAAACTAAACCTGTTTCTGGATCATAATGACATCTGTCATTAACAACTTCGGCATTGTTGTTATTGATTGCGAAAATATGATCTTTCACTTCAGCAGTACTGTCATTCAGCATTGTATTACCAAGACCTACATAATAGTCACTGTTTGTGTCGAGGTTATATAACGCGACAGTAGAAGGGATAGTTGTTATAAACAGATCACCAGTATCTTCTCTTAAAAAGAAACTGTCGATTGTTTCATTTTCAGCGATTCCCTCCGCTTCAACTAAAGTGTTTTTTACAACTAATACCTGATCTAAACGCATCATATTTAATGATGTGTATGCAGTATCAAGATTATTTTTAATATATTCAGCAGTTACCGGATCAAGATTATTTTCAGATGCTTCAGCATCAGATTCCTCTTTTGCAGTAACTATATCCTGAAGTTTCCTTTCAACTACATTAATTTCAATTTCAGCAGAAGACGAGTTTACATTTTCCTCTGCACTGACTTTGTTTCTGTAGTTTACAGTAACAGTAATTTTAGCTTTACCAGCTGCTTTTGCTTCTACAACTGCACTGTTCATTTCACCGGAAACAATAGCAATTTCTTCGTTGTCGCTTGTCCATTTATAATCAGTTATTTCAGCAGTTTCCGGCAAATCAGCATGAGCTTTAAGATTTGTTTTTTCATTTATCTCTATTTCTTCTTTTTCAGAAGTTAAAGTGACTTTTTTAGTATTCATCGCACTAACAAATGACATGTCATTGGCAACTATACCAAAAAGCATCAGTACAGATAATAAGAATGAACTTAATTTTTTCATTGCATCTATTCCTTTCGTTAAAAATATTTTCTGTGATGCAAGTTACAGCTTAAAAATTATTTCTATACTATATTTAATTTTCATAAGCAAACATCACTATACTTCTTTAAAATCGGTATTATGATCAAGCAAATGATCCACCAGCAAATAATAATGAGCAGTCACAAGACTGCTCACGTATCAAACACCCATATATATACTTTTTTCATTTCTCATTTCCTCCAATAAAAAAAGACAATCTTTCGATTGCCTTGTTATTTTATTTTAATTACTTGTTCTTAGTAGCACCGCAGCTGCATTTATAACCGGTAGTTACTGTTTCATCATATGCAGGCTTTATGATTACCGTTTCGTCATATGCTTCTTTGATTATAACTGTTCTTTCCTCTTGATGAGTAACAGCATCATGATGAATTGTATCAATTTGCACCTTACCTACGTGGCATCCACCACCACATACGCTGATAAGATGACCAGAAATTTCGTCACCATCTTTTGTAGAAAAACCGCACCTATTACAGATATATCTGCTTTCATAAACCGGCTCATCCCATGCTTCCTTATCGACAACTGTTACTGTTTCGGTCTTAGTCACTGCATCATGATGAACCGTTTTTGTTTCTGCTTCGTGGTGTACTGTTTTCGTCACCGCTTCCCAGCTGTGTGAATGAGCAGGTTTGTTATCACCTGTGTTTCCGCTGTTGCTGTTTCCACCACTATTTCCTGTATTTCCACCAGTTGATCCGCTAGGCGTAGACGGTTTAGTTGCACTGTTTCCTGAACCGCTTTCTACTTTGCCTGTATTTTCTACCGGCTTGCCAGTCGTAACGTTATCTTTGGAACCTACTTCACTGCTTGATTTCTTAGTCACAACAGTTTTCTTGTTTCCGTTTTCATCGGTTACGATTTCAGTTACTGCTACTTCACCTTCAGCTACAATTGGTGCTTCAACAACGCTGATTTTCATTTCTTTTTCAGCTTTGTTTTTTTCAACATCACTGATAGAAATTTTTAAATCATATGTTCCAATCGTATTGACATCGACTTTACTAGTATCAATTTGCCAGTCAGTAACATCACTATAATCAGTTACTTGTAACAGTTCAGCAAAATTAAATGTAGACAGATCGGTATACTGAATCACATCAATGCTATCCGGTGCTGTGATAGTAGGGGATGTAGTATCTTCAACTTTTACAGCAACTGTTTTCTTTTCATCTTTATATTTGAAAATGAGTTTATAATTACCAACTTTAGGATAATCTTTTTCTTCTTTAGAAGTCACATTACCATTTTCATCTTTATTTTCAACAGTAACGTATTTGAAATCATTTGTTGATTTAGCATCTTTGATGATCTTCTCAGCCGTTTTTGGATCAACTTTATTGTAATTCAAGTAGTCAGCCACATCTGTTGAAACGACCTGTCCTAATTCAGCAGTAATTTTATTTTTTGTTAAAATCAAATCACCATTGTTTCCTGATAAAGCATAAATACCTATACTGCCAAGAATCAGTATACCGGCACACGCTCCGGCAAAAATTTTTTTCTTTTTTGTATCAAGTAAATTATTTAATTTCATATCTATTCCTCCCGAACTCTTTTATTACATTTTTAAAATTTTATCTAATAACTCATATCTTCTATTTTTTATATTCGTTATTTTGTCCATCATATAATCTATAAGCTCTTCTATTACTGCAATGTACAGCGGTATAAACACAACAAGCAGTAGCGATCCTAAAGCATCTAAATGATCTAGAAAGCTGTCTCCTGATGAAATAATGAGAATTATACATAAAGCAAAAAGTAAAAATCCAATTACAGCAATACATCCACCACATAATTCAACAAATATCAAAAGATAACGTAACATGAATAATACAATCCATAATAAGACTGTAAGTATAATCCTGCATAAAGAAATAAGAATAACTGCTATAAACAACAGTGTAATCAAAATCTTTTTAAAAAAACCGCTTTTGCTGTATTTTATATAATGAATAAAATCAATAATATAGTCTATCATATCTTTCCCTCCCCTGATTTGAAAATTAAGTAACCCTGTATATTTTACAGAATTTTTTTAATAATTTCTTAAACATCTAAAATAATTATATAATTATTTTATTTATTTTTCATCAATAAACATACGATTTCATTTATAATCCTATAATAGCAAGGGTGACGGGAGAGGGGGTCACCCTTTATTATTATAAATCCGCCGAGAGAAAATTATTGAAACTCTCTACTGTTTATTTAAAGAGGCGGAAATATTTAAAACCAAAAAAGCGTTACTGTGAAATAACGCCTTTTAGTAAATTGATTTCTGCTTCTTTAGCCACTTTTACCTAATAGCATTATTTCACATTTCGTCGCACATTTCAATCACGTTTTTTTCTCGCTTTTTTCTCGTTTTTTTCACACTGCCGATAGACAATATTCCCTGTTAAACAAGCAATTTGAAGGTGTGCTTTATTTTTTATTTTATAAAATTTTCTTTTAGAACCATAAAACTCATCGGAATACATAATTTCTTCATTTGTTTTTCCATAAAAATATCGACAAATCAAATAGTATTCACATTCATTATCAACTTTTTTAATTTCTTTGCACATACGCAAAAAATCAGATGCCGGTTCTTCAGGATTATAATTTAAATAAGTTAAAAATAAATCTTCTGTAGTCTTCGCAGTTCCATTTGATACATGAATCACGCTCGATGTAGGAAAACAATCGCATAATATATTTGCTCTCGCCAATTCTAAAATAGCAATGTAATCTTCACATATCTGTTTTCCTAGTTTTGTTGTTGCTTTTACATCTATAATTTTAATCTTTTTATTCTTATCCATTTTCATCCTCCATCTGATCACCAATAATTTGATATAAACGGTCTAAAATATTTTTTCTAGGAGTTTGTACATAATACATTCCCTTTGAATAGTATATTCTGTGAATATCAATTGTTCTTATATCACTAAATTTCAATTTAGAAAAAATCATCTTATGAGTTTTAGGATTATAAGATTTTATTATTGTTTGAAAAAAACCTAACTTATCATTTTCTTTTATACTTGAAGCAGGTATTATAAGTGCTTTTGAACTTCCCATGATTTTAACAATGTAGCACCAGTGTCCATCCATAAATTCTTTTGGAAAACCTCTTCCCAGATTCACATACATTAATGTATGCTTTTTGATTTTTTGCTGTTTTGAAAGTATATTTTTATTATTTACATTTTCATAAAAATATTGTAGCGATATTAATTGATAATTATATGATTTTATTAGATTAATAAGATCATATAATTCAATATTTTCCATTTTTTTAATGTTTTTCACTAGTAAATCTATTTCTATATCAAGCTCACTCTTCATTCCATTCACCTGCTATTATGTTTGTGTTTCCATCATCTAGTATCATATTTATTCACCTCGTTCTCTGTCTAATATATTTTTATTTGTTTTTCATCCAATCAGTACTGGTCAGATATGACCAGTACTTTATCAGAACAGGTACTCAAACACTCAACGCTCACGTCGCGCTGATATCAGTCATATCTGCTAATTGAATTTAAAACACTAAATACCAGTAATGTTATACTGTTTATCAAAATCGCAAAATTTTTATCAATATTTATTAACACAAATACAATTTGAAAGGAACTCAACAACATTATAAGTACTGATAATAAAAACTCTCTTTTTATCATAACCATCACCCCTTTATCAGCGTATTTTCAGTTCAAATAATTCAAGAAGACAATAATCTTAACTAAAAAATAAATCAGCTACAGCCAGCAGTATTAAATTTCCCATCATCGTTTTTACCCCTTTAATTAAATTCTGGCAGCTTTTACCAACCAATTATTATTTCCATAACATGTGTATATATATAAAATCTCCTGATCTACATAATAATCAAGCATATTTATACCTGTATCAATATCATATAATTTATATCCGTCATTGATACATTCATTACTATATGTAATTTTATATTCATATCGATTATTGTTATAACAAACAGTAATAATATCATTTATATGTGCATTATATAAATACTTCAATGATTTTGTATTATGCCCACCAAGCAAAACTGGTCTAAGTTTACCGTCTCCAAAATTACTATTATTTGCTTCAGTCATAATACAGATATCATACTGATTAACTGCTTCCTGCGTAGAACCAATGCTTAAGCAGGCATTAGTACATACATCAGGAATAGTTATACTATTATTTAGCAACTGCTCTCTATCATCTTTTTTAGAATCATTCGGAGTTTTTTGTTGACTAGTTTGTTTGTTATCAGACACAACTGTATTATTTTGACCATTTGTACAATATCCGGTTTTTACTTCTAAACTAGTTGAAATTTTAATTGCAGGAGTTGTTTTTATTATCTTTACCTTGCTATTACCACTTCCACAAGCTGTAAGAAAAACACTGAACAATATTGATATTGACAAAATTTTGATTATTTTAATAAAAGTATTTAAATGAGGAAATCTTAATCTTTCACAATACTTATGCATCACAACTATCACTTCCTTTTTGTTTCTAATTTTCTCGGTTTTCCATAGTGTGTTTTACCAATTAAAATATTATACCGCTGTTCTTCACCTGTTTTTTTAAGCTCACTTAATTCAGCATTAAACAATGTAGCAGGTTCATATTTAAATTTATCATGCTTTTTTTTGATTTGTTTTTGCTCAATGATACTTAAGAAAAACGCAGCAGATATGATTCTAATTATTATAGTAATTACAATAATAATATTTTCCTTTGTAATTCTTTTCATCGTTTTCTCCAATCTATATAGGGAACTTGTTCCATGTCTATTTATCATTTTTATACCCATACAATTCCGCAAATTCATGATCATCAGGATCAAGCGCTTTTGATATTTTGACAATTTTTACTATACCTACTGTTTCTT
Organism: Erysipelotrichaceae bacterium; assembly: GCA_021770925.1. GTDB lineage: Bacteria > Bacillota_I > Bacilli_A > Erysipelotrichales > Coprobacillaceae > Thomasclavelia. The sequence continues at coordinate 7,385 of JAETPY010000002.1, read as the reverse complement.
TTTTATTATCTTCAGCTATGTTATAATAATTTATAGAGGAGGTGAAAAAATGAATAAGTTTATTCTTTCACAAAAAGATAGTGATCACATTATATATGAATATAATCCAGATTCTAATTGGTATGAGATATGGCCAGCCAATATAATAATATTCGATTTTATTGATGAAGTTTGTTTCCCATACTGCAATTACAATTATGCAATAGAAAATATTATTGATAACTGTTTAGATGACCTTTCTCAAGAAGATATTGACAGATGCAATAATTGCGACAATTGTTCATTATTGGAAATAGATTCGTCTTTATCACAAAAAAAACAAAAAGAAATATCTGATTGGATTTCAGTTGGTGATCGATTAGGCGGTGGTACTGTCTCTAATATTTCTCATTGGGAAAATGAGCTACTCTCAAACCAAAGTCATAATATCTATCTTGGTGAATTTAAATCAATTAAGGAATGTCGTAATTATTTAACAAACAATATTAAAATTAAACTTGATGAATAATATCATTAAGTTTTTTTAATGATTTAGTTATATAATATCTAGAGCATTTTTCATAAGTTAACAAGATATACGAATTGTATTTTTTTATGTGTTTTATCAATATATAATTATTAATATCTAATTTACCGATTATCATATAAATGGATGTTAATTCAATATTGTTAAATATATATACATAATTATATTTTGTTTTATTAGCTGTTTCTCTATCTTTAATTATTCTTCCATCTTCAAAATATGAATCAATCTTATCTGTAGTTAATCTTTCAATTATAATTTCATAATTCATTTTATTTCTCCTTTTAATAAAACATTATTATCCTTTCTTTTTTTACTTTAGTCTGTCCGTGATCTACTGGTCATATCTGACCAGTAGATTTGTTTATCCTGTTAGTTTTATTTTTTCAAACATTTACTATCGTTATATGTACTCACTATTATCTGGTAGTTCTATTAATTTGAAATTTATTTTTAAATTTGCCAGTTTAAATAGCAAATAAAGTATTGTTGCAAAAATTAACGGAATTATGACTATGCTAAAACAAACAATACAAATGCTGATTTCTAATTTTAATAAAAATTCCATAAGCAAATAAAATACAGTATCAAATGTAGAGGCTATTTGTACAAATTGTGTATTAAATAACAGATTTAATAAGTATATTAATAACTTGAAGTAATAAATAACAAATACAATAGATACAGCTAACGCTACAATCGTTAATACAATAATAATTGTTACCTCAGCATTTTCATTTAAATGAATTTTAGAACTCTTATATTCATTATGCAGTCGGCTACCACAATTAGGACACACATTTAATCCATTACTTGAAACATGTCCACATACATTACACTTTCTTCTTAATATTAATTTTTTCAATAATTTTATCATTTATATTTATCCAATTCGTGATATTGATTCATTACCATTATTCAAGTTATATTTACTTCCTTCTTTTAGCCCCAATTCATAAGCGTCTTCACTTTCGTTTATATAATTAGTTTTGGCTGTTCTAATTTTCATTTGTGTTTTAACATAATCTACTACTGCTGGATGCAGGTCAGTTAAAATCAGTTCATATTTTTTATCAATATTCATGTCGATAAAAGAGTTTTTTAGCTGTTGTTCTATTCCTTTCGCAAACCCACGACAGTAGTCTCGTTTGTACACTCTAAAATCTACAGTTCCAACATAACACTCTTTAAGTTCTTTGATTGTTCTTTCCAAATAATCTAGTATAGGAATTACTATGCTTTCACATATTGCTACCTCTTTTTCATATCCAACATATTTAAATTGACATTTACTGTTTATTTTACCTAGATAATACGCATTAACTCGATTATATTTACAAATATTTCTGAATGTCCAATATAGATAACCTGTATAATACTGATCTATTGTTTTTTGAATAATGTCACCATTATTGTCTTCATTTAATTCAAGTTCTGTAATTTTATGTTTAATCATGAGCTTGTTTGCTCTATAAGTAGCAAGCTGAATTTCCTGATCACTAGCACCGGGATCATCAGCAATCGCCATTAATTTTTTTATTTTATTAATTATTTTATCCATTTTTAATTTCTCCCTATAAATAAATTAACTAAAAATAATTTCAAAATATTTTACGTTTTTATAATCGTTTTTCATACGTTCATAAAATTCTTTAATATCGTTAATTCTTGTTGAATCAGGGTAGTTTAATTTGTAAAATTCATCTATTGCTGTTTTCAAGGCATTTACTGCAGTATCATATGGAATCAAACTTATTGATCCATCACCAGATAATAAATTATTACATTCCTCGCATCTAAAAGCTTTATAAAAAATTCCATCTGCATATCCAAAGAAAAAGACCTGATCATCTGGAATCCCTTTGTATTCTTCTTTTTCAGTAATTGTTACATTATACCTTTTTGACCATATTCCGTTTGGTACTCTTATGGTAAAATCATGAGCCATTCTAATCACCTCCATTTTGAGAATTGACTTCAATCCACGAAACTGCTGTCATTTATCTCTACACAATGTTCAAAATAAATCTCATTATTTTTTGTAAAATCCTGTTTCAATTTTGTTCTCATTTTGATTTCACTTTCATATTTCAATTTCATCTGTAGTTTAACAATTAAAATTGAATATTAGATACTTATCTAATATTTGTCTTGTTTTAGTCAAAGCACGTTCTATCATCAAATTAGATAGGGTAATACCATCATGGTTTATATATTTTACATTAGATATACGCATATAATCGTGTTTCATATCTCCCAAATTGCGACCTTGGGCAACGTAATACCTCATATATTCAGTTAATATTTCTTCTTTTGGAATTTGGTTATTTGCTAAACGTAGTAAAAAATCGGTATTAATTTTTGCCATTATAAATCACCTTTCTATCTTTTTTTAATTCCTCTATAATATCTTCTATTTCTGGGGTAATAACTACATTTAATTTATCAACTTCTATTGCTTGTTTAATAATACCTTCAGCATGTTCTCTAGAATATCCTTTTAAAACAGTTTTCATAACAATATTTCCTTGATTGTCACGTCTTCTTACCTGAATATCATATTCCATACTCTCCACCTCTTTTATTTTGAAACTGTTTTGTTTATGACTATTTTCAACTGTGAATAATCTTTGATTATTAAATTGTTTTTTCGATCATAATAGATTATGCAGTCATGAAAATGATCAAAGTCATCCTTTGGATAACAAAACAGATAAAATCTGCTTATAACAGTTTTTTTTCTTCTGATTGTGTTTTCTGTTCGATTTTTTATATCTTTTAAGTACATTTCATAATCTTTTAATACGTTTTGTGTTTCAATCGTCTTATTATGTTCACAAAGAAACATTATAAATTCTAAAATATCATCTTTATATGTTTTCTTTGTTTTATAAAGTCCGTCCATCTTATCAACATATTCATTTATTTTTTCTGACAAATCCATAGTTTCACCTCATTCCAGCTGGATTTTAATAAAGCAGTGTGTAATCATAGATATATTTTTGTTTAAACTCTTCTATATAAGTTCTAATAATAAAATCTTCAAGCTGATCATGCGATTCTCTAAAATTGACAAATGACTGTTTATATCCTAGATATATTTCTGGACTGCGATTGTCTTTTTTTAGAGTTGATGCATATATTATTTTATTTAATTTAAACAACATGCTATTAAATCTCTTTACAGTGATACCATCACCCCAATTTTTATAATCCTCAAATCCACCGTCGTAGATTGCATTTTGGATAAAATTCAGTTCATTGTTTATTCGTATCAGCATCTTATTTTTTATAATTTTCTTTTGAAACGTCAAAATATTGTCGGTTGATTCTGTTTTGATTAATGAAAATTTTCTGTATAATCTATAATTTCTAGTAAACAGCATTGCAACATAACGAACTTCTTTTTTTATACCAGCAATAAATTTTGCGAAGGATCTGTATTTAAATATCTTTGCTTCTTTTTTTTGAACATAAGTCTTCTCATACTGCTTATTTCCATTTCTATCTAATTTTGCTTCACCTTTTTTATGTTTTAAAACTGCATTAGGATGATCTTCGGTACAGCGCTTTTTACTGTTAAAATCCTGATAATATGTATCGTTATACTTAATCAGCTTTTTATCAGGTTTGCAAAAGGTTGCACGTGTAAACATTAGAAACTCTATATATTCTCCATGTCCTTTTTCTAAAAATTTATAACAGTAGGGGATGATTTTATATCTTGGATCAAAGTTGACTGCAAACTTTTTTGCAAATTCATGTTTTTCATTTAAAGTTAATTTTTTGGGTATCATAATGTTTACAACATGAGCAAATATATTTTTATAAATACGTTTATTTTCAGTATTTTTATACTTATACAAATGACTTTCTTTGTATTCAACTAATCGTACAATATGTTTTTGATAATTAATCTTATTAGAATATATTTCTTGAATCCCACTATTTCTAAGCCATTCCCATACTTCCGTTTTACTGTTTAATGTTTTATATTCTGCAAAATCATTATAATTAATCATTGTTACTTCCTTTACCTCTATTAAATTGACATCTAAGCTTCGCTTAGATGTTTTTTTTTAGATTTATCAAATAAAAAATCTAAAAATATGATTTCAAGCTATTTTTTAAGCCTTTAAAATTTTGTATTTGTTTATCAGAAAATGACTATATTTTTCTTGAAGAGTTCCGTTTACAATTATTCTGCTGGAACGGTACTCACCAGTAACAATAACAAGATCACCATCTTTTGCTTCTTTGTAAAATCGTTCAGCTTTTTTTCCGTAAAGAGAACAGTCTAAAAGATCATATATATCATTTTCATCCCGTTTTATTTTTAAAATAAAATCTAAAAATGGTGTATTAGATTTTTCTTTTATTCCATATTTCATATCAAAAATAATGCCACACAGTTGATTTGTATTAAACATAATCTATCCAAAGGAGCGATTATAAATCACTCCTGATTCCTTTCTTTTGTAATAATTTAACAATCTCTATGCATTTATCTGCCATAGTGTCTATATCTTTGTACTTGCTTTCGTTTCTTAAATAACAGTCTGTTATTATCTCGTTTATTATGTATGTATAAGTAGCACAGCTTATTTTCATCAGCACAACTACTGCTGTTTCAATATCTATATATGATGCAATATTAACTGTTTTATAATAACTTTCATTGTTTGACTGCCACGAAATTTTAATTCGTCCTAATTTATAAAAGCATTCAATTATCAGTTTAGATCCACTGTACATATTGAATTCTGTTTTCAATGGGTCATTTCCTTTACAGTGAGTAATAGCTAAAAGATTGTCCTTCAATAAAATGATATGATTATCATTAATCTCTTTAATTTCAGTTTTTTTATTTGTCTTATCATTTTTTTCTAGCTCATTAATTGTTTTCTTTATAAAATTAGAAGGTATTTCCTCAGTTAAGGTAGCTTTCTTTTCCACAGTTTCTATTACTTCGTCTTTAAAATCACTAGTAGCTATCATATAAGCTCCCTGAAGATTTATTTTTTTATTAAGAAACATTTCTGTGACACGATCATCATTTTTGATAATCGACATTAACTGCTGTACAGCTGTTGCGGACATGCCTAAATCATTCGCTATTAACTGTTTTGTAGGAATTCCTTTATTTTCAGGAAGATCTCTTATTACAGGAATTACCTTTTCAAGATAAAGTTTTACCTCACGACATTTATCCTGAACAGTACGTTCTTTTTGTGTTGCATTATCACGCATTAGAGAACGTAATGAACTGGCTTCATCATCAAAACTCGTTATATAACACTCTATTTCTTCATATCCTGCTATTTGTTCCTGATTAATCAACTGATAAGCATAATATCTGCTATGCCCTTTATTGATTACATATCCATCTTCAGTATCCTCAACTACAATAGGGTTATTTAATCCCTCGTCTAAAATACTGGCTTTGATTGCAATTATTTTTTCTAAATGTTCATCTTTAATGTAAGGATTATTTTTGTTTGGTTTAATCATATCCAAAGGAAGTTTAATAACTTCTCTTGGATCGATACTGTTCATTATGTCAAACGCCATTATTCATCACCCCCAAACAGTTCTTTAGTAAGTGATAAATATTCATCAGCTAATTTAGATCTTCTACTACCTTTAAACATAGAAAAATGCTTATCATGTACATTTGAGTTTGAATTGTCTACTACAGCAGTTTGATTTCTTAGCACAACAGAAAATCTATGATTTCCAGACAGATTATTAAACACTTTGGCTAATTTATTCCCATCTAATCTGTTCAATTCATTTATAAATTCTTTATGTAGTTTAATATTTCGATTAGCCATAGTAATAAGAATTCTAAAATTTATTTTAGGATTATCCATCATAGATGCCTGATTAATAAAATCTATCGTTTGCATAGTTCCTGATACACTTTGAAATTCAGGCTGTAGGGGAATTATACATTCGTCAGAAGCATTTAATACGTTGCTAAGGATATTATCCGTAGCAGGGGCGCAGTCAAATATAATTAAGTCATACTTATCTCTCATCGGTTCAACTACAAGCCTTAATAAATAATTGGCTGATGAAGAAATAAATCTTTTCGCTGTATTTAACTGAACGTCAGCGGTAATAATATCAAGATTTTCATAATCAGTTTTTTGTACAGCATCTTCAACCTTAGCCTTTCTCATCAGAATATGAGAAATATTAATAGTTTGATTATCAATTTCATTTGGATCATAATTGATCATATAATCAACTAGTCCTTTACCATCATGAACGTTATTTTGATTAATAAACATTTTTGATGTATTTCCCTGTTGATCAAGATCAACCAGAAGTGTTTTTAATCCAAAATCTTGTGATGCGATAATACCTAGTGTCTCGGCAGTAGTAGATTTACCTACACCGCCTTTTTGATTTGTGATTGCTAATACTTTAGCTTTCTTTGTTTGATTCATTTTATTTCCTCCATTTTCGACCAAACCTACGATTTGGCATATTTTGAGGAACTATATATTATAAAAACGAAAAAACGAGAGTTTCTATAGAGAAACTCTCGTTACACGTATTCTTTAATTTTTATGTAATTAATCAAAAAGTTCGACTAAATACATTATGGAGCGGGTGATGGGAATCGAACCCACGTAGTCAGCTTGGAAGGCTGAAGTTCTACCATTGAACTACACCCGCAATTTTAATGCAGTAATATAATATCATAAGTTTAAGAATTTTGCAATAACTTTTAAAAAATGGTGACCCGCAGGCGATTCGAACGCCTGACCCTCTGATTAAAAGTCAGATGCTCTACCGGCTGAGCTAGCGGGTCATATTGGCTGGGGTACCTGGATTCGAACCAGGGAGA
>JAETPY010000117.1 GCA_021770925.1 Erysipelotrichaceae bacterium | reverse complement strand
CTTTGTTGATTAAATCATTTAATAAGTCTTTATTTGGTTTTAATCTCAAGTCTAAGAATGCTTTTACCAATTGCGTATATACTTCATCTACTTCTTCCTGCATTGCATTTTCATTACCTAACACATCATTTGCTTTTTCTAATGCTGGTAACATTGCATTCCATGTTGATTCGATATAGTCACTAGCTGTCAAATCAGCTATTTGATCTGCCATCTTTTGTAATGCTGTTTTATCTCCTTTAAAGAATTCCAACATCTGCATTACATTTGCTAGACGATTAAACGCATTATCTACTTCATCCTGAGTAGCATTTGCATTATCAAATACATCTTTAGCATTTACTAAAGCTTCATTGAATTCTTTAACTACAGCTGGTACGACTTTTTCTAAATCAGCATTTTCAGCCATTTCGATTGCAATACCTAATGCTGTTTTATTTGTTTCAATATTTTCTGTTGGTACTAAACTGTCAATTGCTGTTTGTAGTTTTGTTATAACTGCATCTACTTCTTCCTGAGTTGTATTTTCATTATTAAGAAGTGCTTTTGCCTTAGCTAATTCATTTTCTAAAACTGTTACACTAGATGCTGTATATTGATCTTTATCAACAGCTTCTGCTTTTGCAATTACATCATTTAATGCTGTAAAATCAACCTCTGCTCCACCTGCAGTTTTAAATTCTATTTCATGTCCAAATACTAAGTTTCTTGTATAATTTTTATCTCGTGTTATTACTTCGATTGTATAGTTTGTATTTGCTGTTAATCCTGTTATTTCATAACTTGCTGCATCTGCAGAAATCGTTAGTTTTTCTCCATTAAATAAAATATATGCTGGTGTGAATTTATCGTCTAACGCTTCCCATGTTATAGTCGCTGTATTTTCTCCTGCTTCTACTTTATATGGTGCTACTATTGATTCTATTTCATATGCTTCAATGACTTTTTTATAGATCTTTAATTCATCTATATAACTGTCATTTACTGGATAACGTTTATTTCCATCTGCTCCTAAAATTAAATTTAAATCATTTACATCGATTGTTTTTCCTAAATCTGCACTTATATTTGTGCTGTCCATTTTCTTACCATCAATATACAATGTCATCATTCCATCACGATCAAATGTCGCTGCTATATGATGCCACTTTCCATCGATTGCATTACTATATCGACCTGTATCTTTCCTGCTGCTTTCTTCTACTGCAAAATTTAATCCAATTCCTGGTCTTGGATCTGTAAATGTTCCTATTGCAAATCCTGGATTTGATCCTGAATCCCAGTTTTTATTTGAAATGACTGCTCCTTCTGTATCCATTTCTTTTGTTCCTTTATACCAGAACATAACTGTGAAATCATCTTTACCAAAACGTAAATCTTCTACTTTTCCAAAATCTACATATTGTTTTGCTTCTGTAGCTGCTTCATCATTTACGATATGAATTGCTTTACCTTTTACTCCATCTACAAATTCTACATCTCCAACAATCTTTCCGTCATTGCTGTTTCCTGATGTATCATTTGCTGTTTTATCATCAAAATTAACATCTAAAACTTTCCCTGCCGGTTTCTTTGCTTTTAAATCAATTGTATAGTGATAATCAGGCAGCCATATATCGTGTTCAAAATCATGCATACTTAACTGAACTTTTCCATCATATACACTTACATAATATCCTATTGAACCCGCACGTAAATATGAAGGAATATTTACTAATGTACCATAATCAGTTTCTACAATTTCATTTGAGCCTACCTCAGCATGTACATGTCCTGTTAAGATGATTGATTGTGGATACTTTCTTAATACTTCCTTTAAAGCAAAATCCTGCGGTCCTTCATCTAATGGGAAATCTGATGAACCATTATAACTGTCTGTATTAGCAATTGTATTACGTAATGGTTCATGAAGAACTACAAAAATTGGTTTATCATCTTTAGCCCCTTCAGCCATTGTTTTATCTAACCATTCTAACTGTTCGTTTGAAATATAAGAACTGTCTTTAATATCCCATTCTGTATTTATGACAACAAAGTGATATTTGTCTTCACCTTCACCGATCCATGTATCATAATATACTTTATCTGTATCACCCATATATTTTTGATTATATGACATATAACGGTTATAAACTCCATCCCATCCTTGAGATGTCCAGCGTACGTCATGATTTCCTAGTGCGTTGACAAACTGTAAATTCTCATCATATTTATCAATGATATTATAATATCTTGCAAACTCACTGTCTGCACCATCACTTGTAAAATCACCACAGTTAACAACAGCTTTAGCATTTGGCATTGTTGTAACAACCTTGTTTAAACCTTCATCATAAATCCGGGCACTGGTACTGCTTGCACTAGACTGTACATGTGTATCACTTACTACAACAAATTCTAATTTACCATCGGCTGGTTTTCCAAAATCACTATATGCTCTTTGTAGTTTTTCATTTAATTCTTTTACTTCCTGTAAACTTGTAACAGTTTCTAACTCTGCTTTAACTTCATTAATAACTGTAGTAAATGCATCTTTCTTTTCTTGAGAAACATTTGAATTACTTATTAATTTTTCATATTCAATAATATCATCTTTTAAATTTTTAATTTTTTGAGCTAAAATTTCGAATCCAGAAACTGTTGCATCTAAACTATCCTTTGCAACCAAATCATATACTTTTCCTTCAATAGTTAAATCAGCCTCATTAAATTTCCATGCATGATATAAACCATTTTCTGTTCCTGTAAGTTTTAAATTCATATCTACAAGAACTTCTTCAACAGTTTTTATTTGATTCCATAAACGAATCGTATTTATCTCTCCATCAAGGAAGTAACTCTTTCTATGATCCGTTCCTACAAAATGCGCATCCGTTAAAACAGGTTTTTCCTTTACATCGCTAAATGTCTTACTAGCTCGAACTTCTCCATCAACTAAAAGACTGATTGTTTCATTAGCTGAATCCCTCACTACTGCAATATGTGTCCACTGATCATTACATGAAAAATCGGTTGTACGAATATCGTATTCTACTTTTTTACCATTTTCTATTATTTGTTCAAAATAACGTAACTGATTATCAGCTGTTATTTCAATCGAAAATGCTGGATAAGCAGTACCACGATAATTTCCTAAAATAATTTGGCGCTTGTTTGGATTATTATCTAATTTTACCCATGCTTCCATTGTATTAGGAATATAAGATAAACTTGCATCCATTGCAACAAATTGTTTTTTACTGCTGTCAAAATCAAAACTACTATATCCACCTATTGGTCCTTGTTTTTGTAACTGAGAAACTGCTTTATCTAAGTTATCAATTATAGCATCAATTTGTTCTTGTGTTGCACCATCTGAAAGTTCCTTAGCTTCATTAAGTGCTTCACTCAAAATCGCATAACTTTGTTCTGTATAAACATTACCTGATATACTTTCTGCATCTTTTATTGTGTAATCCAATAATTGTCTTGATGGTTCTTCTTGATCAAGTAATTGACAATCAATATAAAACATATTGTGATCAGACAATCCTGTCTCTACCATTTTTACTTCGTTTACTTTTATATTTCTTGATGTAACAATGTTATCAATAGAATCAATTTTCATCGAATCCCCATGAGCACATGTATTATACCAAATTCCATCTTTACCATTAGCTAAATTATAGTTTCTCATCATTGGATAATTTTCAGTAATTGATCGATCGGTATTAAAATCACCTGTTAAAATCTTATATGGTGTTGGATCTGCATCCATCACATTTAACACTTCCTGCATTTGTTTTGCTCTTAAACTTTGGCTTTCATGTGTTAAATGTGTATTATAGATCGCTACTTTCTTGCCATCTTTTTCAAACACGCCACGTGCATATGCTCTTGCTTCATAGCTTCCTTCATTTGAAAGAGCTCCACCGCTTTTTTCTATAAATTGATATCTAGTTAATAACCCAATTCCATATTCTCCCCCACTAAAATCTATTGATTTTTGAAAATGAGTATCTTTGATATAATTATATTCTTTAAATTTCACAAGCATATCATAATTATTACGACCTGTATTAATATCAACTTCCTGTACTCCTGCAACATCAATATTTTCTTGTTCAAAAGCATTACTTATTGCTTCAATATTAGGTTTTCTTCCAGCTGCAATATTAAATGTTGCAACTCTAAAGCTATCACTAACTGTATTACTGTTTGCATGAACAACAGGCATATTTATTAAAAGTGCTGCAGCTAGTAGTGTTCCTAATAGTTTTTTCCCTATCCTCTTCATTTTTTCCTCCATCTATACATATTTTAATTATATAAAATGCTTTATATTATTTTAAAAACACTTTATAAAGAACTTATTTACACGATAAGTATGTTCTCAATAAATTTTCAATCTCAGTCTTTATTTCTAGTAAAAAAGCATAATATACAATTGGCATCTCTATAAATATTTAAAATTTACTAACTATGACATATAATCCATTGCTAATATATCACTGATTTTTCCATTAAATTCATCATTTAAACTTTTATAGTATGTTGTATGTATATTTTTATTAAAATCCAACTGCCGATGAAAAAATTTAATTTAGTATCTCTTTTAAAAAATCAGTGTAATAACAACTCCTAAAAAAGGGATATAATTCCTATGAAACCACTGAACAGAATAGCTTTTTTAGTAGCTTCACTTCATTCATCCTACTACCTTTTTCATTAAATCATTATCCCCTTCTTTCTTATATTTTGATTTTTTAGAAATAACAACAGCATAAAATAAAAAATAACTAACTTTATCATTTATTAAACAATCTTAATTATTTTATATTTCATAAGTCGATTTCCAGATTAGTCGAATTTTTGGTTTTATAATTAAGGTGATAAATAATAGTAATTTAAAATATTTTCTTATTTGGAGATAATTAATATTATGATATAAATTAGTATTTTCATCTTTTTATATCAGCCTTATTCAACTTATTTTTAATTATATCATTCCTAATTTATCAATAACATTTACAAAATATTTAAAGTGTATAAAATAAAGTAACACTTTATCAAAAGTGTATCGAATCAAATTTATAATTAATATTTTAAATATATTATTTTTTTAAGGCTCATAATTATAGCTATAAGTGATATTTTTAAGATTACAATAAAATATATCCTTGTTTAAAAATTGATAAAAATGACATATTCTATATATCCAAAAATGAAAAAATCAAAGTTTTTATAATTTAAGTTTCAGTTTTTCCATCATTAATTATATTTTTTGTGATGTAAAATCTTGTTTTCTGATGTCATTTGATTTTTCCCGTTTTTTTATTAAACTAAAAGTAATCTAAAATAACTTAAAGTATATATTTACTGTGGCAATCCTGAACCTATAATTTCTAAAACTTAAAATCAATATCTTGTATTAATAAAACCTTTTTACCAACATTTACAAATCGAATAAAAAACCAGATAAGCTAAAAGGTTCACATAAAAAAATAATAATTAAATAACTATTTTGACATATTAAAAGTACCATTCCTGACCCCATAGTATTGAATGATACTTTTTCGACGATAAACAGAAATATAGTTGTCAAAACCACACAAAAATTTAAAGACTCCGCACATTAAACAGAATAAAAAAAGAATCACAATCCATCATTGGATCATGATTCCCTTGTGCAGTTTTGAAATCGTAGCAAAGTAATTCTTCCCATGATTTCTTAGTATCTAAAACCTCAGTATCCTGAGTTATTTTAAAATAACCTTTAATTAAAATATAACTTTAAATCTTATTTCCAAAAGTTTTTACCGCTTCCAACTGAAACAATCTTAAATTGAGTGTCTTTTGAAGTTCCACCAGTAAAATATTTACCAGCTTCAGTTCCATTAAAAATATCAATTTTATTACCTTTAATTGCTCCACCACGATCCACAACTATACCATATGCTGTTGATTCAATGCTTAAATTATGATTAGAAATCTCAATAATTGTACCAAAAGGAATAGATGGATCTGCAGCTAAACAATAGTATGAACGCCCATTATAAGTCAATTTAGGACTATTTGATCCTTGTACTCCTGTAATCGGACTTAATTTAATTCCTGTCGATGAAGTACCATTTCCTCCTGCACAGTCACCACCATATGTTGTTAATCTTCCTGTAAAATAAGCTCCAGGCTGGACTGTACCTGTTTCAATTATTGTATCTGTTGCTGGAACTACAACAGTACTATTAATTAATTTTTTACTTACCTCTTTACCATTTTCATAAGTTATACGATACGTATTCTTTATTTGACCATTTTGTCCTTGTTGGGTAACTTTAGTAGTAAATAATTCTAGTCCATTTGTATTTACAGTATTTGATGCTACTGTATCTATTTCGTCTATATCAGCTTCATTAATTCTTGTAATTTGAACTAAATCGCCATTGTTTAAAACATAATTCATATCATAATTTAATGTGTCTTGAGGATTCAAAGAAATTTTTAGATCTTCAAGTACACTCGAAACCGCAGCCTGTCTAATTAAATAATCCTTCTGCGCTTCATTACCATCTTGAACTTTTACATCAATAGTTTCAACATAGTTATCGATTTGGTTTGTCGCACCAGCATTTAATGTGGATGCTACAATTCCAATATAGGCGATCATCACTACCAGAATTCCTTTCATTCTAGGATCTGTTTTAATAATAGCCTCTTTAATTTTTTTCATTAATTTTCCTCCTATTTAATACCAAAAATCTTTTTGGCATTAAACGTTGTCATACTTGCAACGTTTTCTATCTCCATGTTCTTTAGCTTAGCTATTTCCTGGGCAATATACACAACATTTGCAGGCTCATTTAACTTTCCCCTAAATGGATGAGGTGTTAAATAAGGAC
>JAETPY010000001.1 GCA_021770925.1 Erysipelotrichaceae bacterium | reverse complement strand
CAGGGAATGAGAGCCTGTGTAACAAGAAGCAGCGGGACATGCAATGCCTACTGGAGCAGTAAACCATATATAACATATGCAAAGACAGGGACAGCGGAAGATTATACTGGAACAGGAGAAACTGATTATCCAAACCATTTACAGATAGGATATATTCAGACTGATGAAAACTCAAAGCCATTAGTGGCATTTGCCTGCGTAGCGATTCGTCAAACAACCGCATCAAATGGAAGCAGCAGTTCAGCACCATTGATTTCACAACAAATTGTTGATAGATACTATGATAAATATGTATTAAACAATTCAAATAATTGAGGAATATATTAATTTATGATGATATGTCAAATATCATTAAATGTGTAGAAAAGTATGATTTAAATAAAAAAATGCTAGTAATTAAGTTGAGACTATGTTAATATATTTAACGGAAGTTTACAAATGGAGGTGTAGGTAATGAGAGAAAATATCATTCTTAAATGTACTGAATGCGGTGAAGAAAATTACATTAATACAAAAAATAAGAGAAATCATCCTGATAGAATGGAAGTAAATAAATATTGTCCAAGATGTAATAGAAAAACTGTACATAAAGAAAAGAAATAAGCCTAACGGCTTTTTTTCTTTATAGGAGGAGAAAATATGAAAATAAAAACATTATTATTAGGAAATATGCAAACAAACTGTTATGTTGTTAGTGATGATAATAAGCATTGTTTTGTTGTAGATCCAGGAGCAAATGGTAGAAAAGTCGTCAATTATATAAATGCAAATGAATTAATTTTAGATGCTGTTTTATTAACACATGGACATTTTGACCATATAGGAGCAGTTGATTACTTATATGAGCATTATCATTGTCCAATTTATATTCACCAAGATGATATATTACTACTACATGATTCTAGAGCTAATTTATCAATTTTTGAAAAACCATTTGTTGTAAAAGCACCAGTAATTGAAAGCCGAGAAAATATGAAAATCGGTAATTTTGAAATAGAATGGTTACATTTGCCAGGACATTGTCCAGGCTCATCAATGATTTATTTGCCTAAAGAAAATATTATTTTTGCAGGTGATGTATTATTTAAAGGATCAATTGGTCGTTTTGATTTTCCTAATTCTTCTAAACATGATACTAATAAATCATTAGAAAAAATTAAAGAATTTAATTTTGATGCAATAGTATATCCAGGACATGGAACTAGTACAACTTTAAAAGAAGAACAAATGAATAATCCTTATTTATAAAAATCGTTTATACGATTTTTTTTATTTTTGAAGTAATTTGTCTTTTTATATCGTAAAAGATAATAGGAGGAAATTTTATGAATGATCTATTTGAAAAAATAATAAACCATGCTATTACTTATAAAACATCTGATATTCATTTGTTATTAAAACAACAATGTACTATTTCATTTAGACAACATGGTGATTTAGTAATCTATGATGCTTTAGAATATAAACAAGGAATTAAATTAATGAATTATATTCGTTTTAAATCTAATATTGATATTAATTATCAATTAAGACCTCAAACCGGACATTTGAATTATCTATATGATGATAGAATATACTATCTTCGAGTTTCTAGTTTACCTGGTAAAGATATTGACAGTATTGTGATTAGAATATTAAATAATCATCATAAATTATCATTAGATGAACTTACTCTGTTTAAAGATACAAGAGATTTTTTAAAACAAATAGTAACTTTGGATTCAGGATTATTTATCGTAAGCGGGGCAACAGGTTCAGGCAAATCTACTACTCTTTATACTTTGCTGGATACAATAAATCAAAGCTATCAAAAAAATATTGTTACTTTAGAAGATCCCATAGAAATTAAAAAATCTTATTGTTTACAAATCCAGATTAATGAAAAGTTAGGAATTACATACAATAATTCTCTAAAACAAATTCTTCGGCATGATCCTGATATAATTATGATTGGGGAAATACGTGATGAACAAACAGCAAGATTAGCAATAACTTGTGCTTTAACCGGTCACTTAGTATTAACAACAATTCATTCTAGTAATTGTTTAACTACAATTAGACGTCTTTTGAATTTGGGGGTATTAAAGATAGATGTTGAAGATGTTTTGGTGGGAGTGATGTCACAAAAAATGCTGTATCATAAAAATAAGCACACCCCGCTTGTTTTACCTGAATATTTAGATCGTAGTAAAATTTGTGATTTTTTTAATAACCAGTCTGTTAGTTATAATACATTTAAGGATAATGCTAAAATATTATTAGAAAACAACTTGGTTAATTATCAACAAGTAGCAGGGATTTTTTATGAATGAGGAATATCGTTTTTTAGAGAATGTTGCTTATTTTTTACAACAAGGTTATTTGATTCAGGATATTTTAGATATTTGTAGTTTTATTTATCATGATAATCGAATTGAAAAATTAAGAGAAAAGTTAAATAATGGTTTAACATTTGATGAGGCAATAATCGAATGTGATTTTAATCAAACATTTATTGAATATTTTAAATTTTTTAGAATTAAAAATAATCTTTCAAAAGCACTTATCCAAAGTTTAGATATTTGTAAAACAAGAGATGAGACATTCAGAAAATTAAAAAAGGAATTAACATATCCGGTTTTATTAATTATTTTTTTAATGATGTTTTCGTTATTTATTGTTTATGCCTTATTACCATCAATAATGCAGCTTTTTATAGAATTTAATATTGAGCCTAATTTTATAACAAAAATAATGTTTAAGTTATTTAAAATCATACCATTTTTTATAATTATTATTTTAATATTTTTTAGTAGTATTTGTTTTATTGCTATCTATGCTGTAAAAAAACAGTATTATCAATTAATAGATTTTTTAGTAAATCATATATGGATCATTCAAAATATGATTCAAAAATATTATTCAATTAAATTTGCTCTATATTATAATGAATTATTGATCAACGGTTATGATACAACAGATATAATCATTATGCTTTATCAGCAAATTAATGATAGTGATATTAAAATGCTAATATATGAAATATATCTAAAAATTTTAAATGGTGAATCTCTAGAAAATACAGTTTGCCAGTTTAATTATTTTGAACCATTATTTACTGCTAGTTTTAAATTGTTGATGCACGATAATTGTATTAATAAATCTCTTGATAACTATTTAAAGATTTCTCTTGAGACTTTACATTTTAAGATTATGAAAATAGTTAAGATTATAGTTCCGTTAATTTATTGTTTTACTGCAGGTTTTGTTATTTTAGTTTATGTTTCAATTGTTATTCCGATGATGTCAATTATTGGTAATTTATAAGTAGAAATAATAAGTAAATTTAATGTGATACTGATTATGATATCACAGAATGGAGGAAAAGATGAAGCAAAAAGGATTTACTTTAATTGAAATGATTTTTTGTATCTCAGTTATTTTAGTTATTTTATTACTCGTTATACCAAATGTTACAAGTAAAAACAGGGTAGTTAAAGAAAAAAGCTGTGATGCTCAAGTAGAAGTAGTTAATTCTCAAATCGTTCTTTATGAGATTGAAAAAGGATATTTACCAGCTAGTATTTCAGATTTAACATCTGGTGATCATCCTTATTTGACAGAAAAACAAGTAACATGTCCTAGTGGTTTAACAATTACGATTAGTGATGGTCAAGCTTATGCAAGATAATAATGGTTTTACATTAATTGAAGTGATTTTTTCTATTAGTATAATTATTATCCTGAGTATGTTTACTCTTAATTATGCAATCACATTATCACCGCATTTATCTATTGATCAACAGTGTAATGAAATTATTGGTTTATTACAGGAAGCCAAAACTAAAGCTTTGTTGAATCATGAAAAAATTAATATTTTAATTAGTGATAACCAGATTAGTTATGATTTTCAAGGAAAACATGGTATTGAATTAGATAGTAATTATTATATTCAAGATGTATTTGAATTGTATTTTAATAAAAATGGAAATATTAATAGTGGAAATCATCTAAATATATGTAGTCAGGAGATATGCAAAAGTATTATTTTTAATGTTGGCAGCGGGGCATTTTATGTTAAAGATTAAAGGAATGACTTTGATTGAAAGTTTATTAGCATTTAGCATCTTTATAACCGTTATAGTAGTGATTTTCAGTTGTTATAATAGTGGTATGCGACATTTTCATAAAATTAATAATGATTATCAAGAGTATTTACAACTTCAAAATAATAAGGAGTTAGAATTATGGCGGACAAAAGATTTAGATTCATCAATAAACGAGGTTTTACACTGATTGAAGTTTTATTTTCACTTTCAATTTGCTTATTGATCGTTTTAAATATTGTGCCAATTGTTAAAATAGTATCTTATAAAGATAAAACAGCAGCAAATACAAGTTTCTATGCTATTGGGGCAAAGCAGGTAGCTAAAATTTTATATACTTCAAAAAGTATTACAGTTGGTGAAAAGTTATCTTTTAAAGATGAAAACGATAAATCATGCACAATATCTTTACACAAAAAAAGAGTTATAAAAGAACCTGGTTTTGATATTATTATTAGAGATGTTGAAGACTTAGATTTTTTTACTAGGAACGAGAATATTTATATGCATTTAAATGATGGTAAAAATGATTTCTATTATTTGATTGCAATCAATTATGAAATGATAGAAGACTCAGGAGAAATAGAAAATGAATCAGGTCAGTAAAGCACAAGGCTCTATTTTACAGCTGGTATTAATAATTTTTTTAGTTTTAGTATTAAATATCGGAGTATTTTTTACTAATATAATTGAAAATAGTAAAGCAATTGATAGAGTAAAAAAGCTTAATGAAGAACGCCTGGTTGAGCTTAGTATATTGAGATATTATAAAGAGATGATTGCTAATGATATTTTAATTAGTAATATGATAAGTGTAGGCGATTATGTTATTGATTATAGAGTCGATGATTTGGGAAGTTATTATTATATTGTAACAGACGTTAAAAAAAATGAACAAGAATATAGTTTTAATTTAGAAATAAATATAGAAACTTTGATAATATCCTCATTTGAATATCAATAATTAGTAAAATCACTTAACTTTATCAATGATTTTTGATATAATCACAAAGTAAATTACAAATAAGGAGATTTTTAAAATGATAAGTGTTGGAGATTTAAGACCAGGAATTACTTTTGAATATGAAGGTAACCTATATGTTGTATTAGACTATTCACATAATAAAACAGCTCGTGCAGCTGCTAATATTAGAATTAAAATGAAAAATTTGAGATCTGGATCAACTACAGAAGTTACTTTTGGTGGAAATGATAAAGTAAAAAAAGCACATATTGATAAAAATAAGATGCAATATCTTTATAATTCTGGAGATGCATTAGTTTTCATGGATAATGAAACTTATGAACAAATTGAAATTCCTGCAGATAATTTAAAATGGGAAATTAATTTTCTAAAAGAAAGTGATGAAGTTGAAGTAACTAGCTATGAAGGGGAAGTATTAGGTGTTTCTTTACCTATTAATGTCCCATTTAAGATTATTGAAACAGAACCTGCTGTTAAAGGTGATACCGCAACTGGAGCTACTAAAAACGCTACTATTGAAACAGGATATCAAATCAAAGTGCCATTATTCATTTCTGAAGGGGAAATTGTTATTGTAAATACAGTTGATGGTAAATATCAGGGTAGAGCTTAACACTAGTTTTAAACTAGTGTTTTTTTCATACTTTTTTTCCTTTTGCATATAATAAAGTAATTGATAAAGGAGAAAAAATATGAATAGACAAGCAATTACTTTTTTAACCCTATTTAGCCTAATTTTAGTACTATCAATTTATTATATTCTCTTACCACCTGAAAATACTGCTAATGAAGTAGCTGTAAATGATCAGGAAGTGTCACAAATTGAAGCACTACAAAAAAATTTAGATAAAGAACGAGAAGATCTAATTAGTGAAAATAATGCAATTATTGCTTCTAGCGAAAGCGATAGTGATAAAATAGCATCAGCTTTAGCAACAATTAGCGAAGCTAAAGAAACAGCTGCATTAGAAGCAAAAATTACTAAAACTGTAAATGAAGCTGGTTTTAAAAATGCATTCGTAGAAGTAGAAAACAAAACTATCAAGGTGGTTGTAGATAAGAAGGATGGTAGTGGTAATGACGCTAATAACATAATCAAAACAATTATGGAAGAAACCAAAAATGAGTATCAGGTAGAAGTTAAGTTTATCAGTGAGGCTTGAATTTTCTCTTGATTTTATATACAATAAAGGTATATAAAGGAGCATTTATTATGAGTCAAGAATATTATTCAGTAGAAAAAGAAACAAATTTAGGAGCTTTAAATATTGGTTTAAATGTTTTTCAGTCAATCGTTGTTAAAGCTGTTGAGTCAATTGATGGTGTAGATTTTGAAGGAAATATGATTCCAATGCCTGGCAGTGGACCTGTAACAGTACGTCTTAATAAGAATAACCAGGTAATTGTTGATGTAGCTGTTTTAATTGATTATGGATTAAATGTAACAGCTGCAACTACTTCATTACAGAATAAAATTGCTCAAAGCTGTTTTGAAATGACAGGAATAAAAAACATTAAAGTCAATATTGAAGTTAAAGGTATTAATTTTTAAAGATTATCTTTTGATAATCTTTTTATTTATTTATTTTGGGGTATAAATATGGTAAAATCATCTTAGATATTTTGGAAGGACGGTTTAAATGAAGAAATATAGAAAAAAATTAATTAGAGAAAAAGCAGTTATTGCAATTTATCAAAAACTACTTGTTGATATAAATGAAGATGAAATTAGAGAATATTTAAATAGTGATAAAGATCTTGCTAGTGACCAGGATGATTATAATTATTGTTTTATGTTAATTACAAGTGTTGCAAATGAAATTGAAAAATATAAATCTGAAGTCGCTAAATATTTAAAAGCTGGCTGGACAATTGAACGATTATCTAAAATGGAGCTGGCAATTCTTTTAGTAGGTTGTTATGAACTATTAGAAACTGAACAGAGTAAAGAAGTTATTATTAATGAAGCAATTGAACTTTCTAAAAAATATTGTGATGAAGATGCTTATAAATTTGTTAATGGCTTATTAAATAAGATCAAGTGATGGAAAAAAAATACTTAACAGTCAGTGCCTTAAATCGTTATTTAAAAGCTAAAATTGATGCTGACGATCAATTGCAAAAAATATTGATAAAAGGGGAAATTTCTAACTTTAAGCATCATAATTCGGGACATCTTTATTTTACTTTAAAAGATGAACATTCAAGAATAAATGCTGTTATGTTTGCCTCAAAAGCTAAAAAAGTCCTTTTTAAACTAGAAAATGGTATGAAAGTATTGATTCAGGCTAGTGTTTCTGTATATGATGCAGCTGGAACTTATCAAATATATGTTGATAATATAGAACAGGATGGTTTGGGAAATCTTTTTCTAAAATATGAGCAATTAAAAAAACAGCTTTTTTTAGAAGGATTATTTGATCAAAGCAATAAAGTCGAAATTCCTAAATTTCCAAGTAAAATTGCTGTTTTATCTGCCTATCCTAGTGCAGCACTAGCTGATATTGTAAGAACAGTTAATTTAAGATTTCCCGTTGTTCGTGTAATTGTATTTCCTATTCCAGTTCAAGGAAAGGATGCTTATTTACAAATAATTAGAACTCTGAATTATGTTGACACATTAGGATTTAGTACTATTATCATTGCTCGTGGAGGTGGTTCATTAGAAGATTTATGGAATTTTAATGAAGAGTTGTTAGCTAGAACGATATATAAATGTAAAACCCCTATCATTAGCGGTGTAGGACATGAAGTTGATTTTACCATCTGTGATTTAGTTTCTGATTATCGTGCAGCTACTCCAACTGCAGCGGCAATTAAAGCAACACCAGATTTAATAGAATTACAGCAAAATGTTAATAATACCTATTACACGTTAAATACATTAATAAAACAAAAAGTAGCTTTAAATAAACAAATATTTACAAAATTAAGTTCATTTTATTTATTTAAAAATCCAGATAAATTATTTGAAGATAAAAAAACAAAAATCGATTATTTATATGATCGACTAAATAATGTTTTTACATATAATTTTAGTAATCAAAATAATCAAGCTAAACGCTTAATACAGTTATTTAATCATCAAGCCAGCTTATTTACAATAAATCAACGAAATCATTTAAATTTGCTTAATCAATCAATGCATCAGCTTATAAAACAAAAGATGCGATATGATCAAGAAAAATTTTATTATACATTATCAAAATTAAATACTCTTTCCCCATTAAAAACACTTGAAAGAGGATATGCAATTGTTTTAAAAGATGAAAAGGTTATTTCTTTAGCTGCTGATCTTAAATCAGGCGATAAAGTTGGAATTAAAATGAAAGACGGCATGAAAAATGCTATTATTGAATAGAGGTATGTTATGGACAATATTACATTTGAGCAGGCTATGAATCGGCTTGAAGAAATTATTAAGACATTAGAGGATAATCAAACCTCTTTAGAAAATAGTGTTGAATTATTTCAAGAAGGCATCAAACTATCTAAAATATGTAGTGATAAACTAGCAGGAATAGAAAATAGGGTTGCGAAAATTTTAATTGATGGAAAATTAGAAGATTTAAAAATAGAGGAATAGTATGGAAAATATAATTAATGAAATAAATACTCGATTATTACAAATAGTAGATAATTTTCAAGATTCTAATGTTAAAAAAGCAATTAAATACTCGTTAATGGCTGGAGGCAAAAGAATCCGGCCTATAATGATGTTACAAATAATTCGCAGTTATGGCATTGATTATCATAATTATATCGATGCTGCTTGTGCAATTGAAATGATTCACACTTATTCATTAATACATGATGATTTACCTGGGATGGATAATGATGATTTAAGACGCGGTAAACCCACATGTCATAAACAATTTGACGAAGCAACAGCGATTTTGGCTGGGGATGGATTATTAAATGAAGCAGTCAATGTTATTTTGGAAGCAGATTATAGTAATGAATTAAAAGTTTCTTTATTGCACACTCTATACCAGGCAAGTGGTGTAAATGGGATGATTTTGGGACAAGTATTAGATATGAAGTTTGAAAATCAAAAAGCTAATCGTCAAGAGCTGGATCTAATTCATCACCATAAAACTGGCGATTTAATCAGTGCTGCAATGAAAATGGGTGCTTTAATTGCAAACAAAGATGACTTAATCGTATGGCAGAAAATTGGATATAAAATAGGTTTAGCATTTCAAATCCAAGATGATATTTTAGATGTAATTGGAAGTAGTGAAATTTTAGGTAAAACAGTAGGTAGTGATTTACAAAATAATAAATCTACATACGTTTCCTTAATGGGAATTGAAAAATCTCAGGAAATAGTAGAGCGTTATTTTAATGAAGCATTAGAGCTTTTATATAAATTAAAAATTAATCATGATTCAATTTTTGAAATTATGGAAAAATTAAAGAAAAGAGTGAAATAATGGATCTAAGTAAAATTAAAGATCCCTCTTTTTTAAAAGAGTTGGATATTAGACAATTAAATCAATTAGCCCTGGATATCCGTAATTTTTTAATTAATAATATTTCTAAAACTGGAGGACATCTTTCAAGTAATCTTGGTGTGGTTGAATTAACAATCGCATTACATTATGTTTTTAACTCGCCTAATGATAAAATTTTCTTTGATGTTGGACATCAATCATACGTACATAAGATTCTAACAGGAAGAGCTGATCAATTTAATACATTGCGTAAATATCAAGGATTATCCGGGTTTCAAAAACGCTGTGAAAGTAAGCATGATGTTTGGGAAGCTGGACATTCATCAACCGCACTAAGTGCTGCTGTAGCAATGGCGATTGCCCGTGATTTAGACAATCAGAATTTTAGTGTGATTCCTGTTATTGGTGATGCAGCAATGGTTGGTGGTGAATCTTTAGAAGCTTTAAATCATCTTGGTTCTATTAATAATAAAGTGATTATTATTTTGAATGATAATCAAATGGCAATTGGTAGAAGTGTTGGAGGATTTGGTGATTTTTTGTCATCGATAAGACTTAGTGGAACTTATAATAATTTAAAAGAGGATTATCGTAATATTACTTCAAAAAATAAGTTTGGTAAAATGATTTTTAATGTTTCAAAACGGGTTAAAGATTTTGTGAAACACGGCTTGATTGATGACACAATTTTTGAAGATTTTGGGGTTGCCTATTTAGGACCTGTAAATGGTCATGATTTTGATGATTTGATTAGAGTTTTAAATTTAGCCAAAACGTCTAAAACAAGTGTCGTTGTACATGTAGTTACTAAAAAAGGAAAAGGATATCGTTATGCTGAAAATGATTATGCTGGTAAGTGGCATGGAATAGCACCGTTTAATATTAATGACGGAACAATAAAAAATCCAGAACCAAAAGATAAAATAAGCTGGTCTAAACTTGTATCAAATCATATCGAAGAAATGATGGCCAAAGATCAGGATATTGTAGCTATTACTCCAGCAATGATCCATGGTTCTGCTATGGATGATATTTTTAAACATTATCCTAATCGTAGTTTTGATGTTGGTATTGCTGAAGAACATGCTTTGACTTTTACTGCTGGACTAGCAATAGCTAATAAAAAGCCTTTTGTTTCTGTATACTCATCTTTTTTACAGCGGGCTTATGATCAAATTAATCACGATATTGCAAGAATGGATCTAGGCTGTTTAATCTGTGTTGATCGCTGTGGTTTTGTTGGAGCTGATGGTCCTACTCATCATGGTGTTTTTGATTTAGGAATTTTGAATCCACTGCCAAATGTTATTATTTGTACACCCAGCAATAGTAAAGATGCTAAAAGATTCATTAATACATATTTGAAATATAATAATCATCCTTATATTTTAAGAATTCCTCGAGGAAATATCGAAAATGATAATGAAATTAATAATGAAATTTTACCAGTTGGTAAATGGTCGATTGAAATGGACAAGGACTATGATATAACGATCATCTGTTATGGACAAAATGTAAATATGATACGAGCTTTTTATAAAGATAAGGATATTAAAATTAGATTAGTAGATGCTAAATTTATTAAGCCGATGGACTTTGAACTATTAGATAAATTAGTTGATGATAAGCCATTGATAGTTTATGAAACTGAAATAAAAATAAATTCTTTAGCTAGTAATATTGCATATTACTATAGCCAAAAAGGAATCTTAAAACGTATCTATAGTTTTGGAGTTGATGATCATTTTTCTGTTCAGGGAAGTATTGAAGAAATATTAAAAGATGAAGGCTTAGATATGAAATCATTTTATCAAAAGGTTAAGGAGATAATTGATGAAAAAGGAAAGAATTGATGTCTTATTAGTAGAACAAGGCTTTTTTGATTCACGCGAAAAGGCCAAACGAGCAATTATGGCTGGGATTGTTCATGATGACTATGATATAATTGATAAACCAGGAACAAAGATTCCAATCGATTCTAATTTACACGTTAAAGGAAATATTATGCCCTATGTATCAAGAGGCGGATTGAAGCTGGAACGTGCTTTAAAAGAATTTTCATTAGATCTTAAAGATAAAATTATGGTAGATATAGGTAGTTCTACTGGCGGTTTTACTGATTGTGCATTACAAAATGGGATTAAAATGGTTTACGCTGTGGATGTTGGAACAAATCAGCTGGTTTGGAAACTTCGTAATGATCCACGAGTGATTGTAAAAGAACAAACTAATTTTCGTTATGCTACAATAGACCTGTTTGAAAATGGAATTCCTACTTTTGCTTCAATTGATGTATCATTTATTTCTTTAAAACATATTTTTAATGCTTTGAAAAACATTTTAAGTTCTAATGATCAAATAGTAGCTTTAATCAAACCTCAGTTTGAAGCAGGACGTGAAGAAATTGGAAAAAAAGGTATTGTTAAAGATAGAAAGGTTCATTATCAAGTAGTTCAAAATGTAATCGAATTTGCTAAAAGGGATGGCTTTATCTTAGAAAAACTTACATATTCACCAATTACAGGTGGTGAGGGAAATATTGAATTTTTAGGATTATTTGTCAAAGATGGGAAAGAAAGTTTTATTGATATCGAAAGTGTGGTCGATGCAGCACACGATTGTTTTAAAGGATAGGTGAGAAAATGCTAGAAAGTATCTATATTGAGAATTTTGCGATCATTGATCGTTTAGAAGTGAATTTTCATGATAATATGACTGTTTTAACAGGTGAAACTGGTGCTGGTAAATCAATTATTATTGACGCAATAGGCCAGCTGATAGGAAATCGTAGTCAAACTAGTTTTATCAAAAGTGGTTGTAACGAAGCTTTTATTGAAGGTGTTTTTACAATTAAAGATGATTCAGCAGTTTTAAATAGATTGAAAGAATATCGAATCGAATTTGATGATAAACTAGTAGTATCAAAATCCTTTAATCGTGATAACAAAACAACTATTAAAATAAATTATCGAAATGTCTCAAAAATGGTCTTACAATCTATTATGAGTGTATTAATTGATATTCATTCTCAATTTGAAACTCATAGTTTATTTGATGCTAATAATCATATAAATATTTTAGATAATTATATAGGAAATTCTCTAATATCTTTAAAACAAGAATATTTGTATATTTATCAAGAATATAAAGCTATTAAAGATAATTATCAAAAAATGATAGAAGAAGAGCTAAGTGATGAACAATTAGAATATTATCAAAGTCAACTAAATGAAATTAATAGCATTGATTTATCTTCAATCGATGAAGAACAATTAGAACAAGAAAAAAAATCGCTATTAAATTATGAAAAAACAAATGAAAAAATCAATAATTATCGTCATTATATGAGCAGCGGTCAAGGTGCATTAGCTCTTTTGAATAATGCAATAAACGAATTAGAAACACTTACTCAACAGCCTAATTACCGGGCTGTCTATGAAAAGATGTATGATCTTTATTATAATTTAATTGATCTCGATGAAGAAGTTCTTGATGAATTTAATAATACTGATTTTGATGAATATCGCTTAAATGAAATACAGGATATATTATTTAAATTAAATCGTTTAAAACGTAAATATGGTCAATCTGTTGAATCGATCATTGAAGCAGGAAAAGAACTTGAAAACAAAATAGAAGCATTTACTAATCGTGAAACATATTTAAATGAATTAAAAAATCAGTTAAAGAATACTTTAAGTAAAGCAAATAATCTGGCTAATAAGATTACTGCTTTACGAAAACAAAAAGCTCTTGAGTTTACTGATCAAGTAATGACACAACTAAAATCATTGTATCTTGAAAAGGTTATTTTTAAAGTTGATTTTGAAAAAAAAGAATTACAAAAAAATGGACAAGACATTGTTACTTTTTTAATTTCAACTAATCTTGGACAAAGTTTAAAACCACTAAACAAAGTAGCTTCAGGTGGAGAAATGTCGAGAATCATGTTAGCGATAAAAACACTTTCTTTATCATCAAGTTCAATTGAAACAATTATTTTTGATGAAGCAGATACTGGAGTTAGCGGTAAAGTAGCTGAAAGTATTGGAGCTAAAATGAAACTGATTGCAAAAGAGCGTCAAGTATTATGCATTACTCATTTAGCTCAAGTTGCTGCTTTTGCTAAAAATCATTATTTAATTGAAAAAACTACTAATAATGATAATACTAATGTAAAAATTAATGAATTAGACGAAAAACAAAGTATCAAAGAAATTGCCAAGTTGATTTCAGGAAAAGATATTTCTAAAGAATCAATTGAACATGCAAAAAGATTAAAAATAAATAGTGAATAGTTATAAGCATGAAGACCAAACTAGATTGTAACATTTGTTACAAGGAGGTTTCTATGCTTTTTAAAAAGCTAATCCTTTCCTTAATTGTTATTTTAACCATTATTATCAATCCAATTGCTCTATATGCAATATCTTTAATACCTGGTGGTGATTCGATCGGTATTGAGCTAAATTATCAAGGAGTTGTAATTACTGGTGGTTATAAGATTAAAACTACTGATACAACTTATGATCCTTTGGCAAAAGATTTTAAAGTCGGAGATATAATTGTTGAAGTTGATGGTAAAAAGGTAACTACGATTGAAGAATTAAGTGAGTTTATCAAAAACGGTGGTAGTGAAAAAAGTGAATATAATTTAACTATCATCAGAAATAAAGAACGACTTCACCGTAATCTCCAAGTTTTTTTAGAAAATCAAGAATTTACAACCGGATTATATGTAAAAGATGCCATTGCTGGTGTTGGAACCCTAACATTCTATAATCCAGCAGATAATACCTTTGGTGCATTGGGTCATGCAATGGGTGATACCAAACTAAATAGTGATACCTTGCTGCAATCAGGTAATATTTATGAAAGTAGTGTTACAGGAATCAAAAAAGCTTCTCCTAATAGTTCTGGCAATAAAATTGCTGATATTTCTAATATTGAAATAGGTAGTATAAACAGCCATAATCAATTTGGTATTTATGGAACTTATAATTACGATATTTCTAATAGAAATGCAATGGATACAGCAAGTATGGATGAAGTTGAATTAGGAAAAGCATATTTTTTAACCGTTTTGAATGGTCAGGAAATTGAAAAATGTGAAATTGAGATTACTAAATTGAATAAACAAGATTCGGTTAAAGAAAAAGGAATTGAATTCAAAGTAACAGATCAAAATGTTATTAGTAAAGCTAATGGTATAATTCAAGGTATGAGTGGTTCACCAATAATTCAAAATGATAAAATTATCGGCTGTGTTACTCATGTATCTGGAAATAATCCGATGACAGGTTTTGGTTTGTATATAGAATGGATGTTAGAAATGGATAAACAAGGATAACAAAGGTGCCTCAGGGCACCTTTAGTGTTTTTATAATTGGTTTCTTTAGTGAAATTATTATCTTATAGCTATGGCTAATCTTATGCAGTTTATATATTTATCTTTGCTAACTTTTTGCATATATAAATTATATTTGTTATTATTAAATTAATTATTTATAGGAGGACTGTGTGTGAAAGAAAAACAAATTTTTTTATATCATAGGGTAATGCGACGAGAAAATTTTGAGAAGGCTGCAAAAGATTTATTTAATTTACTTCAAGCTGCACAAAAGAAAAATCCAAATCAATCAAGAGTTTTGTATGTAGATATTGATGGACATCGTAATGAAAAAGGCGGATATGATGATGATATGCTTGAATTACAAAAGGAGTTTGGATTGGGATTTTTATTGCCTTTTTTTACTGAAGTACATTTTCCATTGATATCTATAGACAATCCTAACGAACAGTGTAATGATATTCCAGATAAGTTAGAAATATCCAATGCTGATAATAAAAGAGATAGTAGTTTAAATGCATTATACATAGAGAACTATTCTAATACAGAATTTATATCTAAAAAAGAAGTTTATGAATATTTAAAGAAGGTTTCTGATTTTTTAAAAGAATATAACGATTTAGATACTTATTATGCTTTAATGAATAATGATGATTATGATCCGATGGGATGGATGAACATGTGGTGTTTGCATATAAAAGATTTGATTAATGAGTTATTTAACTCATTTCTTTATGGAAATCTTATAACTGCCACAGCAATGACAAGATCTTTGATTGAATGTTATGTCTATTTAAGTATTTTGAAAAAAGAAAAAAGTGCGCAATTGTTAGATGAATGGTATCTATGTAGTATTATAAAAGGAACAAGCAAATATGCTGGAGAGAGTAAAAGTAGGATTATAGAAGTGATCAAACAATATTGTCAAAATCGAAATATAGATTTCAATGAAAAATGGAATTTTTATATTAATAAAAATGAAAATACAAATAGCTGGTTAAAAAATATAATTTCAAAAAAGAGAATAACTTTTCGTAGTGCTTGTATATATTTGAATAAAATAGAAATATATGATGATTTTCAATTTACTAGTTCTTTTGTACATGGACAAGATATTACTACAAAATTAAATCCATTTTTATTTTATGAATCCATTTATAGTAAGTTTCATATAATGATATCTTATATCTTTGAATCAATTTGTTTATTTCCAATTGAAGAAGATTTAATAAAGAAAATCCAGAAACTAAAAATCGAATTAATAGACTTAAACAAAAATATAATAAACGAGCAATTGAATATTTCTAAGATTGATTGTTATAAATAAATTATTATCCAAATATAAAAATAAGGTTCAAATTTTAACTCCGCTTTTCATAAAGCAACTTTTTTAGTATAATAATATCATTGGAGGAATTATATGAATTTTAGAATAGTAAAAAAAGCATTTAAGGAATCTATTCCAGTAATGATGGGGTATCTTGTATTAGGTTTTGCTTTTGGGGCTTTGCTTGTAAGTAAAGGATACCCTGTTTATTATGCCTTAATTATGAGCGTTTTTATTTATGCTGGCAGTATGCAATTTGTAACAGTTTCTTTATTAACAGCTAAAAGTACACTTTTAAATGCTTTTATAATGACATTGATGGTAAATGCTAGACATATTATTTATGGTCTATCAATGTTAAACAGGTTTGATAAAATGAAAGGTTTAAAACCATACATGATTTTTTCATTGACAGATGAAACTTTTTCACTTTTAGTTAAAGATGATAAACAAAATAAACATGTTAGTTTTTTTATTAGTTTATTTGATCAATGTTATTGGATTACTGGTTCATTGATTGGAGCAAGTATTTCAAATATTATCACTTTTAATACTAAAGGTTTAGAATTTTCAATGACAGCGTTATTTATTGTGATTGTAATTGATCAAATAAAAAACAATCAAAATCATACTGCTACAATGATTGGTTTTATGGTTACAATTTTCTCTTTAATAATATTTAGTAATAATAACTTTGTAATTATATCTTTAATTGGAATTATTTTTGCCCTAATAGTCAAAAGAAAAGATTTGGAGTATAAATATGAATAGTGATATGATGATAATTATCACTGTTGCTCTAGGAACCATGTTAACAAGAGTTCTACCTTTTATTATTTTTAATGATTCCAATAAAAAGCCAGCTTTGATTGGTTATTTAAGTAAGGTATTACCTTATTCAATTATGGCTATGCTGGTTGTTTATTGTTTAAAAGATATTGATTTCTTTAATTCAAATCATGGTTTACCAGAGATTATAGCTATTTTTGTTACGATTATAGTTCATTTATTTAAAAATAATACTTTGTTATCTATTATTGCTGGAACAGCCAGCTATATGATTTGTGTGCAGTTAATCTTTATTTAGGAGGTATATGCAATGCAAATAATTTTTCATATTGATTTAAATGCATTTTATGCTAGTGCTGAAATATCTCGAAATCCTAGTTTAGAAGGAAAGCCGCTTGTAATTTCTGGTAAATCAAAACGTAGTATCATTACTACTGCTTCATATGAAGCTCGTAAATTAGGCATCCATTCAGCAATGCCCTTATTTCAAGCATATCAAAAATGCAAACATCTAATTGTTCTTCCTGCAGATTTTGAATTATATCATCGCTTATCTAATGAATTTTTTAATATTATTGCATCATATAGTGAAATTTTAGAAGTTGCCAGTATTGATGAATGTTATGTAGATGTTACTAAAGTAATACAAAAAAGAAACTGTCATCCTATACAATTAGCTAAAGAGATACAAGAAAAGGTTTATCATCAGTTGAATCTTAAATGTTCAATTGGTATTTCACCAAATAAATTTTTAGCAAAAATGGCTAGTGATATGAAAAAACCAATGGGTATTACAGTTTTAACCCGTTCAAATATAAAAGAGCTGATGTGGCCCTTAGATATCAAGGATATGTTTGGAATTGGAAAAAAGACACAGCCTCGTTTAAAAGAGGTTGGAATCAAAACAATTGGTGATATCGCAAATTATAATAATTATAACAAATTACGGCAAATTATTGGTAAAAATGCCTTATTATTATATCGTAAAGCTAATGGCATTGATAATCGAACCGTTAATGCTAAGCAAAACGAATTAAAATCCGTTGGTAATTCTACAACATTACCTTACGATACTTTAGATGAAATTATTTTAAGAGATACTTTAAAACGATTAGCTAGACAGGTTTCGATACGTGCAATAAAAAGAAATCTTATTTCTAATTCTATTTCAATTACTATTAAATATACCCGTTTTGAAAGTGTTAATCGGCAAACCACAATTAATTCTTATATAAATGATT
Source organism: Erysipelotrichaceae bacterium (assembly GCA_021770925.1). GTDB lineage: Bacteria > Bacillota_I > Bacilli_A > Erysipelotrichales > Coprobacillaceae > Thomasclavelia. The sequence continues at coordinate 62,910 of JAETPY010000001.1, read as the reverse complement.
ACGAAACGATTCTTTCTGTTGCAAAAATGCTTTTTGACAGCAATTATGATGGCAGACCAGTACGATTATTAGGAATTAGTTTAAACAATACAATTAATAAAAAAAATTATAAAGAACAATTAACTATTTTTGATTCCTCTAAAAATAATAATGACAAAGAAACAATACAAAGCATTTTAGAAGACATCAATAATAAATTTGAAAAACCAATTGTAACTAAAGCTTCTGCTATTTCAAATAAAGTAATTCAAAAGAAATATTTAAAATAAATGAATAAATAATTATCCTGCTCATAAGTTGTATAAACGGAGGACAATTTATGGGCATTTTAAATAAAATTTTTAAAAATGAAAAATTATTAATTAATCTTTTTTCTTTTGTTTTATTAAGCTGTGGTGTTATATTTGGAATTATTTATTATTTTTATGGCAGTGAAAGCCTAATTGATTTATGTAAATATATATTTTTTTGTAAAGATAATGAAATTACCAATAATTATAATTTATATATGACAATTACTGGTATATACATATTTTTATCTTTGTTAATTTCAACAAGTTTTCTAGGTGTTTTCTTTAATAGTTTTATTATTTTTACCAAAGGAATGCAGTTTACTCTAGCAACCATTTTTTATTTCACTTTAAATGATTTTAAAATAGGTATGTTCTTTTTAGGATATATACCACAGTTATTTATCGAGCTTATTTTAACATATGTCATTTCAATAATATCTTTGAGGTTGTCGTTGAACTGTCTTACAATCTCATTTATTACTAGAGAAGTTTTTAATAGTCGAAAGATAATTAATTATATTTTAGATTATGTAATAATTATTTTAATTATTGTAACTCTATCGATGGCCTTTAAGGTTTATGCACTTTAGTTACCAAATTAATGGAAATTTTAATTTTAATCGTGATATAATTGATTACGATAAATGAGGTGAATATAAGTGCTGTTAAAAGATAGTTTAAATGAATATAAACAATATTTGATCGTTGAAAAAGGTCTAAGTAAAAATACTATCATAGCTTATTTAAATGATTTAAATAGGTTTTCTGATTATTTAAAAAATATCCATCAAATTAATGAAATAGAAAATATTTCTAAAGAACATATCCGCCTTTATTTAAAAGAATTATCAAAAAGTAACAGCGCGGCTTCAATAACAAGGAAACTGGTTTCATTAAGGATGTTTTTTACTTTTTTAATGAAAGAAAAAATTATTGATGTTAATATTATAAACAGTTTTGATTTACCTAAAGTTGATAAAAAATTACCTGTAGTTTTAAGTATCCAGGAAATGCAGGAAGTTTTAGATAGTATTACTGTTGATAATCATTTAAGTTCACGTAACCGTTGCATGTTAGAATTAATGTATGCTACAGGACTACGTGTATCTGAATTAATTAATTTAAATGTAGGCTCAGTGAATATTTATATGGGATATATAAAAGTTATTGGAAAAGGAGATAAAGAACGAATTATTCCTATTGGTGATATTGCTAAAAAGATATTGGATGAGTATTTAAATCACTACCGTGAAAAATTTATAAAAAAAGAATCTTCTTTATTATTTTTTAATAATCATGGTAATAAATTAAGTCGAGAGGAATTTTATCTTATTTTAAAGCAGATTATTAACCAAACATCAATAAATAAAAAAGTATCTCCACATACTATTCGCCATAGTTTTGCTACTCATCTTTTAGAAAATGGGGCTGATTTACGTTCAATCCAAGAACTGTTAGGACATAGCGATATTAGTACAACAACAATATATACTCATATTTCAAATCAAAAGATAAAAAATGAATACCAGCAGTTTCATCCACGAACTAAAAAAATTTAGATAAAAATAATTGCATAGATTATGCAGGAAATGGAGGAAAAATGAAATATAAACGGATTTTTTTAATTGTATGTGATTCTTTAGGAATTGGTAATGCAAAAGATGCCATTTCTTTCAATGATAAAGGTGCTAACACATTAAAACATATCTGCGATTATTGTAATGGACTTGATCTACCAAATTTAGAAGGATTAGGGTTAGGTAATCTCGGTAACTTTAGAGGAATACATCCCTTAAGATTACAGCTTGGCTATACTTTAGCATTAAATGAAGTTTCCAATGGTAAAGATACTATGACAGGTCATTGGGAAATAATGGGGTTAAAAACTGAAAAACCATTTGTTACCTTTACAGAAACCGGTTTCCCTGATGAATTTATTAAATTGTTTGAAGAAAAAACAGGTCGTAAATGCGTTGGTAATAAGGCAGCTAGTGGTACAGAAATACTTGATGAATATGGTGAACATCAAATTAAAACAGGAGACTGGATCGTTTATACTTCAGCTGATTCGGTATTTCAAATAGCTGCTAACGAAGAAATTATTTCTTTACAAGAATTATATGATGCTTGTAAAATTGCTCGTGAGTTAGCAATGGATGAGCGTTGGAAAGTAGGGCGGATAATCGCACGACCATACATAGGAAAAAAAGCAGGGAAATTTAAGAGAACAGCAAATCGGCATGATTTGGCATTAGCGCCGTCTGATCAAACTGTTTTAGATACATTGAAAAATCATAATTATGATGTAATTGGTGTTGGCAAAATACCTGATATTTTTGATAATCAAGGAATTACCAGAAAGGTAAAAACTGTTAATAATCATGATGGAATGGAAAAAACAATCGAATTAGCCAAAACTAACTTTACAGGACTGTGTTTTATTAATTTAGTTGATTTTGATGCTGTTTATGGTCATCGTCGCGATCCAAAAGGATATGGTAAGGCAATTAAAGAATTTGATACTCAGCTAGAAGAATTGATGAAATATTTAAGACATGATGATTTATTGATGATAACTGCTGATCATGGTAATGATCCTACATATAGAGGTACTGATCATACTCGTGAACAAGTACCATTAATAATTTATTCAAAAGAAATGCTTAGACCATGTCAATTAGACGAAATGGATTCTTTTGCTGTTATTGGTGCAACTATTGCTGATAATTTTGAAGTTTCTTTACCATCAATTGGTAGTTCAATTTTAGATAAATTAATTTAATGGAGAATTTTATGGAAGAAAATAGTAAGCGTTTAATAATCACTTCAATTTTAGCTTATGCAGTAGGAACATTCATTTTTGCTGCAGGACTTTTAACTAAATCATTTATTAGTATTGTCACTTTTTATATCATTGCTATGATATTAATTATCTGCGCAATGCTGGCTTTATTTAATAATTATAGAAGAGAAAAACAAATCAAACTGTATTTATATTTATTTTTAGTTGGTTTTATCTTTATTATTATTAATTTAGCTGCATTTATTAATAATTTGTTTTTATAAAGAAGTTTTAAACTTCTTTTTTTATTCAAGGTTTTTTGAATTATTTATTTTAAGCATTATTATACTATTTATAAACATAAATAATTACATAATATGTATTATGCGAAGTTAAATATAATATAAAAAGCACCAGATGGTGCTTTACTCTTTTCCTTTTTTTATCTTATCATTTTCAAATGAATCATATAATTTAGTAACGTAATCTCCATTAAAGCAAGCCAAACACAAACTACATTTATGTTTTTCTTTATTGTAGTGAATTGATTTATCAATTCCTTCTTCACTAATGAAAGCTAACGAATCAGCTTCAATATATTTACATAATTCTTCAACTGAAAGCCTATTAGAAATCAATTCATCCATTGTTGACATATCTACACCATAAAAACATGGCCATTTGATTGCTGGAGATGCAATTCTTACATGAACTTCTTTAGCACCAGCTTCTTTTAATAAACGAACAATTCGCTTTGAAGTAGTACCTCGAACAATTGAATCATCAATCATAATAACTCTTTTATCACATACAATTGATGAAACTGCAGAAAGCTTCATTCTTACCCCTTGTTCTCTCATTTCTTGAGTAGGCTGAATAAATGTTCTTCCAACATACTTGTTTTTTATTAGCCCCATTTCATAAGGAATACCAGATGCCTCAGAATAACCAATAGCTGCAGATATCGAAGAATCAGGAACCCCAATTACTAAATCAGCATCTACTGGAGCCTCTTTATATAATTGTTTTCCAGCTAATTTTCTTGTAGTATGTACGTTAATACCATCTAAATTGCTATCAGGACGTGAAAAATATATATACTCCATAGCACATATTTTATCTGTAACATCATCTGTATATAATTTAGATTTTAATTTTCCGTTTTTTACTCTAACAATTTCTCCAGGTTCTAAATCACGAACAAATTTAGCACCAACTACTTCAAAAGCGCATGTTTCTGATGAAAAAATATAGGCACCATTAGGCAGTTGACCAATTGAAACAGGTCTTAGACCATATTTATCACGTGCAACATAAAGAGCATTTTCAATTAAAATTAAAAATGCAAAAGCCCCATCTAATCGATTTAATGAATTACAAATGCGGTCAATCATTCGCCCTTCTTCACGCATGATCAAATGGCCTAAAATTTCAGTATCTGATGTACTAGAAAAGATACTACCCTTTTTTTCTAATTCAGCTTTTAAAATATTAGCATTAACAATATTACCATTATGAGCAATTCCTAAAGAACCATTTAAAGTTCTAAATAATAATGGCTGAACATTAGCAATTCCGCCACCTCCAGCAGTAGAATAACGAACATGTCCAATTGCATAATCACCTTTCATTTTATTGATTTTTTCTTGATTAAAGACTTCAGAGACTAAACCTTCACCTTTTTGAATAGATAAAGCCTCTTTATCCTTTACAATAATTCCAGCTGCTTCCTGTCCACGATGTTGTAAACTATGTAAACCATAATAACACATTGCTGCAGCATGTTCATAGCCGCACACTGCAAACACCCCACACTCTTCATGCAATTCTTGATCTTGTAAAAACATTAATTGCTGACCTCCTTCAATTCCATTACATTTTATAATGTATTAAAGGTATAGTCAATATTTATAAGCATTCATTTATATAAAAATTATTATCTTGACAATTATTTTTTAAGAAATTGGTTAGCATTGTACAAACAAAAGTACATTCACCATCTATTTTGGCTTTTAGATCACTTTCGACAATTATTTCTTTATCATAACTAACAAAATAACTAAGTATGTCATCTAGATCATTTTGATCTAAATAAATAATTTCGGATATTTTAATAGTTGTACCATCTTCGCTGTATACAGCATATCCAACTGTTTTTGCATCACGATAAAAAACTTCAATTTCTTCCCTAAAAGCCACACAGCGTGGAATTAAATATTTTTTGTAATAATCAATATTTCTTTTACGATATCCTGTAAATTTATTACAAAAACAATCATATAAATTTACTAATTTGTTGTAATCATAATTTTCAATTATTTTAAGTTTAGACTTTGTTAAATATGATTGTTTATCTACTTTTGTAACTTTATGAAAATAATCTTCATTAAATCCAAATTGATAATATAACTCTGGATGATACGCCTGTAACATTATTTTAGCGTTTTGATATTTTGGTAACGTTAAAACATAATGCATAAGTTTTTTCATTAATCCTTGTCTCTGATAATCTTTATTAGTTGCTACCCCTAAGATGAAATATACCCGCTCTTCTTTATTGTTTAAAAGAATAGTATATGGAACAATTTGCAACATAGAAACTATCTGATTATTATTTTTTAAAAGATAAGTATTTTCTTTTTGATATCTATTTATAAAATAAAAATTCGTAGACATTTCATCCTCATCTTCAAAACTATTGCGCCATAAATCGATAACATTATGTAAATCTTTATCACCAGCTTGGCTAATTGATTGATTATTTAAAACAATAGTGTATTTTTTTAACATTTTTACTGGATGAAGCATTTGTTTAGCTTTACGTAATGTTTCTAAACCCATATCCTCCTCACGATTTACAAACTCATACCCTTCAAAGTTTTTCTCTAAAAAAAATTTTCCAATTGCAACATAAAGTCCTCTAATATCTTTATTTGCTTTTTCAACATGAATTTGAACAGTATTATGTTTTAATGGTGATCCAATAATAAATGCTTCTAATTTATCATTAATATAAATACATCCAGTTTTAATATTTAATTCATGGCGATGTACTAATAAATAAACAATTCCAATATATTCAGAAATTACACTTTCTTCAATCCGTCTTGAAAAGTCCCATTTTTTTAAACATTGAAGTACATTGTCGATATCATTATCTTCAATTTCTTTATAGACATAATTAGGATTTTCTTTAAGAAAAGCATTAAAATGATTTCGTCTTTTTTGCATTTTTTTACCTGATAATGTTTCTAAAGAAGATTTATTATAAATGTAGTCATCAAAATCTTCATTGTGAAGATATAAAAATTTATCACCATACAATTCCTGAATTAATTGTTTTGATTTTTCTACTGCTAAATCAATTTTAAATAGAAAATTGTGTTGATTAGCATATTCTATCATATAGTCAAGAGCTTCTTGATAATATTCAGGTTTACAAAATGGCATAGCAAAAAACTTTTCATTCATATAAGTATGTAACATAATCATAAAATTATCTTTAATTTCATAGAAAATCTCATATTCATGATCCCACATCATCATTGTTACAAAATTTGAATTATAACCTTCATAATTAGCATCATCTAGATATGATTTAATTTTATTATAATCTCTCAATAATAATTTTTGCATATAACACCTATTTATCTTCCTAACATAGCATTAATAAATTGTTTAGCCGTTCTTCCTGAAAATCCACCATAACGTATTTCCCAGGCTAGAGCCTTTTGATGTAATTCTTCTTGAGACATATGTAGATCATATTGTTTAGCCAGCCCATCTACAATATCTAAGTAATTTTGACGATTTGGATGTGTATATAATATTTTTACCCCAAATCTAGAGCTTAATGATGTTTTCTCTTGTTTAGCGTCATTTATATTAACTTCATCTTGACCTTGACGATCACTCCATGTCTGTTTAACTAAATGACGACGATTGCTAGTTGCGTAAATTAAAATATTGTCTGGTTTTTTTTCTAAACCGCCTTCAATAACAGCTTTTAAGTATTTGTATTCGATCTCAAACTCTTCAAATGATAAATCATCCATAAATAAAATAAATTTATAATTACGAGATTGTAATTCTTGAGTGATACTTGGTAAGTATTTGAATTGATGTTTGTAAATTTCGACCATTCTTAATCCTTCTTTATAATATTCATTTAATAAAGCTTTGATACTGCTTGATTTTCCAGTACCGCTATCTCCATATAAAAGAACATTATTAGCTTTTTTTCCAGATAAAAATGCTTCTGTATTTTGGGTAAGTTTTTGTTTTTGACTTTCATATCCTATTAATTGATTTAATCGTCCATTACCTATATGTATTATAGGACATATTTGATTGTTTTCATAACGAAATGCTTTATTTAATCCAAATTTTCCTACCCCATAATTTAAAAAGAATTTTTCTAGAGTATTATAAAATTCATCAACATTTTTACAATTAGATAACCTGTTTTGTAAGGAACCAAAAATATCAAATAACTCTTGATTAATTATAGGTTTTGATGGAATAAAATTAGTAATTAAATCTTGCTGTAAAGATGTTAAAGAGCTAAAATCGGTATTAAACATTTTAAAAATGATTTTAAAATCATTAATAACTACTTTTTTTAAATTTTCAGAAATTTCTTTTTTTCTTTCTAATGCCAAAGTAAATGAATTTTCATTATTGATTAATAAGTGCGTTAACAAACTATTAAACAAATTATCATATAAATTATATTTTTCTGCTAATTTAATTAATAACGATACAAAATAACTAGCATTTTCCAAATTATCATTTCTAATAATTTCATCGTATAATTTGAAGCACTCTTCTATATCATCATTCTGGCATAATGGAAAAAAAACTATTAAATCATTCATACTATAATTTTCCTAGTATATTACAAATGTGATATCTATTTTATTTCATCATTTGATATACATTTTCCTTTCGTTAGATTTTATTTAGAATAGATGCATCTTTAATCAGCTTCTTTCTAAAATCAACTCTTTTATAAATTCTTGTCATATTCTATTTTTGAAATTATTAGTCGTTAACAAATATTTTAATTCACTTTGAATTTTATAAAATAACTTAATTTTCATATAATTAATTATCTAAACAATTAAAAAGACGAAAATTCGTCTTTTAATTTTTAAAACTGTGAATTGGTGCAGGAATTCTTCCACCGCGATTAATAAATTCAGCACATCCAAAATTGTTTACTGGCATAATTGGAGCATATCCTAATAATCCTCCAAATTCTACGACTTCTCCAACATCTTTTCCAATAACAGGAATAATTCTAACAGCTGTTGTTTTTTGATTGATCATTCCAATCGCCATTTCATCAGCTATTATCCCAGAAATAGTAGTTGCTTCAACACTACCTGGAATAGCAATCATATCAAGACCAACTGAACACACACATGTCATAGCTTCTAATTTTTCAAGTGTCAAAGCTCCATTGTTTACAGCATTGATCATACCTTGATCTTCACTAACGGGAATAAAAGCACCACTTAATCCTCCAACATATGAAGAAGCCATAACTCCACCTTTTTTTACTTGATCATTTAAAATTGCAAGAGCTGCAGTTGTTCCTGGTGCACCTACACTATCTAACCCCATTCCTTCAAGACAATCAGCAATGCTATCACCAATTGCAGGAGTAGGTGCCAATGATAAATCAATTATACCAAATGGAATACCTAATCTTTCTGATGCTTCCAATGCTACCAATTGACCAACACGGGTAATTTTAAAAGCTGTTTTTTTAATGATTTCACATAACTTTCCAAAATCTTTACCCTTAGCATTTTCAATTGCCGTTTTAACTACTCCAGGACCACTAACTCCAACATTAATAATTGCATCAGCTTCGCTTACACCATGAAAAGCTCCAGCCATAAATGGATTATCATCAGGTGCATTGCATAAAACAACCAGCTTGGCACATCCAATCGAATCATTTTCTTTTGTTAAAACTGCAGTTTCTTTAATAATTTCTCCCATCAATTTAACAGCATCCATATTGATACCAGTTTTAGTTGAACCAACATTGACAGAACTACATACGTTGCTAGTTACTTTCATTGCTTCAGGAATTGATCTAATCAATAACTCCTCAGCTTTAGTCATTCCTTTAGATACGATAGCACTATAACCACCTATAAAATTTACACCTGTTTCATGTGCACATTTATCTAAAACTTTTGCAATTTTAACAAAATCATCTGTAGTTTTACATGCGTTAGAACCTATAAAACCAATTGGTGTAACTGAAATCCGTTTATTAACGATTGGTATCCCATACTTCATTTCAATTTGTTTTCCCGTTGAAACCAAATCTTTAGCTATAGTAGTAATTTTTTTATAAATATTTTCGCATAAAACATTAACATCATGATCCATACAGTCTAATAAACTAATTCCTAAAGTAATAGTTCTTACATCAAGGTTCTCCTGTTCAATCATTTTATTTGTTTCTGCTACTTCAAATAAATTAATCATTTTACAAATTCTCCTTAAATACGGTGCATTTTATTAAAAATATTTTCATGCTGCAATTTAATATTAACACCTATTTCAATACCTAATTTATCTAATTCCTCACAGATAGTACCAAATTCATCAGTTATCGAACTTAATTCCACAATCATCATCATATTAAAATAACCTTGAATAATAGTTTGCGAAATATCTAAAATATTTACCTGTTTAGTTGCTAAATAAGTACATACTTTAGCAATAATTCCAACTTGATCTTTACCTACTACTGTAATAATCCCCTTTTGCATACAATAACCTCCTAATTATTTAGGTTATTATAGCATAATTGTATACAACAAAAAAGAGCAAAATTCAAAAATAATAAAAAGAGACTGCTAACCAGTCTCATATATTTTAATGAATTATTGATTCATTAATTTTTTAGCATATTCATAAACAGCTTTACCATTCATCATGCCATAATCTTTCATTTCAATTATATCAAGAGGAATATCTTTTCCAGTTTCTTTAATAAGTTTTTCAACTTCTGTTTTAGCATATCTAACTTGAGGTCCAAGTAATACACAATCAACTGTATTAATAAGTTTTCCCCCTTCAGTTAAAGGCAATGCAAAGATTTCCACTTCATCTCCAGCCTCTTTAGCAGCCTTTTCCATTTTTGTTACTAATAAGCTGGTTGACATCCCTGCAGCGCATATTAACATAATTCTAGTTTTCATAATTTTCTCTCCTTCATTATATTTCATATAAAAAGGGCATTATAAAAACGCCCGTTTTACCTTTTCAGCCAAGCTCTTCTTTTAACCAATCATTTTCATTGCAGTTTCAAATACAGCTTTACCATTCATTGTCCCATAATCTCTCATATCAATCACATCTACAGGAATTGCCCCTGCTTTACGTCCTGCAGCTAATTTTTCGATAGCAGCTTTTTGAAATCTAACTTGAGGTCCAAGTAAGATACAATCGACTTCTTCTAATACTCTTGGTGCATCTGAGAAAGGCAATGCAAAAATTTTACATTCAACACCAGCTTCTTTAGCAGCACCCTCCATTTTTGTTACTAATAAGCTAGTTGACATACCAGCTGAACACACTAATAAAATAGTTTTCATATAATGTACACACTCCTTTTTTACTTATTATAATTCTACAACGAATATTATTGGATGTAAACACTTTCTTAAATCTTTTTAAAACTAAAATTTAAATTTTATGCTTTAATCGATACTTTTTTTACTTAATATATATAATAAATTTTCCTAATATGATAAAATTATTAACAAAGGAAGTGAGCTATATGCAGCTTTTAGTTCTTAGTGATACACATTTACAAAATGATCTTTTAAAAAAAATAACTGATAGATATCCCAATATGGATTACTATATTCATTGTGGTGATTCTTCGTTAAAAAATAATAACCCCCTGTTAACAAAATATCTTACTGCTAATGGAAATCATGATCAGTTAGGAACTTTTAATATAAATATAATTTTTAAAGCTGAAAAATATCGTTGTTTAATTACACATGGTAATAAATTCAATATTTATTATGGAAATGATCAATTAATTACTTTTATGAAAAAAAAGCATATTGATATAGCCTTTCATGGTCATACCCATGTTCCTGTGTGCAGTGTTATTGAAAATAAATATATTATTAATCCTGGTAGTGTAATGATCAATCGTGGGAGCTATGGTTTTGGAACTTTTGCAATAGTGTCAATTATTAAAGATAATATTGATGTTAAATTCTATCATAGTTCAACTTTTGAAGAATGTACCGATTTAGTCTTGAATGATGGCAAACTTATGTTAGAAAAGTTTAAAAGCATTAAAATAGAGTGAGAAAATCTCACTCTATTTTTCTCTTTCTTCATTACGTTTACGCTTGTATTCAATAATAAACATAACTTCTTTTAAATCCTCATCTGGTAATTCTGTTAAAAGTCGTGCAATATTAGCAATATTATAATAATCATACTTTTTGCCGCTCATAATTTCTTCAACACTGCGACCATATAAATTAGAAAAAATTTTAAGTTCTCCAACTGTAATATCCCTTTTACCATTTTCAATGTCAGAGATAGCAGAATGTGGAACTTTTAAATACTTGGCCACTTCTTTTTGAGTAAGGTGCTTAAAATTACGATAGGATTTTAATCTGGCTGCTAAATCTTTATCTATCATCTTTATACCTCCGATAAATAAATTTTAGCATTTTCCTTACTTACCTTCAATAAAATTTTGCATTTTTATAATTTTTTTCGTATTATAGCAACAATTATTTCTAAAATTTGATAATTAATCATAAAAATATCCGTTTGTATGATTAATAAAAGTAGGAATTTGATTTTTTTTATCTAATAAAATCTGTTTAAATTCTTGATAAACCAATTTTACCATCTCAACATTTTCATCACTAAAAGATAATAAAATATAATCAACATCCAGATTATTAAGTTTATTTAAATATAAACAATGACTATTAAAAACTAAATTATTACAATTACTATCGGTTAAAATTCTAAATTTTTCTCCTTTACGATCAATTAAACAATAATTTCCTTTTTTACACATATTACAGCCTATCTTTTTTTCTTTAAAATAATGACCACTAATTATACAATGCTTTAAATGCATATTGATTGTTTTACCATAGGCTGTCATTGTTATATTTTGATGAATATTTGATAAATTGTTGATCTGTTTTTTACTCATTTCTAAAGAAAGAATTGCATCATGATTTCTTAAATAGTTTAAAGCATAACTATTATAAAGATTAAATGTTGTATCAAGAATACATTTTTTATCATTAAATATTTCTAAAGCGCCATAGTCTCCAACTAGTATTTCATCAACTTTTTGATATAAATTACTATTTTTAAAGTTAATTAGTTGGTGGTGGTTAGTTAAAAATCCAGTAAATGGGATAATTTTTTTATCATATTTAGCAGCAAGTTCAATTGCTTCTCTTAACTGTTTAAATATTGGAAAATAATATCCTTCAATGTCTTCATCAATTAAGGCATTTAATTGCGTTAAAGAATAAATGCGAACATAAATTCCTTTAATTTTTTTACTTAGATGTTCCTTTTTCTCTTCTTCTATGAATATATTTGTAGTTTTAGTAGTTATTAAAGAATCACTTAATTTATTAATTACCTGGCGACGCATTTCATTAATTTCTTTAAGACTAAAAAAAGCATTAGGGGGAATTTCAACAATTATATTTTCGGCTTTAAAAACAGTATTACCTAATTTAGCAAGTTGTGCTTTGATTCTCTCACTTGTCAAAGGACTTTTACTTGCCGGCTCAATAATTTGTTTTGAAGTAACAGAAACTGTTTTGCCACAATATGTAATACTGAGAATTGGATGGTCATACATCTGACTAGTAAAATACATTTCAACAGGATTTTTTATTTGTTCTTTTCGATAACTGGCATGAGCTTTTTCAATCAAATCTATATCAATAATCTTGTATACAGATTCTCCTTTTTTTACTGGTGTATTTAATTCAATTTCCACAATATCATTTAAACCAGCTTGATTTACTAATTTCTGATTTAAAAATAATTTCGTAATTGTTCTAGTATAATCGACACTTTCAAAATTTATTCGATCTCCCTGTTTGATTTTATTGATCAACTTAATTTTGACTACTTTTCTTTTTTTGTCATAATCAAGAACTGTTCCAAGATTGATTCCACGATTCCCAGGATATTCATTAGCCATAATACTTTTATTCTGTAATAAAAAGCCGCCTGTAAAGCCACGATTAAACATCTGCTTCATTTCAATGATCCGGTTAGAAAAATCCGTTAATTTTTGTTTATGAAAATAAGCATCAATTGCTTCACGATATTGTCTAACGATTATAGCCACATATTCAGGACGTTTCATTCGTCCTTCTATTTTAAAAGAAGTAATTCCAGCTTCAATCAATTTACCAATATTTTCTATCGTACAAAGATCTTTGGGGGATAATAAATAAGTCGGTATTTGGTTAAGATTTTTATCATCTTTTTGCAATTTATAAGCCAAACGGCATGGCTGTCCACAGGCACCTTTATTTCCACTTCTTTTAGCAATCATGCTCGACATCAAACATTGTCCAGAATATGACATACATAAAGCTCCGTGAACAAACACTTCAACATCCAGATTAGTATTAGTACAAATATCTTTTATTTCATCTAGACTATTTTCACGAGCCAAAACAACCCGCTCAATACCAATTTGCTCAAAATATTTAACAGCATTTAAATTATATAAACTAGTTTGAGTTGACATATGGATTTCAAAATTAGAAAAATGCTTTTTTACATAAGCCATTAAACCAATATCTTGAATAATTAAAGCATCAACATTTATTGAAGATAAAAACAAAAGATAATCTTTTAAACGCTCAAATTGATTATCTTCATACAATGTATTTACAGTAACATAAACTTTTACATTTCTTAAATGACTATAATTTATTGCCTGTTTTAGTTCATCACGATTAAAATTGGTAGCAAATGCCCGAGCGCTAAATTCATTACCGCCTAAATATACAGCATTTGCTCCATTTTGAATTGCGGCTATCAAAGCCTCATAGCTTCCAGCAGGTGCTAATAATTCTATTTGCCTTTTCATAATTAATCCTTAATTAATGCTACACACATTAAAGCAGAAGCTTTAGCAGCTTTATTTAGATATTCATCAAATTGAACCGTTGAATCACCTTTATTAAAAACATCGCTTAACGAACGTGCAATAATAAATCTAGTATTAAATTTATAGCATGTTTGTCCTACTGCTGCTGCTTCCATCTCACAGCATTTTGCTTCCGCAAAATTATTCTTTATATAATCAACAATATTTTTATCAGCAACAAATTTATCCCCTGAAACGATCAAACCAACTTCACAGTTAAGTTTTAAATTCTCTAAAACCTTTTTTGCTTTATCAATTAACTCTTGATCAGCTTTAATTTTAGGCGGCAGGCCAGGAACTTCACCTAATACCCTATTAGCAAAAGCCGTAACATCAAAATCATATTGACATACTTCATCAGAAATAACAATATCACCAACTTCTTGATTTAAACATAATCCACCTGCTGAACCTATATTTATTACAAAATCAATTTTATAATTTGTTAATAGCAGTGTAGTACAAATAGCAGCATTTACTTTTCCAATTCCACCTTGTAATAAAACAATTTCTTTATTTTCAATCGTTCCTTGATAAAAGGTACAATCTAGAATTGTTTTAGTGTCTATAATATTCATATACTCCTTAATTGCAGCTACTTCTTCTTCCATTGCACCAATAATTCCGATCATTTACTTATCTTCCCTTCTTTTATGGCAAACAAAAATAATTCTTTGTGATTTATCATGATACATTTCAAATTCACCATAGTATTTTACATCATTAAAACCAGCCTGTTTTAGCATTTCTAGATATGTTTCAATACTATAAGTTTGTTGATGATGAAATTCTTTTATATGTTCATTATTTTCTTTATCAATTATTTCAACTAAATGTTCAATTTCTCCATATGCCGTTTTTTTAACATCCCATTTAAAATAAAAATCATCTTCGTCTTCTTCTTCAAAATAGCCATCAAGAATTTGGTCCATTTTATAAAGACTATCAACATCAAAGATAAATGTTCCATTATATTTCAATGATTCATATACATTTTTAAATGTTTGAATAACCTTTTTCTTACTTAAAAGATAGTTTATTGAATCACATAAACAAATAATTAAATCCACTGCTTTATCTGTCTTAAAATCACTCATATCAACTCTACCAAGCATCAGATCAACATTAGCTTCTAAAGCTTTTAGTCTTGCAACTTCTAACATATCTTTTGAGAGGTCAGTAGCATAAACTTCCTTGTTATCATTAGCCAAACGGATAGCAATTTCTCCAGTACCACAGCCAAGTTCTAAAACACTTTTGAAATCTGCCTGATCATTAATAAATTTATAATAATCATCATAAAACTGTTCATCCATCAAACTATCATAATAATAAGCAAAATTTTCGTATGACATTATTTTAAATACCCTGAAACATCAATTCTTGGCATATCAGACCACAATTTTTCAAGATTATAGTTTGTTCGTTCATCTTGATCAAAAATATGAACAATAATATCACCATAATCCATCAATAGCCATTTACTATTACGACGTCCTTCTATTTTTTTTACCTCAAATCCATTGATTGTCATATTTTCTTCTACGCTGTCTCTAAGAGCGTTCATCAAACGTTCATTAGCAGCTGAACAGATTACAAAGGTATCATAAATCGGACTTGCCATTTCCATATTAATAGCCACAATATCTTCTCCCAATTTATCATCTAAAGCTTTTACAATAATTTCTAATTTATTCATTGATATCTCCTTTTACATATTTGTTATAAATTTCAAAAAAACATTCATCTATTTTTCGTCCTTTTTTGCTTGAAAAATCATAAAAATCTTTTAAACAAGCCTTAAACCCTGCTACTACATCTTTTTTACACAACGCAATTTCTTGAGAAGAATCATAGTCACGACTAGGATCGTATTTATCAGCTTCATATATACACATATCTAATTTAGACATATTGATTGAAGCAGTGGTATGATGTCTAATAGCTTGCAAAATTTCTAAATCATCTACTAAATATTCATTTTTTGCCACATATGCAGATAACCATTGATGCCAAACCGGCTCTGGTTTATCTACATAATCAGGAAAATACTTTTTCATCAAAGCTAATGCCTGAGCATGAGGCATTTCTTTAGCTATATCATGTAACATTCCAGCTACATAAGCTTTTGTTTCGTTTAAACCATTACTTATTGCAATATCTTTAGCTAATTTTGCCATACTTACAGTGTGCAGATATCTTTTCCTTGACATTTTAGTTTTAACGATTGTCTCTAAATAAATTCCGTTCATTACGATATATTTCAAAACATCTGGTGTCAAAGCATGTAATTTACCATTTCTAATATCACTGCTAGCATCATCACTAGCGATAAGATTTAATTTAATAAAATTATATTTAATTAAATTTTCATTTATTTGATAACCAACGCGTTCAAATACAACTAACGATACTAACTCACTTATTTTTTTTGCATCTTTCCACTTATGGAAAAGACTTGCCTGATCCATTCCCATGATGAAATATAAACAATCATTAGGATAAACAGATTTTAAATAATTGATAGTATCAATTGTATAATTCTTATCATTTCCATCCTGATCTATTTCATAACGACAAATTTCAACACTATGATATCGTTGTAAAGCAATATTCAGCATTTCTAAACGCTGTTGTTTATTAGCACCAGTAGAATCTTTCCAAGGATTATTAGCAGTTGGAATAATTAAGATTTTATCTAGCTGTAATTGTTTCAATGCTTCTTCAATTACTCTTATATGAGAGCGATGAACGGGATCAAAGCTGCCACCAAAAATACCTATTTTCATCATGGTAATTTATAAATTCCTTTTTCACTTGGTCGATATAAAAGAATTGTTCTTCCTAAAATTTGAACAACATCAGCTTTTGTTTTCATACTTATTTCAATTGCTACTTCGTTTTTAGTTTCACTGCAAGATTCTAAAATTTTAATTTTTATTAATTCATGAGCCTCTAAAGCTGCATCAATTCCTTCTATTTGTGTTTGATGGACACCATCTTTACCAATTTGAAAAATTGCATTTAAATTATGTCCTAATCCTCTTAAATATCTTTTTTGTTTTCCTGTTAACATATCTTAAATCCTTTCTAAATTAATGCTTCTCTAATAAATACCCCAACCCCTTTAGGAGCATGAATTTTTATTCTAGCATTCAAACATTTAACACTAATGAACCCCAAACCAGAAATAACAAGATCTACTTTATAATCTGGTAATTTAAAATCATAAACTTTCATTTCATTAATATCTTTAATTGTTTCAATTTCTGGTTTTAAAGTCATATGACGATTATATAAACTATCGCTTTTTTCTAATTTAGTCCGATGAATCTTTACTGACTTAGGAAAATAGCATGTAAATGAAGCATGTTTTCCTTTTACAAAATCCATTCTTGCAAGACCAGCAAAATATAGACTCTGTTGATCATCTAATTGAAAATTAATTGGTCTTAATTCACTTTTAGGAATAATCACATTAAGATCATCATCTTTTACTAAATGAGCCATTTGATGGGAATTGATAATTCCTGGAGAATCATACAAATAACTTTTATCATCTAATGGAATTTCAATCAAATCTAAAGTTGTACCAGGAAATTCACTTGTTGTAATTAAATTATTACTGCCTGCTCCATAATGTTTTAATAAAGCATTGATCAACGAGGATTTTCCCACATTAGTAACACCAACAATATAAACATCACGTCCATGACGATATTCATTAATCCTATCAATTAACAAATCTAAATTGTAGTTTTTCACTCCACTAGATAATATCACATCAACTGGTTTAATTCCAACTTCTTTTAATTGTCGACGCAGCCAATGAATTATTTTAATATCTTTTAAAGATTTAGGTAAAATATCACGTTTATTTCCAACTACTAAAATATCATTATTATTTAAATGTCTAGGTAATCCATTGATCAAACTACCATTATAATCAAATAAATCAATTAAGTATACAACCAAACAATTCTGATCACCTATTTTTTGAAGAATATTTAAAAAATCATCACTTGTAAGACTAGTTTTTTGTAATTCATGATAATTCTTTAAACGAAAACATCGCTTACATAAAACTGATTCATTATTTAAAGCATTTTTTGGTACAAAACCGATTTTCTTTTCATCTTCACTTTGGATTATAGCTCCACAGCCAAAACATCTTATTTCTTTACTCATACAATCTCCTTTTCAAAACTATACCCATTGTACCTTATTTTGCGCTACTTTTAAAGTAAATAAAATGAACAATTCATAAATATTTTGTCCTAAAATAAAAGATTTACAATATATATGTATCAGGGGTGAAATTCATGTTTTCAACAATTCTATCATTACTAACAAACGGCTTTTTTCTATCATATATTAAATCAAAATCTTTTGAGATTCCCTTAACACCAAAAGAAGAAGAAAAATATCTTGAATTATTTTTTAATGGTGATCAAGAAGCGAGAAATATTTTAATTGAAAGAAATCTTCGACTCGTTGCACATATTGCTAAAAAATACGAAAACAGTAAAGATCTACAAGAAGATTTAATTTCAATTGGAACGATCGGTTTAATTAAAGCAGTTGACAGCTATAAACAAAACCATAAAACAAAATTGGCCACTTATGCATCAAGATGCATAGAAAATGAAATCCTGATGCATTTAAGAACTAATAAAAAAACTAGTTTAGACGTTTCTTTAAATGAAACTATTGGAATTGATAAAGATGGCAGTGAAATCGTCTTAGGTGATACTATAGCCGCCAAACAAGAGGAATTTATAGATATCGTCGATAAAAAAGATACATTAGATAAATTTACTAATTATTTCAATATATTAGAACCACGTGAAAAAGAAACGTTAATTATGCGTTATGGACTAAATAACACCAGAAAATATACTCAAAAAGAAATTGCCAAAAAACTAAATATCTCACGTTCTTATGTATCCCGGCTTGAAAAAAGAGCATTAATAAAGTTATTAAAAGAACATATGAAAGAAAAACCGTAAAATAATTTTTACGGTTTAAAATTCATCTTCATTTAGTATATCTTCTAAACTTATTTTTTCATATTTAACAGGTTTAGATTTTTTTACTAGAGATTTTTTCTTTTTTACTGTTTTGTTTTCTATTAATGGTTCTTCAATTTCATCTAATAAAGTATGTTCTTTAGGCTGTTTAAAAACATCAGGAATAATATTTTTTGAATTTTGATTACAGTAATTACTAGTTGAAATTGGGGTATCTATATACACATCATCAATGGATTGACCAGTTTTAATTTTTGTAAATGGTGCAGGTTTTTGTTCAAGTGAAGCGTTATTATAATCAGTTGCTTTAAATTTAAAGGTTGTTTGGTCATTCAAAGTTAAAACTATCTGCTGAAAATTATCAACAACAACAGCTTTTTTTACATAAATAACTTTACTTTTAGGATTTTTATATAACGGTGTCCCTTTAGTAGCTCGATTACATGGAGGAATATCACTGATCTTAATACGTTTTATCCCGCCATCTTCACTAATTACCATTAATGAACAGCTAGTCATTGGATCAAAAATATTCAAACTTATTAATTGATCATTTTTAAGATTAACAGCTTTGATTCCTGATGCCTTGATTCCAACAACCGATATTTCCTGTTCTGAATACATTGCTCCATAACCAGCTCTAGTTGTTAAAACAACGCCCTGATTATTATCTGTTAATTTAACCCCGATGACCTTATCGTCATTTTTAAGCCCCATACATTTTAATGGTTTTGAAAAACGGGTTACTTCAAAATCTTTTAATAAAGTACGTTTTATTTGGCCGTTCTTAGTTGCCATCATTACATAGAAAGGTAAATTAAAATCTTTTACTAAAATACTGCCAATGATTTTTTCACTCGAATTAACTTTAACTAAATAACTAACATGTTTCCCTGCATCTTTCCATTTAAATTCTTCAATTTTATGAACAGGAATAAATAAATAATTACCAGCATCGGTAAATAATAATAAATGATCTAAAGTATTTGCCTGATACATTGATACTAAATAATCATTTTCTTTTTTACCAAATGGTATTGACCCACTGGCTTTGATTGAACGGTTACTGATTCGTTTAATATAACCGTCTCTTGTAATCGAAATATTAACATCTTCGGATAAAATCATTGCTTTTTCATCTATCTTGATTTCTTGAATCTCATCACGAATTTTAGATAACCTAGGCATTGGGTATTTCTTCTTAATTGTTTTTAATTGATCAATAATTACTTTTCTTAAAACATCATCACTATTTAAAATATTGTTTAAATAAGTGATTTTTTTATCTAATTCATCATTTTCATTTTCTAATGTTACAATATCAGTATTAGTCAAACGATATAATTGTAACATCACAATTGCTTCAGCTTGTTTTTCACTAAAACCAAATTTAGTAATCAAATTATTTTTAGCATCACTTTTATCTTTAGATTGCCTAATCGTCTTTACAACATCATCTAAAATAGAAATAGCTTTAATTAAACCGCTAACAATATGTTTTCGATCTTTAGCTTTATTTAAATCATAAATTGAACTTCTAGTAACTACATCAATTTGATGATCAATATAACCATCTAATATATCCATAATTCCCATTAGTACTGGCCGCTTATCTTTAATTGCCACCATATTATAATTATAATTTTTTTGTAAATCAGTATTTTTATATAAATAATTCAATGTATTTTTTACTGAAATATCTTTTTTTAAGTCAATTACAATTCTCAAACCATCTCGATCAGATTCATCACGAACTTCAATTATTCCATCCACATTGCGATTAAAACGGATTTCATCTATTTTTCTTACTAACTCTGCTTTGTTTACTTCATAAGGAATTTCAGTTACCACGATCTTATTCATTGTTTTTTCTTCCAAAATTTCTGTTTTACTACGAACGATCACCTTCCCACGTCCTGTCTTAAAAGCATTTAAAATTCCTTGTTTCCCTTCAACAATTGCTCCTGTCGGAAAATCTGGTCCTTTTACATATTCCATAATTTTTTCTAACGAACAGTTAGCATGTTTAATTCGATAAATCGTAGCATCAATAACCTCTTCTAAATTATGAGGAGGAATATCAGTTGCATAACCAGCAGAGATTCCGGTAGCTCCATTTACTAATAAATTAGGATAAGCAGCTGGTAAAACTGTTGGTTCATATTCAGTATCATCAAAATTTAATGACATCAGCACTGTATCTTTATCTAAGTCTTTTAATAATTCAACAGCAATTGCTGAAAGCCTTGCTTCTGTATAACGCATTGCAGCAGCAGGATCATTATCAACTGAACCATTGTTTCCCTGCATATCAACTAAAGGAATTCGCATTTTCCATTCTTGTGATAAACGCACCATAGCATCATAAACTGAAGTATCGCCATGAGGATGATAATTACCAATTACATTACCGACTGTTTTTGCTGATTTACGATATGGTTTTGTATATAAATTTCCTTCTTTATACATTGAATATAAAATTCTTCGCTGTACTGGTTTTAAACCATCGCGAACATCAGGTAAAGCACGATCCTGAATAATATATTTAGAATATTTTCCAAAGCGATCACCCATGATGGTTTCTAATGACATAACTATTTTTTTATCCACGCTTCATTTCTCCTTAATCAATTGCAAAATTATCTTCTAATGTAAATTGAACATTTTGCTCAATCCATTCTCGACGTGGCTCTACTTTATCCCCCATTAAGACAGAGACCCGACGTTCTACAATTGCAGCATCATCAATTGACACCTGAATTAAAGTCCTCGTTTCTGGATTCATTGTTGTTTCCCACAGCTGGCCGGCATTCATTTCTCCTAGACCTTTGTAGCGCTGAACAGTATATCCACGACCAATCTTTTTCTTTGCTTCCTCCAACTCATCATCCTCCCAAGCATAAATAGCTTCTTCTTTTTTCCCATTTTTCTTTGATATTTTATATAATGGCGGCAAAGCAATGTATACTTTTCCTGCTGTAATTAAATCTCGCATGTAGCGATAGAAAAAAGTTAATAAAAGAATTTGAATATGAGCTCCATCAGTGTCAGCATCAGTCATAATAATAACTTTATTATAATTACTATCTTTTTCATTAAAATCTGCTCCAACACCAGCTCCAATGGTGTTGATAATAGTAGCAATTTCTTCATTTTTTAAAATATCACTCATTGCCGCTTTTTCAGTATTAACTACTTTACCTCTAAGTGGTAAAATAGCCTGATATTTTCTATCACGCCCTTGTTTAGCGCTTCCACCCGCTGAATCTCCTTCGACTAAATACAGCTCTTTACGTTTTTTATCTTTAGATTGAGCAGGTGCAAGTTTACCGCTTAATATCTTTTCCTGCTTAGATCCTTTACCTTTTCTAGCAGCCTCCCGAGCTTTTCTAGCAGCATCTCGAACTTGAGCTGCTTTAATCATTTTTTTAGTTAGTATATCCGCTATCTCTTTATTTTCTTCTAAATAAAAAGATAGTTTTTCATAGACGATATTGTCAACAACATTTCGAGCTTCTGGAGTTCCTAATTTTGATTTTGTTTGACCCTCAAACTGTAAAAAATGTTCTGGTACTTTTATTGAAATAATGGCAGACAACCCCTCACGAACATCATTTCCTTCTAAATTTTTATCTTTTTCTTTTAATAAACCATATTTTCGAGCATATTCATTAAAAGTTCTAGTTAAAGCAGATTTAAATCCTGTTTCATGAGTTCCTCCATCACCGGTTCTAACTAGATTAACAAATGATAATGTATTTTCTTGGTAACCAGAAGTAAACTGCATAGCAACATCTATTTCAATTTCATTGCTGGTACCTTCAATATTAATAATTGGGTTCAATGTTTCTTTTTCATAATTTAAATATTCAACAAAAGCAGTTAAACCATTTTCATATTGGTAAGACACTTCTTTATTAGTCCGATCATCTTTCAAATCAATTCTAATTCCTTTTAACAAAAAAGCACTTTCCATTAATCTTTCACTAATTGTAGAAAAATTATATTCACAAACAGAAAAAATATTAGGATCAGGCAAAAAATGAATTGTTGTACCAGTTTTATTCGTCTTTCCAACCACTTTTAATTTACTGATTTTACTACCACCATTTTCAAATCTTTGATACCAGATTTTTCCATCACGATGGATCGTTACTTCCAGCCATGAAGATAAAGCATTAACAACTGATGCCCCTACTCCATGTAGACCTCCTGATGTTTTATATCCGCCATCCTCACTAAATTTACCGCCAGCATGAAGAACAGTTAAAATCACTTCTGTTGCGGGTCTACCTGAAGCATGCATTCCCGTTGGCATCCCACGACCATGATCACTAACTTCAATACTATTATCTTTACAAATTGTTACTTGAATATTATCACCAAATCCGCTAAGTGCTTCATCAATAGCATTATCAACAATTTCCCAAACCAAATGATGCAATCCTCGACCATCAGTTGAACCGATATACATTCCAGGCCTTTTTCTAACTGCCTCTAATCCTTCTAGAATTTGAATGTTTGATTCATCATAATTACTTTTAGCTGTCATTAATCAATTGCCTCCTTTAATCACTTTTGTCATTATAACTAAATTATCTGTTTTTTTCAAAGGTTATTGTATTTTTAACAATTTATATAAAAATAATCATCTAATATGATCTTCTATTAACTAAAGTTTTAAGAATAAAAGATTGCTTTTTTAAACTAATAATATATAATAAATGAAGGTGATAAATATGATTTCAATAATTTTAATAATTTTAGCATATCTTTATGGGTCTATTCCTTTTGCTTTAGTAATTGGAAAGCTTTTTTATAAAACAGATGTTCGAAATTATGGGTCAGGTAATTTAGGTGGAACTAATACTGGTAGAGTGTTAGGAAAAAAAGCTGGGATTGCAGTAATTGTTTTAGATGCTTCAAAAGCTTTATTAGTAATGCTTCTAGCTAGATATTTATGCTCATTATTTTCATTAAACACAGATTTACCTTACATATGTGCTCTATTTTGTGTAATAGGACACTGTTATCCAATTTTTGCAAATTTCAAAGGTGGAAAAGCAGTATCAACTGCAATTGGTTATTTTTTTGCTGTTAATCCTTTAGGAGCTATCCTTGCATTAGTTGTTTTCTTTATTGTTTTAAAGATCAGTAAATATGTATCACTTTCATCAGTTTTAGCTTCTTTATCAGTTTTAGCAGCTATTCCATTTTTGAATATGCCTTTAGCTGGAAAATTAACTACTTTTGGAATAATCTCATTGTTAGTTTACCGTCATCGAGAAAATTTAAAACGAATCAGGCATGGAACAGAAAATAAAATAAGCTGGATGTAATAAAATCAGTCGCATAATATGACTGATTTTATTTTATTTATAGCTTATAGTTTCCTCATTTTTTAAATGTGCGGCATCTCCAATATATTTGATGGTAAAACTTTTGCCATCATATTCAATCTCGCTAAGTGAGCATCCACGGACAACATGCTGGTTAATTTTGGTTAGATCACTAGTTTTATAATTAAGCATTAAACCATGTAAAATAATAAATAACATTCCATGAATTGTAATAAAAACATTTTTATCAGGATGTTTTTGATAAATATCATCAATAAAATCTTTCAATCTTGTTTGAACTTCAAGATATGATTCCCCATCAGTTAATCTAACCTGGTCATCAGGATGATTCCATAAATCATCATACTGTTTATCATTCAATATCTCTTCAATTTTTTTTCCTTCATAAATGCCAAAATTCATTTCTTTTAAACGTTCGTCTAAAATAACCTGATCAAATAAAATTTCACTTGTTTGTTTTGCACGATTGATAGGACTGCTATAACAATAATCAATTGATAGAGTTTTAATTCGTTCTTTTAATAATAAAGCATCTTTAATTCCCTGATTTGTTAAAGGAGAATCCTTCCATCCCTGAAGCCTTTTTTCTTGATTCCACAATGTTTTTGAATGTCGTGTAATAAATAATCTCATAAAGTAAAAATAAGGGAATCCCCTTATTTATATTGTGCCATGATAGATGACATGATTTTTTTTATTTGTACTTCACTAGGCTTACGACCCATCTCCATATACATTGCACGAATCATTTTTTCATTGATTGGTGGATTTTTCTGTAATTGTTTTTTAAACATATAACGAGCTCCAAAGAAACCGATAACGGCTCCAATAATTACCCCTATAATTATATTTAAGACCATATTTATACCTCCAATTTTTTTGCTTGCTCATTAATTATAACATAACTTTTTGAAATTTGATATAAAATATCTAAGAATATATTGGTTTTTTTAGCAGCTTCAATAATTATATAATAATCGAAAACCTTACATGTTATTTTTTCTTTTGTTAATTGATTATCAATAACATGGATATTGTTATCACGTAAATAGTCATAACGTTTATTTAATTTATACTCGATAAAATCACTAACTCCTTCATTACTGCCAAAAAGGCATTCCATTTGTTTAGTAAAAAAAATATTTTTTGGTTCTAACTCAATAACCTTTTCTTTTATTTCTGGATATTGTTCAAACAGATCCATAACATTTGGATTTAATTTATATATTTTATATGTATTCATTTTTATCACCCCTATAAGCTTAACAAAATCAAATGATAAAAATTGTCAAAATATGTTTAAAAAGAAAAAAGTGATGAAAATCATCACTTTATAAAACTTCTTTAATATTTTTAATAATATTTTCTACTGTAAAACCATAATTCTCAATTACCACATTAGCTGGAGCACTAGAACCAAATGTACTTACTGACATTACTCTCCCGTCAATTCCAGCATATTTATGCCATCCAAAATCACTAGCCATTTCAATCACTAGACGTGCTCTCATATTACGAGGAAGAACAGATTCCTTATATGCCTCTTCTTGTTCCTCAAATAATTCCATCGATGGCATAGAAATAACACGAACATCAATATTCTCATTTAATAGAGCTGCTTTAGCTTTCATTGCTAGATTAACTTCACTACCTGTAGCAATAATTATTGCATCAAGACGTTCAACTTCTTTACCAACGATATAAGCTCCTTTACTAACACCTTCACATGAAGTATTTTCCATCGTTGTTACATTTTGTCTAGTTAAAATCAACGCAGTTGGTTTTTTAGTTGACTCGATTGCTAACTTCCATGCTGCAGCAGTTTCAATTGCATCTGCTGGTCTTAAGACCTGAATATTAGGTAAAGATCGAAGCATTGCTAATTGTTCAACCGGCTGATGTGTTGGTCCATCTTCGCCAACAGCAATAGAATCATGTGATAAAGGAATAATAATTGGTAATTCCATTAAACATGACATTCTTAAAGCTGCTTTAAAATAATCAGAGAAAACTAAAAAACCACCAGCAGAGACTTTAATTCCTGTATGTAAAGCTATTCCGTTCATCATCGCTACCATCGCAAATTCACGAATTCCAAAAACTAAATTACGTCCATCATAATTTTCAACGCTAAAAGCTTTTTCATTAGCAATCTCAGTTTTAGTTGAACATGCTAAATCAGCAGTTCCAGACATAAATGTAGGATTTTGTCTTGCGGTCTCCTGAATCAATTCTAATGAAGTATTCCTTGTTGCATCACTAAATCCAGCTATATACTTTTTAGTAATTTCATCAATATCTAAAGAATATTTTCCCTCGATTGCCTTATTTAGTTCATGAGCTAATTCTGGAAAAGCTTTTTCATAATCTTTAAATAAACGATTCCATTTATTATAACGATTTTTACCACGTTTAACACAACTATTAGCAAAATCCTCATAAACTTCTTCAGGTACATAAAATTCCTCATGGTCAAATCCATAAGACAATTTTGCGTTTCTTCCATCTTCTCTGCCTAATGGACTTCCGTGAACTTTATTTGTTCCCTGATTATTTGAACCATATCCAATAACTGTATTAACAATAATTAAAGTAGGTTTATACAGTTCCTTTTTACCTTTACGAATCGCTTTTTGAATCTCATTAATATCGTTACCAT
Source organism: Erysipelotrichaceae bacterium (assembly GCA_021770925.1). Lineage (GTDB taxonomy): Bacteria > Bacillota_I > Bacilli_A > Erysipelotrichales > Coprobacillaceae > Thomasclavelia. Next base: position 35,574 of record JAETPY010000001.1, on the reverse strand, counting down.
CTTTGACATTGATTACCTGCCATCCAATTGCTTCATATCGTTTTTTTACATCTTCACTAAATGACATTGACAAAGGACCATCAAGAGTAACCTGATTAGCATCATATAAAACAATTAATTTTCCTAGTGACAAATGTCCTGCAAGTGATGCAGCTTCATAAGTCACCCCTTCTTGCATATCACCATCACCACATAATGCAAATGTATAGTGATCAACAATATCGTAATTCTCACGATTGTATTTAGCAGCTAAAAATTTTTCAGCTAAAGCCATTCCTGCTGCCATCGGAATTCCCTGTCCAAGTGGTCCAGATGAAGCATCTACACCATCCGTAAGATTACATTCAGGATGTCCTGGTGTTATTGAACCCCATTGTCTAAAGTTTTTTAAATCATCCATTGAAATCTGATATCCAGATAGATGTAATACAGCATATAATAATGCTGAAGCATGACCAGAGGCTAAAACAAATCGATCACGATTAAACCACTTTGACTGTTTATGATAAAAATTCATTTCTTTAGTAAATAATGTATAGACAGCTGGTGCTGAACCTAAAACCATTCCAGGATGTCCAGAATTAGCTTTATTGATAGTATCAATACCTAGAGCACGAATAGCTGCAATTGATAAACTTGACGTTTCCATTTATTTCTAATTCTCCTTTTGCACATAAAAAACTTATTCTTATTATACACAAAAAAGCCTAAATTTGAATAAGTTTCTGCAAATATCTTTAATTTTTTAATTTTTCATCCTTTAATTTCTGTGGAGTTATATCATTTCCTTTAGCATCAACTACTTTAATTCCCATCAATTGTTGTTTAAAACCATTTCTAAATGCTTTCAAATATTCTTCTCTCAACTTTTTCTGTTCTTTCAATTCAGCGGGAGTAATTATACCATCTTTTTTCTTTTTAGCTAACTCATTAATTCTTGCAATCAATTTTGGATCTATATTGCTCATCATCTTTCTCCTTATATAAAAAAAGGTAGAGAGCTTTAGATATTTCCCTGTTTTATACAGGTGGGCACCTTTAAATACACTTTAGGATCCCTATTCTATGATAGGTTTTCAACACCGTGATTTAGATCAGGTTCCCTTATCTATGATGTGGAAATTTATTTACTCTCTAACCAACGTTATTATAACATAAGCATGACAAGTGTCAACTATTATTCACCCACGTTATTTAACATAATTTTACTTTTTTTTAACAATACATACACTAGTATATTCTAAATCAAAATATTTAAACATATCATAAATATCCTCAAGTGAAATCTCAGCAATTTCATCAATTAAGTCTAATGCAATCGTTCCTTCAAAATAATAACGGCTAAATAAATTTGCAATACTTTCAGGACCATTAAACAAATTTATAAATAGTCCGATATTTTTCTTTTTAATTCTTTCAAAATCATTTTTAGAAATTTCAATATTCTTCAAATTTCTAATCAAATCAAATATATGTTCTTTTAATGTCTCATAATCATCACAATCACAACCTATCTGAATAAAAGCATAATCACGTTCTTGAGTAAAATTGGCACTAAAAGAATCATTTATTATTCCCTTATTTAACCACTCATTATATAATTTGGCACTCTTTGAAAATAATAAATCAAACAACAGATTAATTGCCAATTCTCGTTTGATCTTTAATTTAGGATCATCTAAAATCTCATTTATTTTAATTGAAACAATGATTTTATTCATTTCAACATCCATAGTTAAAATATTTTCCTTAGTCTTGATGTTACAAGGTTCAATATTTTTCTGACAAACAATCTTTTTAGCAAAATTAAAATTCTTTTTAGACTGGTTTTCTTTAATTACTGACATTGCTTTATTAGCCTCAATGTTTCCAACAATAAAAATCATCATATTACTTGGATGATAAAAAGTGTTATAACAAAGCTCCAACATTTCTTTAGTCGTATTATTAACAGTTTCTACTGTTCCTGCAATATCAACAGCGACAGGATGATTATTATATAGATTTTGAATCGAACCAAAATAAACCTGCCAATCTGGATCATCATCGTACATTTTGATTTCTTGACCAATGATTCCTTTCTCTTTTTCAACACTTTCTGGAGTGATTTCTAACTTTTGAACAAAATCTAATAATAATTCAATGCATGGATATTCATTAGTAGTTGTACTAAACAAATAAGCAGTTCTACTTGATGAAGTAAAGGCGTTGGTACTTGCTCCTAATTTTGCAAATTCATCTGAAGCATCACTGCCATTCATATCAAACATTTTATGTTCAAGAAAATGAGCAATTCCATCTTCTACCTTAATCATTTGATCTTGATCAATTGGTACAAACTTAGTATCGATTGCTCCAAATCTGGTTGAAAACAAGCCATAGGTTTTTTCAAAACCAGGTTTTGGAAGTAAATAAACTTCTAGACCATTATCCATCTTTTCATGATATAAGGTTTCTTTTAAAGTTTCAAAATATATTTTTTCCATTATTTATCACTCCCTGTAAGCAAGAAAATAGTATCTAAATAAACCTTTTTACTTGCTGCGATAATTTCTTCTTTTGTTACTTTTAAAATATTTTCAAGATATTCATCATTAGTTTCTTGTTTATTAGTTAAATCACGATTATAAGCTAATGCAATTAAACTCATTGGCTCATCTTTCGTTTTTATAAGTGAACTTTTTAACATTAATTTTGCTAAATTAATTTCATCCTCACTAAAATCACCATTTTGAATTTTAGCCAATTCATCCATAATAAGTTCTTTAGCCTTTTGATAATTGCTTCCCTCAATTCCTGCATTAACTGTCATGATTCCACTAAAAGCGCCATAACTAGAGGAAATATAATAACAAAGGCTATGTTCTTCTCTAACAACTTTAAATAATCTTGATTGTGAAAAACCACCAAAAATAGCATTAAAAACTGTCATTGCATAAGTACCTTCATCTAAAAAGTTACAATCCACAACAAAGCCTAAATTCAACTTAGCCTGGGTTATGTCTTGTTTTTCAATTACTTCAAGGACTTCTTTTTTTGTTGAGTTAAAATTAGTTACAACCTCATTTGAAGGCGGATTAGTATCAAAACTTAAATTTTCTTTAAAAACCTCAACAATACTCTCATCCACATCTCCAACAACATATAAATGTTTAACATCATTTTTAACACATTCTAATAAATATTGATACAATTCTTCATTAGTTATCTTATCTAGTTCTTCAATGTACCCATTATTACAAATTGATAAAAATCCCCCTTCTCCCATATTTATAAATAACTGATTCAACCCATACATAAACTTATCATCATTTTGAACAATTAAACGTTCTCTTAACTCTTTTTTCTTAATATTAAAAGTTTGTTCATCAAATTTGCCATCTTTAACATTAGGATTATAAAGAACATCATTAAATAATTTAATTTGTTGTTTTAATAAATCTTCCTGATATGGCAAAAAAGCTTCATTAATGCAGACACTAGAAATATTTAATACTTGTGATAATCCTTTAGTCGCTAAATTAGTACCAAAGTTCATTCCATACAAATCTTCTAAATGACTAGATAGAGCTTGAGTAGATGGATATTCCTTAGTTCCACCTGTTAACATAAATGCCAGTAACGATCTTTTGGTAACGTTTTCTCTCGTTAATTTATTCTCAAGTTTTAAAGACATTGTTATATTTTTGAATTTCCTAGTTGGAATTACATGTAATGTATATCCCAAAAGCTGATAACTTTTTTTCATATGACACTCCTTCTATAAATCTAATGTATATATTATACACTAAAATTCAAAAAATAAAATTAAAACCCCATTTTATTACCATAAAATACTATTAATAGTAAAAAACTATTCGTATTTAAAACAACTAAAAAAGTGTCACGTTGTGATATTTTTTTAATTTTAACACTTTTTATTACAATAAAACTAAAAAAATTAACGTTTACTTTTATCAAATGGCTCACCCAAAGCCTTTGGAACAGCAGAATTTTTTGAAGTAAATGCTAATAGTACTAATGTTGCTGTATATGGAAATATCTTAAAAATCATTCCTGGAATACCCAAGTTTAATAAAAATGGAATTGAAGCATAAGTAACCGCCAAAGTTTTTGCAAGAGCAAAAAATACAGCGGAAATTGCAATTTGCCAAGGTTTCCAGTTCCCAAAAATCAATACAGCTAAAGCTAAAAATCCATAACCAGCCACTGTGCTAGAATATTCACTAGTAATTGGAATAACATAAATCACCCCACCCACACCTGATAATATTCCTGATAAAACAACACCAATATAGCGGATTTTATAAACACTAATGCCTGCAGCATCAACAGCCTGAGGATTTTCGCCACAGGCTCTAATTCTTAAACCGGTTTTAGTTTTATACAAAAAAATATATGTAATAATTAGAACTATGATTCCTATAAATGTTGATAAATAAAAATCTGTAAAAAACATTTTACCAATAACTGGAATATCAGACAAACCAGGCACTTTTTTTATTAAAAATTCATTAGTAAAAGGAATGCTTTTAACTCCACCAAACATTGTTTTGGTAACAAAGATGCCAAACGCTGGTGCAAATAAATTTAAGGCAGTTCCAGAAATAGTTTGATTGGCTTTCATATTAATTGAAGCAAATGCATGTAGTAAAGAAAACATTCCACCAACTATCCCTGAAATCAACAATGATCCAAAAAATAATTTTTGACCATTTAACCAATGATTATTTTGAGCAGTATACATAAACCAAATTCCAAAAAAGGCACTAAAAATCATAATTCCTTCCAAAGCAATATTAATAACTCCTGTACGTTCACTAAACAACCCGCCTAAAGCAACGATTAATAGAGGGATGGAAAACATTAAACTTTGTCTAAACAAAAAATAAAATAAATCCATTATTTTTCCTCTCCTATCATCACTATTCGATCATTATATTTACGTCGATATCTTTTTTCCAAGGCTAAATTAATGAATAATGTAAATGAACTAAAATAGATAATAGCAGCAACAATTATATCAATAATTTCAATTGCAATATGTACTGCCTGAATATAATTTCCACCTAAATTGATATAAGCAACAAATAAAGATGCAAAAATCACCCCTAATGGATTATTAAAACCTAATAGAGCAACTGAAATTCCGTTAAATCCTTCAGTTGCCAATATTTCTGCTGTACTAATCGTTCTTCCAGTACCAGCAAGATAAACCAGTGCTCCCCCAAGACCAGCAAAAAAACCTGCTGCCATCATTGTTAAAACAATACTTTTCTTTTCATTCATACCAGCATATTTACTAGCATCTAAATTATAACCAGCCGCTTTCAATTCATAGCCAAAAACCGTTTTATTCATAATTATATGAGCAGCAAAACATATCCCAATTGCAATCAGAGTTCCTGCATTAATACTTGATCCTCTAAAAATTTTATCTAGACCTAGTTTAGGAATCGCAAGACTTTTTGAAATCGCATAAGACTCGCCACCTGCTGAATTATACATAAATCGTTTAACCCCCTCAATTACAAGCAACATTCCTGTATAATTCATCATTATGCCAGATATCACCTCATTTACATTGCAATAAGCTTTTAAAACACCAGGAATAGCGGCCCACAAAGCTCCCGCTAGTCCTCCAATTAAAATTGCAAATAACCAACGAAATGAATCTGAAATGAAAGTAGTATTAAAAGCCACAAACATCGAGACAAATGCACCTATAATATATTGTCCTGGGGTGCCAATATTAAATAAGCCGCATTTAAATGCAAATGCCACTGAAAGTCCTGTCATCATGATTGGAACCGACAAATATAAAACTTCGCCAGCACTTTTTATTCCTCGATAAAAACCTCCTCTAAGTAAGATTGAAAAACCTTCTAATGCTCGATTAGGAATTACTAAAAACATAATGATCAAGCCAAAAATAAGGCCACAAAAAACTGCAATTAAAGATGAGACAAACGATTTAACCCATATCTTATTTTTCACACTCTGTACCTCGCTTTGAACCTGCCATATAAAGACCTAATTCTTCAATGTTAATTTCTTTAGGATTAAGATTAGCAACAATTTTACCTTCATACATTACTAAAATACGATCACTTATATTCATAATTTCATCCAATTCTAGACTGACCAGTAGTAGTGCATGTCCTTTTTCTCTTTGTTGGAGAAGCTGCTTATGAATAAATTCAATTGCTCCTATATCTAAACCACGAGTTGGCTGCACTGCAATCAACAAATCTCGATTACTATCAATTTCACGAGCAATAATTATTTTTTGCTGGTTACCTCCTGACATTCCACGAATAATTGAATGAGCTCCCTGATTAGAACGAATATCAAATTTCTTAATTAATTCTTCTGTATGATCATAAATATAATCAAACTGCAAAAAACCATATTTTTGATTTTTTTTATGATTATAATTTTTTAAAATCATATTCTCAGCAATATTATAATCAAGTACTAATCCATATTTATGGCGATCTTCTGGAATGTATGAAATTCCTTTTAAAATACGATCTTTAATAGAACAACTAGTAATATCTTGATTATTTAAAATAATTTTACCTGTATAACCATTTAGCATTCCTGTAAGAGCTGATATTAGCTCACTTTGGCCATTACCTTCAATTCCTGCAATACCAACAATTTCGCCACGTCTAACACCAAAATTAATATTCGTTAAAGTATTTTTAGCAGCACCTTTTTTTAAATAATTAAGATTTTCCACTTTTAAAACTGTCTCTTTTAAATCAGCTCTTTGTTTTTCAAAGACTAAATTTATATTACGACCAACCATCATTTTTGATAATTGTTCTTTAGAAACCTCATCAATATTCACTGTATCAACATATTTTCCTTTACGAATAATCGTACAGCGATTAGCCACAGCTTTAATTTCATTTAATTTATGTGTTATGAAAATAATTGATTTACCTTCATTAACTAACCTTTTCATAATCTTTAAAAGTTCTTCAATCTCTTGTAAAGTCAGTACTGCAGTAGGTTCATCAAAAATCAATATTTCATTATTTCTAAACAGCATTTTTAAAATTTCTACTCTTTGCTGCATTCCTACTGTAATATCTTTAATTAAAAGATCTGGATCAATATTTAAATGATATTGGTTTGATAATTCAATAATTTTTTTGCGAGCACTATTTTTTGTTAAAAAACCATTTTTAGTTTCTTCTACACCTAAAATTATATTATCTAATATACTAAAAGTATTAATTAACTTAAAATGCTGATGAACCATCCCAATTTTAAATTCATTGGCATCACCAGGATTATTAATTTTTACTTTTTTGCCATCTATTTTTATATATCCACTATCTGGCTGATATAATCCAAATAAAATAGACATTAAAGTTGATTTACCTGCTCCATTTTCACCTAACAAAGCATGAATTTCACCTTTTTTTACGCGTAAAGTAATATGATCATTTGCTTTAACACCAGGAAATTCTTTAGTAATATTTAACATTTCAATTGCATAATCCATAAATTTGCTCCCATTATCTTAAATAAAAGTGAGTATTCCTGCTTTTATTTATCATATGTGATATTGACATTTGTTACTTTTAATTTAGTGGGATTTCCACTATCTTTATTATTAGTATCTATATCTTCCATAGTTTTAATTTGAATAATTCCATTAGCTATTTTTGTAAAAATTTCATCATATGCTTCCTCATTAAAATCACCTAAACGATTAAAATCTTTAGGTAATCCCACATATTCTCCTGCGGCATCAAGTATTTCAATTTTCCCAGTAAATTTATCATTTTTATAATCAGTAAGTTTATCATAAACAGTTTTATTAACATTCTTCAATGCTGATGTAATAACTACTCCTGTAGTATTATCATTTTGATTGCTGTCTACACCTATGGCATATTTTCCGGCTTCTTTAGCTGCTGAAAAAATGGAATTACAAATTCCTCCACCACAGGAAAAAATAACTTCAGTTTTTGCATCATACCATTTAGCTGCTTTTGTTTTGATTGTAGGATCTTCACTAAAAGTTCCAGTATAAGTATACATCATATCGATATTAACTCCTGATTGTAAAGCTGCATCATTAGCACCTTGAATAAATCCATATCCGTAGTTGACTACTGCTGGTAAGGTAATTCCTCCCATAAACCCAAGTTTAGTATAACCTGCTTTTACTACTGCATACCCAGCCAAATATCCCGCCTGTGCTTCATTATATAAGGCACAATATACGTTATTACTAGGTTCTATTGCTTTTGTTTTTGTACTGTCCTTTTCGTCAGAAAGTGTTGGCGTTGCATCAATCAAAATGAACTTAACCTCTGCATATTCTTCTTGTACCTCACCAATCACATTGCCAAACTTAAAACCTGGACAGATAATTATTTTTGCACCATTATACACAGCTTCTTCAATTTGAGCTTTATAGCCTGCAGCATCAAATGTAGCCGGCTTATAATATTTATAAGTAATGTTTTCTTCTCTTCCAAACATTTCTATTGCTTGCCAGGCTGCCTGGTTAAAAGATTTATCATTGATGTCACCAGCATCAGTAATTAATGCAATTTCAAATTCATCCCCATTGCCTGCACATCCTACTAATAAAAATGAAAATGTTAGTAATATGATTAATGTTTTTTTCATTTTTATTTTCTCCTTTACATATATAAATTAATCTCGATTATTTATCAAAATTATATCCATTTCCAGTATTAAATATACAAGATAAAAATAAAGAAGATATCCTTTCAGATATCTTCTTCTTGATAACCGCGTATGTATACTTCACGAGGCTTTGAACCTATTTGAGGTCCAATCACGCCATCAGCTTCCAGCTGGTCAATAATCCGTGCCGCTTTATTATATCCAATTCTAAACTGTCTTTGTAATAATGATGTACTAGCTTTTTGAGCATTAATAACAAAGCTTCGACACATTTCATATTCCTCATCCTCTTCTTCCTCTTTAGAAGCAGCACCTGCTGAAGATGTATTCAGTTTAACATTAATATATTTTTCATCATAGTTAGCTTCCTGCTGATTTGCTGTATGATGAGTAATTGCATTAACTTCTTCATCTGATACAAAAGCACCTTGAACTCTGATTGGGGAACTCGAACCCATTGGTGAAAAAAGCATATCACCTTTACCTAGTAATTTTTCAGCTCCTGAAGTATCTAAAATAGTTCTAGAATCAATTCCTGATGATACTGCAAAAGCAATTCTAGAAGGTATATTAGCTTTAATAACCCCTGTAATAATATCGGTAGATGGTCTTTGAGTCGCAACAATTAAATGAATTCCAGCTGCTCTGGCCATTTGGGCAATTCTCATAATACAGTCTTCAACCTGTTTACTAGCAACCATCATTAAATCAGCTACTTCATCTAAGATAATAACATGAAACGGTAGCACTTCTAACTGTTCATCTAATGGCAGATCTTCATTTTTTTTATGGACATATTTATTATACCCTTCAATATTTCTAACATTTGCTCCTGCAAATAAATCATAACGTCGTTCCATCTCCACAACAACCTCTTGTAAAACTGCAGCTGCTTTTTTAGGATCAGTTACTACTGGTGCTAATAAATGAGGAATTCCATTATAATTAGTAAGTTCTACTTTTTTAGGATCAACTAAAATAAATTTAACTTCATCTGGCCTTGCTCGCATCAAGATACTACATATAATAGTATTTACACAAACCGATTTACCACTTCCTGTAGCTCCGGCAATTAATAAATGGGGCATCTTATTCAATTGTGCATAAATGGTTTTCCCACTAACATCTTTACCCAAAGGAACTAATAATTTATTTGCTTGAAGTTCTTTAGGAATATCTTTAATAACTTCTTTAAAAGTAACCATAGTAGCTACACTATTAGGAATTTCTACACCAACCGCTGGTTTACCAGGAATTGGTGCTTCAATTCTAATATCCTTTGCAGCTAAAGCTAATTTAATATCATCTTGTAATTGGAGAATTTTATTAACCCTAGTTCCTGTTTCAAGTTTTAATTCATATTTAGTAACAGAAGGTCCGATAAAAATATCACTAATTGAAGCATTGACTCCAAATTCATGAAGAACATTGGTTAAAGCTTCTGCTTTTTCTAAAGCATTGCCTTTATTATCACCGGATTTTTTTGAAATCGGATTTTTTAATAAAGATAATGCTGGTAATCGATAATTTTTATTAATTTTCTGTTTTGGTTTTGAATTATCATTTTCGTGAACTTTAGGCTCCTTTTCTTTTATTTCTAAAGTCATTGATTTTTCATCAAATTCTAATGCTGAAGAAATATTATCATCTTCTTCTAAATGAGCAGTATGAATCCTTGCAGACGTTTTCTTTTCAGGTTTTTCTTCATCTATTTCAAATATATCATCTGGAAAAAAAGCAATATCTCTTTTTTTAGTAAAAAAATCAATAAATCTACTTGAATTTTGATTCTTTTCTTTCTCTTTTTTCTTTTTAGACGTTATCTTAGGTCGCGATTTTTTTCGATGCTCTACATAAAATTTACTTCCTAATAAGGCTAGACTAATTATAAGAATAAAGCCAGCAGCAATAATTGCTCCAGTTTTATCAAACAACATACTAAGCATTCCATATAATAAAGCACCTATAAAACCACCACGATTACATGGTGCCTGATTAATATATTGATTAATTACTTTCATCCCAGTCATATTATCATCACTAAGTGATGACATGAATGTTAAGACTGCTCCAGATAATAAATAAAATCCAATTGCGTTAGGACCGTTAAAACGTGGTAATTTAGCATAATAAATTACATATATACTAATTATAATTAATGTTACATAACCAATTCCTACAAAATTTCCTAATATATATGTACAAAGAAAATTTAACTGTTCTCCTATCGGTCCCAATTTCATCGCCGCTACAATAACTAAAAACAAACCTGTGACAGCAATAATTCTGACCTTTAAATCTTCACTAAGTTGTTCTTGCTTGGATTTTTTTGATCGACTCGTTTTAGCCATGACTCACACTCCCTATTCTAACTCAACCATTATATCATAACACATTATTATAACAAAAGAAAAAAAGCTGGTTAATTATTCTTAAATATTAATAATATAATTGATTGCAAATAGATTATCTGTTAATTGTGTCTAATTATGTCTTTTTACCTAAATTTAGTTCATGATAAGAAAAATAAATTTTATTATTTTTTCTATTATACACAGTCAATGAATAAAGAAATATTTAATCATACTTAAAGATACATAATTTAAATCAAAAATCTATTTTAATTATTAATAAAACTTAATTATTTAATGTTTTGATTAATATTCTTTGTAAACAAAATTCCACTTTCTATATATGAAAGCGGAATTTTTTAAACAGAAATATATTAACTTAAATTTCGATAATAATTGGTAGAATGACAGGCCTTTTGCCTGTTTCTTTAACAATAAATTTATTAGACTTTTCTTTGATTTCCTGACGTACCTCAATTGCTTCTAAATTTGGATCATTCTTCATTTGGGCAACACACTTTTCAGCAATATCAATTACTCCTTTAATAATATGCTCAGAATCTCTTAAGTAGACAAATCCTCGTGACTGAACATCAGTATTAGCAATAATTTCTCGGCTATTACTATCGATAGTCACACCAATTATAACAACTCCATCATTTGAAAGCTGAATTCGATCATCAATAACCTTATCTCCAACATCTCCAACACCAATACCATCAATCATCACATCTTCAACTTCAATCGTATCACGATAATCTTCTAACTTTCCATTTTTAAAGCTTAAAAATTCTCCATTATCAATAATTGGAATATTTTCAATTGCTATACCCATGTTCTTAGCAACTTCCATATTAGAAATAAAATGTTGATATTCCCCTTTGATCGGTACAAAATAAGTTGGATTAAAAATTTGAATAATTACCTTTATATCTTCCTGAGATGCATGCATTGAAAATAATTCCTTATTTTTTAAAACATAAATCTTAGAATCAGTCTTATATAATTCATTAACTGCCTTATTAGCAATTTTTTCAGTACCTGGAATTACTGGTGAAGCAACAATAAAAGTATCTTTTTCATTAAGTTTTAAATACTCATCACCACCATCAATAATATCACTTATATCATGATAAATACGTTGTGGTTTACCACTTAATAAAACTACTAGATTATCATCAACAGCTCTTTTTCCAATATCAGTAGAAAAAGCAATTAATTCTTTAGGAACTTGAATCACAGCTTTTTTCAAACGCTGCCCTATCCTTACAATACTATTTGTACTGTCATATTTATCACGACCATAGAAAACAATTTTACGATTATATTTTTTAGTTAATTCAACAATTTCTTTAGTTCTAAAAATATTTTGGGCATATGATGAAATAATAATTCTTCCTTCACTATCTTCAAAAATATTATCAATTTTTTCTGTTAACTTATGTTTTGGTGAAGTATATCCGGTGTTTTTAGAATATGACGATTCACACAACAGTACTAAAACCCCTTTTTTACCAATTTCCATCATTTTTTGAATATCACATCTAAAACCTTCTGGTGCTCCAAAATCAATAATAAATTCACCACTGTACACAATATAACCATCTCTAGTCCACAAAGCAACTCCAACACTACCTGGAATTGAATGAGTTACTGGAAAAAATTCTACTGGTACTCCAGCAATATTAATTGAATCATTGCGTTTAACTTTTATAAGCTGATAATTAAGTTTTAAATTATTATGTTTTTTATGTCGTCTCATCATCTGGTCAATCAAATCAGCAGTTAAAGCAGGTGCATACACAGGAGCGTTTATATTTTCTAATAAATATGGTAATGCTGCCATTACATCATCATGTCCATGAGTTACAATTATTGCTGCTACTCGTTCTTCGTTTTCTTTTAAATAATCAAAACTAGGAATAATAATATCTACTCCTAATTTATTTATTTCAGGAAATCTAAATCCAGCATCTAAAATAAAAATTTTATCTTTTATTTCGATGCAGTACATACTTTTACCCATCTCAGCTTGTCCACCAAGAGGTAAAATCTTTATAATATCTTTTCTCATCTTTTCCTCCATTATTATTTTATATTATCTAAAATAGGTATAAAAACAATCTTTAATATATTACCACATCAAAGTATGGTTGGCTAATACTTTCTAAAAACATTGTAACAAAAATTAAAGAAAAAGAGAAATAAAATTAATATCTCTTTTAGTATTATCGTTGAGCATTTGTTCTTTTAAATAAATTATGTCCTCTTTATCTTATTTTTTACTATCTTGATAGAAAAATAATAAAAAAAGTTAGAATAACATAAATTTGTAATATTCTAACTTTTTATAACATATTAATATCAAAGTTAATATTTTTCCATCAGTTTATTTAACTGTTTTTGTAAATTACTATCTATTTTCATTAATGGTAAACGAAGTTTATAAACAATATAACCTTTTTTAAATAAAATATATTTTAAACTGCTGGAAATATTTTCACGATAAAAATATTTAACTAATAGACTAAAATAATCTCTATTTATCTCACTATCATTTAATAAACTAACAGACTGATAATCAATATTGCTTATATCACTAACTATTCCATCATAATTATTATCCATTTTTAAAACAAATTCATCTCGAACATATTTTTTTACATTCAGTAAATTTTTAAAATCTTTATCAACTATTACCCCAGTCATATTTTTATGCTTTTTTAATAAATCTTCAATAAATTTATTTTCTAAGATATCTTGATGATAAAAATCAACGATGATCTTTTTATTAGTTACTACTGAAATTAAATCAAGATGTTTATAAATACTAATATTTGAATATCTAACCATATCAGGAACTTTAATAATATAACCTGATAAGCCCTTAATATCATTTAATTCATTAATTTGTTCAATTGCCTTTTTGGTACTTTCCTGTAAAATATAGACATAAACCTCAAGTTCATAACGACGACAAATATATTGTGTTAAATGTTTAAGCTCCAAAGGATTTAAAAACATCCCTTCCCCAGTAAGACTGCCAATAATAAAGCAATGATTTTTTTGAAACGCTAAACGTTTAATTAAAATATCAACTGCCTGATAATCAATAATTCCATCTTCTTTAAACGGAGTAACTAGATTGGTAAAAATCTTCATCTCTAATCACTTCGAACAATTAAATCATGCAGTAAATTTAAATCCTGCTTTTGCGTTTTAACTTTAACATAATAACTATCTATTTCTTTGGTTGATGTAAGAGCAAATTTTTCTAAGAAATTTCGATAAATATCATCATTTTCTAACTCACATCCGACAAAATGAACTTTTGTATAAGCATCTATTTTAGTATATTTGGTATCTAATTTATGAAGATTTTCTTCTAAAACAAGATAATCATTTTCACATTTATCATATAAATAACCAAAATCTTTTTTTGCTATTTCTTCATCAAAACGAATTAACCAGTAATTAAAATCAATTGACATAGTTTTTATTTTTGTCTCATCATGATTAATTAAAGTACCAATATCATTATTGTAGATAGAACGCAAATTAATTTTAAACCCATCTTTTTTATAACCCTCTAATAATGCTTTATAACAAATTATCCGTGCTTTATGTTTCGCTAAATCCATTGCCTGACGATAGCCGACATGTTTAATTAAACGAGCATCGTTTATATATTTAGGATCCCCAGTATATATTCCACAAACATCACTGTATATAAATACCTCATTTAAATTCATTCTTCGAGCAATATAAACAGCACTATAATCACTGTCACCCTTTTCTAGAATTCGAATATTTTTAAACTTATCAATTCCCTGAAAACCTGGTATTATCACTACATCATATTTTCTTAAATATTCAAGCACTTTTTTCTTATTGAAATCAACTAAACGGTTTCCTCTAACTTTTAAACCTGCTTGTAAACAAGAAAGAGAAATCGCATTAATATCCTTTTTTCTTAGTTCACTTGATAAAACAACACTACTGATTGTCTCCCCACAGCTTACGATGCGACTATATTCATCAAATGATAACTGCCAGGAAACCAATTCTTTTAATGTATCAGTAGCATATGGATCAGGATAACGTCCCATTGCACTAACAACAATAATCAATTTATGATCTAGATTTTTTTTTATTATTTCAATTACAGATCCCAATGTTTTTTTATCACGTAAAGATGTACCACCAAATTTTAAAACTTTATACATCTTTACTACCTTCAAACACCGGTTGGATTTGTTTATTATTCAAGGCATTAATTAGTGTTTGTATTACTAAAGTCTCATCAAATAACATACTATTTGGTTTTTTAATACAATCATCCTGATACATTGGCACTAAATAAAAGTGTTTGGTATTTAAAATCTGCATCATATTTTTACCTGAATTACTTAATGCATCGTTTGTTGCAATCGCTAAAACAACGTCATGTTCATTACGCAAAGTTGATTTACATGCCATAGTTACAGCATTATCATTGATTCCATGGGCAATTTTACCTAATGTATTTCCGCTACATGGCATGACCAGCATTAAATCTAATGGGATTTTAGGACCAAAAATTTCTGCATTTACAACATCAGTAATAACTTTACGCTTAGCTATCTTTTCGATTTCCTCAATTAATTCATCAGCCTGATCAAAACGCGTGTTACAGGTTAAAATCTTTTCACTAACAAATATATATAAGTCACATTCTTGTTTTGCTAATTCATTTAAAACGTTTATTGTTTTTTTTAATGAGCAAAAAGAACCAGTAATTCCAACTCCAATTTTTTTATTTTTTAACATTCTTATAATCAACCGCCCTTTTAATTGCTTTGAATAAAGCTAAAGCGCTGCTTTGATAAGCATATTTTGTTGGTAATTGTTTCAACAAATGATAACTAGTATCTCTTTTATTACTTTGTAGACCATATGGTTTAGAAGCCACATCATAAATTTGGCACCTGTCATCTTTTGTTTTCAACATTTCATCACTAATAATATTACATGGAATAGTATTAATAATAAAATCATATCCTTCTAACGTAAGCTCATTTAAACGAATGTAGCGATATCCTTTAGCTACTACCTCATCATGATAATGATCATTACGATTAGAAACAGTAATTTTAGCATTAAACTGTTCTAATTTATTTGCTAAATCTTTACCGCAATGACCATAGCCTAATATTAGAATATTTGAATTAGATAGACTGATATTATTATCAATAATCATGTAGGCAATCAAAGCTTCATCACTGATGTAGGTATTTTCATTAACAAATTGCTCATCGTGATACAAATAATCATACTTAAAACCTTTTAGTTTACTTAAATAACATAATCGCTGATTTTTTAATAATGTCAATACAACTGCATTACAAGCAAAATCTACTTGTTCAAAGCCTTTACCATCTTTTCCCAAATATACAATTTGACAAGATGATATATAGTTTTTATCATCCTCTATCTGATAACCATCTTTAGCCATCAGCTTAGCTAAATATTTACAACGATTATCAGTTCCATTAATATAGATCAACATATTCCACCTCTATTATAAAATATGATAATAATCTAAGTTTGTTACAAGGTTGATAAATTTCATCAACCTTGTAACTCAATTCCCATTTCCTCACTAATTAATCCTAAAATAATTTCAATTCGTTCTTGAAGTATTTCAACTGCCTGATCAAGAATTATTTTTTCATCTATATCATGATCATAATTTTCAATGTCAAAAACACATTTAACTACAAAAAACTGTTTTTTTGCCTCACCCACCTTAATTTGATAATTAAGACTTAAATTTCTTTTTTGATTATAACTGTAACCTACTTCAATATGTGCCTTAACATTTTTGGATACATAATTCTCCTTATCATTAACGACATTTCCATGAATACTTTTTAATCTAATTTTCATTTTAATTTCCTCCTCATTATTTTTTACATTTAAAAAAATGATTTTTCTTTTATTATTTACATTTTTTTTCGATTTTATTAAAATGTTAGTCATGGAGGTTAAAAAATGTACTATTTAATATTTATTTATACGTTTTTATTATCATTAAAAACTTCCTGGACATATAATAATTTTACTTACTTATCTTATCAAAATGAGATGCGAATCCACTATCTTATTTGGATTACAATTATTTCCTGCTTTTTACTATATAAAATAAATAAGTTATTCAAAAAAATAACTTATTCAACCAGTTTAAATAAGTTATTAGTAATATTTAGTTTTTCAACAATATTAATAGGCTCTTTTTTACCCTATCATCCTGATAATGAAAATATTATTTCTATGCTCCATATTATTCTTTCATCTTTAGGAGCCATATCTTTATTAATAATAATTCAAATATTAATTAATCGTACTATGTTAATTGACTTTGGTTTTTACAAAAAGATAAATATAATATTTCACAGATTGATTTTAATATTATGCATGTTTATTATTATGTTTGGTGTAATTAATAGTATTATTGAATTATTTTTTATTTTTATAATAATGCTGCCTTTAAAAATGATTGATAAATATTTCTAATAAAATTCAAAATATAATAAACTTACATATATAAAATATCATTTTTACTACTATAAATTTCTGTTGAATATATAAATTCAGGAATTAAAGATAAAAAATATTTAAATATACAAAAAATATTTATAAATCTTCTAAAAGATATTTAGATATTTAGGAATGCATAATAAAGTAAAAAAGAACAAAATTATTTTTTAATAATATTGAAAGAATAAAAGAAATATTCATTAGGAGGAAAAATGATTATTAGAGAATATAAGTCGCTAGACTGCAAAGAATTGACCGAATTATTTTACAATACAGTTCATACAATTAATGCCAAAGATTATACAAAAGAACAGTTAGATATATGGGCAACAAAACAGACGAATTTGAAAAAATGGGATCAATCACTTCAAAAAAATTACAGTCTTGTTGCAATTGATAATGGAATTATCGTAGGTTTTGGAGATATAGATAAAACAGGTTATCTTGACCATCTATTCGTTCATGCTGATTATCAAGGAAAGGGAATCGCTACAGCTATTTGCAACCAGTTAGAACAGGCAGTTTATGGAAGTATCCTTACCCATTCTTCTATTACTGCAAAATCTTTTTTTGAAAAAAGAGGGTACAAAGTTATAAAAGAACAATGCGTAGAACGACAGGGGATTTTTCTTACAAATTTTATTATGGAAAAATTAAACAAATAAACATGATAAAACAATCATTTTATTTTTGCAAAAAGACACTTCATTAATGAAGTGTCAGCTTAATATTTATACAAAATCTCTATATTATATTTTCTTAATCAAGATAATATACTTTTTATGATTTTATCTTGATTTCAAAGCCTAATTCATGAAGGGTTAAATCATAATCAATTACTTCTTCATAAATACCATCAGTCTTTTTAAAACCAGCTTTTTGATAAAGATTTATAGCAGCATAATTATTATCTACTACAAATAATCTTAAATACTCAGCATCCATTTGTCCAGCAAGAACAATTGCTTTATTAACTGCAGTATATCCGATTCCATTTCTTAAATAATTAATATTTACCCCTAATCGCTCAATATATAGAGCCTTTGCATTTTTATCCATCCAGTTTACACTCTTTGCAGTATCTTTCAAATGGCATAAAGCAAATGCCGAAATTATTTCATTATTATTTATTAAAAGATAAAGCTGATTATTTTTGATATCGTTTTCAAAGTATCTACATGGATAAATTTCATCCCAAATATAGATATTATTATCATACATTTTTGCTACAATTTTTTTATACATTTTAATAATTTGTGGTAAATCAGATATAGTAGCCAATCTTAAATTCATTTAAACCTCCTGTTTTAATTCACTGTACCCTAAATAAATTATATAGTTAACAATTAAACAAATTTATCTTTTGTACACCATGAATATTTTCATAACAAAAAACCATTATATATGATTTAATTTTGAAAATGGACATCTTTTTTTAATACACTGATTATTCATTGAAGAACGTTCACAAATGATTTCGCTACTTTGCATTTCAATATCTAAATTTTCTTTAACAAATTTAATTGCCGCTAGAACAGCAAGGTATGAATTACGTTTACAACATCTAGGCCCTGCAAGTTCTCCAATTTTCTGTAATGAATAAGATGTCATTTGATTTGAAAGACCCCATCCTCTATTAGATAGCGGTGTTGATTTTGTAACAATAGAAATAAACATTCCACTGCTTATGCCGGCTCCACAAGCGCCCCAAAAACCGCAAACACCTCCAGGGATCTTTCTTCCTCGATTTTGCATTTCTAATAATGCACTTCCTAAATCTAGATCACCACCAGCATTTTTATAAGCGGTTAACAATGCTGAACCAACCATTATATGATGTTCTGGTCCATGCATATGACAAAAATTCAGATTCATTAATTTTTCTATTATTATGATTGGATTAGTTGAAGTTTCATTTAAACATATTTCAATCATAGTATCTATACCTTTAGTATGACATTCATCACATACATAATGTCCATTTATACACCTTGTTTCACTATATTCTTTATTATGACAAAGTGCACATTCCATCAATGTATCCGCTTCAAGATATTCTAATGGTGCTTTGCAAATTAAACATTCTTCACTCATATTTTTTATCTCCTTACAAATCTTAATATTATTATTCATTTTAACATGGATAAATTTATACTAAAAGTAATTTTTATTACTTTATTAGATAACAAAAACAGTTTAACGCTGCTTTTTTACTCTAGCATAAATATAAAAAGAGATTTCTTATACCACTGATAAAACAGCAGTTAGAAATCCCTCATTTTTAATTATTCATTATCTAGCAAGAGTCTGGTTGTTCATATCTTTTTGATCTTTGATCAATAATAAGTAAATGGAATAATCATCAATAATTAATGTTTCATTTAATTTTATAGTTTAATTCTATAGCTTCATCCTTATTTAAAGAACGACATCTGATACTTGCAAATATAGAACCAGAAATATTATGCCAAACACTAAAGACTGCTCCTGGAAGTGTGGCAAGTGGGTTTGCAGCAAAATTTGCTGTTGCTAGTGATACTGCTAAGCCACTGTTTTGCATTCCTACTTCAATTGCGATTGCAGTTGCTTTAGAATATTCTACTTTCAAAATTTTTGCAGCAATAAGACCAAGTATCATCCCAAATAAATTATGAAGAACAACTATACATAATACCAAAACACCACAGCTAACTATTTTTTGAGCATTAATTGCAACAATCCCAGAAATAATCATTACAATCGATACTACTGAAATAAGAGGTAAAATTTTAGAAATTTTTTGAATTTGTTTTTCCAATAAACCACGAATCAAAATACCTAGCAAGACAGGAATCAAAATAACTTTTACAACTGATAGAACCATTGACCAGAATGTCACCTCTACCCATGCTCCTGCTAAAATATATACTAAAAAAGGTGTCATAAGCGGTGCAATCAAAGTTGATACAATTGTCATCCCAACTGAAAGAGGTACATCACCACCTGCAATATAAGTGATAACATTACTAGCTGTTCCTCCTGGACAGCATCCCACAAGAATAACTCCTATTGCTAAATCTTCTGGCAATTGAAATCCGACTGCTAATAGTCATGCTGCTAAAGGCATAATTGTATACTGTGCCACACAGCCAATAATAACCTCTTTAGGTCGTGAAAAAACAATTTGAAAATCATTCATTTTAATCGTCAATCCCATTCCAAACATTGCTGCCCCTAGAAAAATAGAAGTATAATCTGTTGTCCAGGCAAACCCTTTTGGAATAAAAAAAGCTAATATAGAAAAACAAATAATAATAACTCCAATATATTTTGTTAACAGCGAACTGCTCTTCCCTATTTTTTCTATTATCTTTTCCATTGGCTATACCTCATATGAAAAATTATCAATTAAACGAGTCTTACCAATATAAACCGCCATTGCAACAAGAACATTTCGATCAACTTTTTCGACTGGCTGCATAGTCAATGCATCAACTATTGAAATATAATCAATCTTTGCTAAAGGCTGTTCCTTAATAATATTTTCCATTGCATCTAAAACATCTCTAACCAAACATCCTTGATAAATAACTTTTCGACCTTCTTTTACAGCTTTTGATAAACATTGTGCTGCTTTTCTTTCTTCAAAATTAAGATATGTGTTTCGAGAAGATTTTGCAAGACCGTCTTCTTCACGAATAATTGGACATCCAATAATCTCAATATCAAAATTTAAATCCTGTACCATTTTACGAATAATCGCTAATTGTTGAGCATCTTTTTGACCAAAATATGCTTTGTTAGGTGTAACAATGTTAAATAGTTTTGCTACTACTGTACAAACACCTTGAAAATGAACTGGCCTTGATTTACCACAAAGTGTTGCTGAAAGTAAATCAATATTCACATATGCATGAGGATCACAATACATATTTTCAGGTTCTGGATGAAAAATCAAATCTACTCCTAAACGTTCACATAGTTTGCTATCACATTTAAAATCACGTGGATATGCTTCTAAATCTTCATTTGGACCAAACTGTGTAGGATTGACAAAAATAGATACTACAACAATATCATTTCCTTCACGACATTTCTTAATCAAACTAGAATGTCCTTCATGAAGAAATCCCATTGTTGGTACTAAACCAATTGTCTTCCCTTCTTTTTTCCATTCTTTAACAAGTTTTCTTGTTTGTTCTACTGTTTTTGTTATCTGCATCTTTAAACTCTCTTCTTTCTTATGGATTTAGAGATAGTACTCTTAACTGATTTCACTGCTGACTATTTCATATCTTTTAATAAGCCATGTTTTTCATAATTAGTTACACGACTAATCCTATTCTCCTCATCCACAAAGACAACTGCTGGTTTATGCGATCTGGCTTCCTCTAGATCATAGTTTCCATAAGCCATAATAATAACTTTATCCCCAGTATTTACACATCTTGCAGCCCCTCCATTTAAACAAATCATACCACTGCCTCTTTTAGCACAGATAGTATATGTTTCAAATCTGCTGCCATTATTAATATCTACAATCTGGACTTTTTCATATTCCAAAATTCCAGCTGCTTCAAGCAATTCTTCATCAATCGTAATACTTCCTACATAGTCTAGTTCAGCTTGAACAACTGTAGCCCGATGAATCTTTCCTTTTAACATTTCTATCGTCATTTCATATATCCTTTCTTAATTAAAAAAGCATTTACCAGGGTACTACCCTGAAATGCTTAAACTCTATTTGTATTTCTCGAGTCCCATTTTTAAAAATATAAGCTCTTTATCAATATATTTTATATGAAATAACAGCGAATCAGATAGAGTATAGTTTTGTTACCAAATACTATCTCCGCCGCTCATTATAAGCATGTTAATAATTATTTGTCAATATTAAAAGAGATGACCTATGGACATCTCCAAATAAATCTTTTTTAAATATTTTCTTCCAAGTATTTATACTGCATCCCTTCTTTAATCTCTGAACTGTTAATTCCAAGAGCTTCTAAAAGAGTATAAGCAAAAGCCAAGGCAGCAGCGGGTCCCTTGCCAGTAACAATATTTTCATCTTTTAAGACAAGTGCCTCTTGATAATTAGCACTAATTAATTGGGTTTCAAAACCAGGATAGCAGGTAACTGTCTTTCCCTTAATTACTCCCGCTTTTTCTAAAACAATCGGCCCAGCACAAATCGCTCCAATAATTTTATCATCACCATTAAATTTTTGTATTAATTCAATTACCCTTGGATCATTTCTTAAATTAACAGCTCCAGGCATTCCTCCAGGAATAACTACAGCATCATATGTTTCAATTGTTTTATCATATTGACAATCCATTGATATTTTTATCTGATGACTACTAGTTACTTCTAATTTATCCATCCCAACCATGGTACATTCAATATTAGCCCGACGCATTACATCTACTACTGACAATGCTTCAAGTTCTTCAAATCCATCACGAAATAAAACTGCTATTTTTTTCATCATAAAACCTCCTTGACTAACATTTTACCACTAAACTAATCAAAATGCATTATCTTAATGATTGAAAAACGAGCAATATCATACTATAATAACCTTGTTATTAAGATAAAAATTTAGTAATAACCAGGTATTAACTATCTAATTATTTTATAACAAAAATATTATTAGCACCGTATCTAAATGAACGGTAGTGGAGGAAAAGATGAAAAATAAAAAAACTAAAGATCTTGTTTTGTATGCAATGTTTATTGCAATTGAAATGCTGCTTGTATTTATTCCATTTTTAGGATATATTCCAATTGGTCCATTGCGTGCAACAACATTGCATATTCCAGTGATTATTGCCGGAATTATTTTAGGTAAAAAAGGCGGGTCGATTATCGGACTGGTTTTTGGATTAAGCAGTTTGTTTTACAATACGATCAATCCAACTGTAACCTCATTTGTTTTTTCACCATTTATTAGTGGAAACATTTTAAGTGCTGTAATTGCAGTTTTACCTAGAGTAATGATTGGTTTTGTTACTGGCTTTATTTTTGAACAGGTTACCAAACATAAATGGAATAAATATGCAGGAATGATCATTGCTAGTTTGGCAGGTGCATTAACTAATACTATCTTAGTATTAAGTGGAATTTATGTGATTTTTGGTCATAGCTATGCTCAGGCAATTGGTCAGGATTTTAATTTATTGATGACTTATTTAATTGGAATTGTTACTAGCAGTGGTTTATTAGAGGCAGCTGTAGGAACAGTGATTGCAGTTCTTGTTTGCCAGCCTTTATTAATGTTTACAAAGAAAGGAAATTAAAATGAAGACGATAGTTGTAGGAATTAGTGGCAGTATCGCCGCATATAAAGCTTGTGAACTCGTCAGAGCTTTAAAAAAGAAAGAATATGATGTAGAAGTAATTATGACAAATAATGCAACAAAATTTATTAGTCCCCTTACTTTAGGAGCTTTAATTAATAAACCAGTTTTAATTGATGATTTTGATGATGATGGTTATGAAATTAAGCATATTAGTTATGCTAAAAAAGCTGATTGTTTTGTTATTATTCCTGCAACTGCTAACATTATTGGTAAAATAGCAAATGGTATCTGTGATGATGTCTTGACATCATCTTTTATTGCAGCCACCTGCCCTAAATTAATTGCGCCAGCCATGAACGTTAATATGTATGATAATCTAGCAACACAACGCAACATTGAAAGGTGTAAAACATATGGGATTAAATTCGTAGAACCTGGATACGGGCTTTTAGCATGTGGGGATACTGGAAGAGGTAAACTTGCAGATTTAAATCAAATTATCGCAATGATTGAATATTGTTTAAGTGATAAACCATTAAAAAATAAAAAAGTTTTAATAACTGCTGGACCAACGCAAGAAGCTCTTGATCCAGTAAGATATATCACTAATCATTCAAGTGGTAAAATGGGATACGCTCTTGCCAAGAGAGCTTTTGAATTAGGGGCTAAAGTAACTCTAATTACTGGTCCTACTACCCTTGATTTTCCATATGGTGTAAAAATTATTAAAGTTGAATCAGCTTTAGAAATGTTTGAAGCAGTTAAAGAATACTATCAAAAGCAGGATTTTATTATTAAAGCTGCTGCTGTTGGTGATTATCGTATCAAAGAAATATCTAAAGATAAAATAAAGAAGAAAGAACAAACCTTAACTTTAGAATTGGTAAAAAATGATGATATTTTAGCTTATTTAGGAAAACATAAAACTAATCAGATTATTTGTGGTTTTGCAATGGAGACAGAAAACCTAATAAAGAATGCTAAAGAAAAATTTAATCATAAAAATTGTGATTTACTAGTCGCTAATAATTTAAAAGAACCTGGTGCAGGATTTAAAAACGACACTAACAAAGTAACATTTATAACTGGAAAAGATATTCAGGAAATTGAATTAATGACAAAAAATAACTTAAGTGATTTGATCTTAAAAAAATTGATTAAAATTAAGGAGGAAAAATCATGTTAATTGTAATTGATATTGGTAATACAAATATTACAATGGGATTAGTTGATAAGGATGTAATTATTGATAATTATCGTTTAACAACTAAGTTAGAACGTACTTCTGATGAATATGGATTTATGTTGTTAAGTTTCTTGAATGCTTCAAATATTCTTGTCGATGAAATTGAAGACATAATTATTGCCTCTGTAGTTCCAAAAATCATGTATTCTTTTACTAATTCAATTAAAAAATATTTTAACCGCGAACCAATCATTGTAGGACCAGGCATTAAAACGGGTATTCGCATTAAAATCGATAATCCTAAAGAATTAGGTGCCGATCGATTAGTTGATGCAGCTGGTGCCTACTATATTTATGGCGGACCATGTCTAGTAATTGATTTTGGTACTGCAACAACTTTTGATGTTGTTAATGATAGTGGTGATTTTTTAGGTGGTGCTACCGCTCCAGGAATTGGAATTAGTATTAATGCTCTTTCAAGTCAGGCTGCAAAACTTCCAGAAATTGAAATAAAAAAACCTAAAAACATTATTGCTAAAAATACAGTTACAAGTATGCAGTCAGGAATTGTTTATGGTTATATTGGTTTAACCGAAAATATTATTAATAAAATAAAAAAAGAATATGGTCAAGATCTAACAGTTATTTCAACTGGTGGATTAGGACGAATTATTTTTAATGAAACTAAGTTAATTGATATATATGATCCTGATCTTACATTTAAAGGATTAAAAATCATTTATGATAAATATAAAAAGAAAATATAGAAATAAAAGTGATCTTAGAACTTAAGTCTAAAATCACTTTTATTCTATATTTTAATCAAAATTTTTTTCTATCTCATTAATTGTATAAGTAACAATATTACTATTATCCTCTTGAAACATTAAAATAACATCAGAAAGTGGTATTCCCTGTACATTTAATTCATTTTCAAGCCATTTTTCATCTTGTCCAATAGTCTTAAGATTATTATAAAAAATTTTTCCTTCTTTAATTAATACTGTTGGTAATTTAACTTTATTAATTTTAATATTTAAATCATTTACTACAGCAGGCCGATATTTTTCTTTTGGAAAAAAACTAAAACTACCATTGGTTTCCAATACTACCGTTTGCAATTCATTCAAATTAAAATAACCAGCAATACGACACTGCATTAAAAATTCATCAATATCTAATTTTGCTTTTTCTAATTCCTCATTATAAATTTGATTATTTTCATATAAAACAACTGCTTCACCATCAATAATTTTTCTTAATTTCAAAGAAGAAACAGCTAACTTAGATAAAGTTATTATTACAATCGCATAAACAGCCATGGCAATTAAAGGTTGTAAAATATTATCAAATCCCCCCATCACTAATTCACTTGCAATACTACCAATAGTAATTCCATTAATATAATCATACATATTTAACTGGCTTACTTGTCGATAACCCATCATTTTAGTAATAATAAACAACACGATTAAAGATATAATCGGAATAATTATATATTCTAATATTTGCATAATCTCACCATTAATATTATAGTCTAAATTAATAAAAATAAACGAAAAAGAATTATTCTTTTTCGTTTACATAAACACTTTCAATTTCTCCAATATAAACATAATGATAATCTTGATTAGGATAATTTTTTTCATCGAGGCTGCTATCAACAAAACCAGCTGGTTCAATTTTGCTCTGATATAGCTTTTTACAAATAAAAGTCATCTTCCCTTGTTTAAAAACCGGCTGTCCTTCAATCATCTCTACTTCAAAATTAACATCTTTTATTTTATCACCATCACGTCCTGATTTAGAGCCTAACACACCTAATTCTTTTTTATAGCCGTCAAAAAAAGTCAAAGTAAAATAATCAGATGCATCAACAAACTCTCTTGTATAACGCTGTGGACGAATATAAACTGTAACAACATTTTTATTCCAGATAACACCAATACCACCCCATGAAGCAGTCATTGTGTTTACTTTGTCTGCTTTTAAAGCACTGATTAAAAGCCAATCTTTACCAATTGTTTTAAATGGATTTAAGACAATATCATTAATATCAATTTTTTTATAACTCATTTTAATCCTCTTTTCTTAATTTACCAAATAAGTTTATTCCTTTTTCTACAGTTAAAAGATCAGGTACACGATAAGTCCAATTAGTATCATTAACTTCACCAGGCACATTAAAACGCTGATCATTATTTACCTCTAACAAATCCCAAATAGGAATAATTACATCACTAGCATCTGAATGCAGACAATAATGTAAAACAGCAAGGTTTAAAGGCAGTTCATTGCCAACAGTTTCAACTATTCTATCACATGTTTGCTGATTCAAACCATCAATCCAGCCTTTGATTGTCTCATTATCATGAGTTCCAGGATAAAAATAACTATTATCTACTTTATCGAATCCTTCATCAACCATAAACTGAAATACCTTCATTCCTTTTAAATGATAATGATCCTTCAGTTCAACAACTTCTTTTCTCAAATACCCTAAATCCTCAGCTACTAATTCAATATTGCCCAGCTTTTCATAAAGACAATCAAATAATTCATATCCTGGTGCATATTTCCAGCTACCATCTATTGCACTAGACGATGATGCAGGAATATCCCAATATGAATCAAAGGCTCTAAAATGATCAATTCTTGTAATATCAAAAATTTTACATGCCCAATTTATACGATCAACCCAAAATTTAAAACTATTATTTTGTAAATGATGCCAGTCATAAATTGGATTTCCCCAATATTGGCCTGTAGCACTAAAATAATCAGGCGGTACACCTGCTACATCTGTTGGATATCCATCAGAATCCAACATAAAAGATGCATTATCAAGCCAAACTTCTACTGAACCATGATCTACATAAAATGGCATATCTCCAATAATTTTAATTCCTTTTTCATTAGCATATTTTTTAAAATTAAACCATTGTAAATAAAAAATATACTGAACAAATTGATAATATCCTATTTCATCTGCATATTTTGTTAAATCAACTTGATGTAATTTAGGAAATTGTTTGAATTCTTGAGGCCATGATGCCCAATCATAAGATTTGTTAACAACAGCAAAAGTACAATATACTGCATAATCAAACACCCAAGGACATTTTTTCAAAAAGTAATTATATTTATCATCGCCTCTAAAATTTTTATATGCTTTTAATAAATATTTATGCTTAAATTCTCTTATTTTATCATAATAGACCATTTTCGCATCAGCATAATAATCAGGTACCTCATCTAAAAGACCTGTTTCTACTAATTGTTTTAAATCAATATATATTTCATCACCTGCAAATGTACTTACTCCACGATATGGCGAATTTGCTTGAGTTGAGGGATGAAATGGTAAAATTTGTAAATATTTTGCCCCATTTTTTGCCAAAGCATCAACAATTCTATAAGCATTTTCCCCAAAATCACCAATTCCATGACTTGATGGAAAACTAGATAGAGGAAATAAAATTCCAGCATTCATATTAATATCCTAAATCCTGATTAACAATGACTATTTTAATTCGATCAATGTTACCCTGATATCCTAATTTTACGTAACTGCTGCAAATACGATCTGGCGATAAACAATTCATGCACTCACCTGTTTTAGTACATGGTGTTTTTTTATTTAAACGAACTGCATTAGCTGGGGCGCTAATTGTTTTAATGTGATTGATTGCTCCTGCTTCGGTTTCAAAAATTTTATTTTTTCCAGCAATCACAATAACTTCTTTAGGTCCATAAATCATTGCAGCCACCCGATTGCCGTTGCCATCAACATTGTATAGGCAGCCGTCTGTTGTCAATGCATTAGTACTAGTAATAAAAATATCACTTGTAAAAGCTTTTCTAAATATTTCCTGCATTTGGTCTCTTGATAATCCATCCTGATAACGATCATGTAAAATCACATCACTTTGTTTAATTAAATCAATAACACCTGTTTCAAATAAAGTCATTGATCCTCCTAAAGCAACTGTTTTTTTATTACATAAATATCTTTTCAAATAATTATGTAACTGTTCAAAATTATCTACAAAAGTTATTTGCATATTATTTTGACTAAAAGCTCTAATCATTTTATCTTCTCTAATTTTAATAATTTCTTTCAAATTCTTGTCCATAATTGTAAGTCCTTTCAAAAATATACACGATTATTATATTATTTGTTGACTAAGAAATCAATAAAGCAAAATGATAAACAATAAAAGCAACAACATAGGCTATGCCAGTTTGATATAATGCTGTTAAAATTGCCTGAATCCACGAACCTAATTCTCTTTTTGTTGCTGCAAAAGCCGCAACACAGGGCATATATAAAACTGTAAATGTCAAAAAGGCAAAAGCACTTGCAGGTGTAAGTAATCCATTTAAAGCATGATATAAAGCATTTGGAGTACCTGAATTAGTTAATACCGACAATGTTGATACAACTGATTCTTTTGCAGTAACCCCAGTAATCAATGAGGTTGATAAACGCCAATCTGAAAAACCTAATGGAGTAAATATAAAAGATAGTTTATTTCCAATAAAAGCTAGAATACTTTTTGAACTGTCACTAACCATTTCAAATCTAAAATTGAAACTTTGTAAAAACCAAATCAGCAAAGAAGCAATAAAGATAATTGTAAAAGCTTTCTTTAAAAAATCTTTTGCTTTTTCCCACATATGCATAATAACGTTTTTAGCAGTAGGAATTCGATAACTTGGCAGTTCCATTACAAACGGAATTGGATCCCCTGGAAAGATCGTCGCTTTTAGTAATAACGCTGAAAAAACAGCTACTAAAATTCCTATACAATAAATTGTAATCATTACAAATGGTGCTTTAGTACTAAAAAAAGCAGCAATGATCATTCCATAAATCGGTAATTTTGCACTACAAGACATAAATGGGGTCACAACTATTGTCATCTTACGATCTCGCTGTGATGATAGAGTTCTTGTTGCCATAATTGCAGGAACTGAACAGCCAAATCCAATCAGCATCGGAACAAATGATTTTCCGGATAACCCGATTTTTCTTAATAATTTATCCATAACAAAAGCAACCCGTGCCATATAACCACTATCTTCAAGCATCGATAAAAAGAAAAACAAGACAACAATCAATGGTAAAAATGATAAAACACTACCCACTCCAGCAATCACACCATCTTCCAGTAAAGAAATCAGCCAGGGAGCAACTTGATGGTTAGACAAAAATGTAATTATTGTTTCACCAATAAAATCCACCCCTATTTCCATTAAAGATTGTAAAGGTGCCCCAATTACATTAAATGTTAAAAAGAAAATCAACAGCATTATAATAATAAAGATTGGTATTCCCAAATACTTATGAGTCAAAATAGCATCTATTTTTTCAGAACGTACCTGCCCAGTAGTTTCCTGTTCCTTAAATACTGTTTTGCTTGTAATATTCTCAATAATCTGATAACGCATTTCTACTAATGCAGCATCTTTATCAAGTTCTTCCTTTTCCTCCATATCTTTAATAATGTGTTCAATAATATGCAGCTGCTGAGTATCTAGTTTTAACTGTTTTATTATTTCCTGATCACCTTCAATCACTTTAGTAACTGCAAAACGTCTTGGAAGATCAGCTTTTATTGCGTTTTCTTCAATTAAGTGATTAATTGAATGAATTGCTTTATGAATCTCACCCCTGCATAAATCTAAATGTGAACAGTTATTTTCCTTTAATATCGATTCAATTGCTTCAATCAGTTCTTCAATTCCTTCATTTTTACTAGCTGAAAGAGGAATTACCCTTAATCCTAAAGCATCTTGTAATCCTTCAACATCAATACAGTTACCACTACTGATAACCTCATCCATCATATTTAAAGCTAAGATCATTGGAATATTCAATTCCAATAACTGCATTGTTAAATACAAATTTCTTTCAATACTAGTTGCATCAATAATATTAATAATCATCGATGGCTTTTCTTTGATTAAAAAATCAGTAGAAACAATTTCTTCCATTGTATATGGGGTTAATGAATAGATACCTGGAAGATCAACTAATTTAATGGCAGGATGCTTTTTTATAGTTCCTGATTTTTGTTCGACTGTAACTCCAGGAAAATTACCGACATGTTGATTAGAACCAGTCAAAGCATTAAAAAGTGTTGTTTTCCCACAATTTTGATTTCCAATTAAAGCAATTGTTTTATTTATCATTGTTAATCTCCTCAACTTCTATCATTGACGCATCGTCTTTTCTAATCGTTAAAACATAACTACGTAAATATAATTCAATTGGATCTCCCATAGGAGCAACTTTACGAACCTTAACTACTGTTTTAGGGGTTAAACCCATTTCTAGTAAACGTCGTCGTAGTAGTCCCTCTCCATGAACAACAGTAATTTTACCACTCATTCCAGGTGTTAATTTATCTAATGTCATTATAATCCCTCCTATAATTTATACACTCCTAAATCATCTGATACATATATATTACTGTTAAAATATTATTTAACTTCGTTAGTATATAATTTTTATTTTAAAATTAAATTTTTAATTTAATAATACATTGCTTATTATATGATTTATTACCTAAATAAGTCAATTCCTTCTATATTATAAAACTGAAATATAAAAAAGTCACAGGATGTTCACAAATTGTGACTTTCTATCCATCCTTTATCCCATTAATAAAATTACGTACCTCATTAACATCTATTAATTCGAACGATTTTAACATAACTATTTATTAAATAGTTATGTTAAATTATATACTAAATTATAAAATCTTTATAGTCTCTAAACTTTTTATTTCTTTTATTTAAGTTATAATCTCTTATTTGTGTATATTTACATTACTAATTAATAATGTTAAAATGAATCAAAAAGATGGAGGCTTGAGATGAAAAAATTATTAGTTGTAATTGATTATCAAAACGATTTTGTAAATGGTAGTCTTGGATTTGAAAAAGCTGTTACACTAGAGGATTATTTAGTTAATTTAATCAATAAATATCATCATAATAATGACGATGTTATTTTTACATATGACACACATCAAGAAAATTATTTAGAAACCCAGGAGGGTAAAAATTTACCGATTACTCATTGTATTGAAAACAGTGAAGGATGGCATTTGTTTGGTAAAATAAATGAACTAGCTGTAAATGATAAAAAAATTTTAAAAGAATCTTTTGGCTCTCTAGAATTAGGCAATTATTTAAAAAGCAAAAATTATGATGAAATAACTTTAGCTGGTGTTGTTTCTAATATTTGTGTTATTTCTAATGCTGTAATTATTAAAGCTGCTCTACCAGAATCAACAATAATTATTGATACAAAAGGAATTGCTAGCAATGACCCTGTCCTAGAGCAAAAAGCTCTCGATATAATGAAAAACCTGCACATAAAAATAATTTAGTTTAATAGATTAGGCGGTTATAAAAAGAGCTGTCTAATTTTTCATTAAAAAGAGCAGCAAAATATAGTTTTATCTATAATTAAGCACTCATTTTCATGAAAATCATATCTTATACCCATTTCTTAGATAAATTCTATCTTGTAACATACCCCAAATAAGAGTATACTTATAGATAAATTAAGGGGGTATTTTAATAATGGAAATTAAGATTGAAAGAGCTCAAACGCTAAAAGAAAAACCAGATCAAAATAATTTAGGCTTTGGTAACTATTTTACCGATCATATGTTTATGATGGATTATACTGAGGGTAAAGGCTGGCATGATGCAAGAATCGTTCCCTACGGACCTATTGCTATGGATCCAGCTACTATGGTATTACACTATGCCCAAGAGACATTTGAAGGATTAAAAGCATATCGTGATCCTGAAGGAAATATCACATTATTTAGACCAGAAATGAACGCACGAAGAATGATCAATTCAAACAGACGTATCTGCATGGCTGAATTACCGGAAGAAATGTTTGTTGAAGCTGTTGAAGCAATCGTTAAGTATGAACAAGACTGGATCCCTACAGCTAAAGATACATCATTATACATTCGACCATTTATGTTTTCTAGTGAAGCAGGAGTTGGGGTTCATCCCGCTAAAACATATAAATTTGTAATTATTTTATCACCTGTAGGAAATTATTATCCTGAAGGAGTGAATCCAGTAAAAATTTGGGTTGAAGATGAATATGTTCGTGCTGTTAAGGGCGGAACTGGATTTACTAAATGTGGTGGAAACTACGCTGCCAGCATAGCTGCCCAAGTAAAAGCTGAATCTCATGGCTATACTCAAGTTTTATGGCTAGATGGTGTTCATCGTAAATATGTTGAAGAAGTTGGAACAATGAATGTAATGTTTGTAATTAACGACACTATTGTTACTGCTCCTCTTGAAGGATCTGTATTACCTGGGGTTACACGTGATTCAATTATCCATATTCTTAAAGATTGGGGATATAAAGTTGAAGAACGTGAACTTAGTATCGACGAATTAATGAAAGCAGGACGTAATGGTAAACTAACTGAAGCTTTTGGTACAGGTACAGCTGCAGTAATTTCACCAGTTGGCCAGCTTTATTATAAAGGAGAAGAAATTGTTATTAACAACTTTAAAACTGGGGATTTAACACAAAAACTTTATGATACTTTAACAGGAATTCAATGGGGTCGACTAGAAGACAAATATGGTTGGGTACGTCATATTAAATAATTAAAATATTATATACAGATCAGATCATACCTGATCTGTTTTTTTATAATTCTGCCATCAGCTTAGTGTAGTATGCATCAATTATTCCTGCATCTTTTAACCATTTTTTAAGTCATTAGTATATTGTGTTTATCTTAGTCATATAAATAATAGCTTTAACTTTATAATTTTTATCAAAATAAACCCATATAAAAATAAGCCTAAAAGCTTATTTTCGTTTATCTATCGGGATATATTCATATGTTTCTCCAACATATTTAGCTGCTGGACGGATAATACGACCAGAATATAATTTGTTTTCAATATTATGAGCTAACCATCCTACTGCTCGCCCTACCACAAACATTAAAGTGTATAATTCAGTCGGAATACATAACATATCATAAATTAAGCCACTGTAAAAATCAACATTAGCACAAACAGTAATACCTTTTCGCTTCTTTATTTCCTTTATTGCTAATTGTTCAAAACGATAGTAAAAATCAAATTCAGTTTCACGACCTTTTTCTAATGCTAATTCTTTACACTGCTGTCTTAAAATAACACAACGTGGATCACTAAGAGTATAAACTGCATGCCCAATACCATAAATCAGTCCACTATTATCATTAAATTTCTTATCTAAGATTTTTCTAACAATCATTTCAATTTGTTCATCGCCTGCATCTAGGCCGATTTCATCAATAACTAATTTCATCTGCTTCATAACTGCTAGATTGGCCCCTCCATGTTTAGGTCCCTTCAATGAGCCGATTGCTCCAGCAAAACTTGAATAAATATCTGTTCCAGTAGAACTAATTACTACATTAGTAAATGTTGAATTGTTTCCACCCCCATGATCAGCGTGTAAAACTAGACACATATCAAGAACTTCGGCTTCTTTTGCTGTAAATTGTTTATGATCTCTTAAAAGATATAAAATATTTTCAGCAATTGACAAATCTGATCTAATTTGATGAATATATAAGCTTTCTTTATCAAAATAATGTACTTTACTACGATATGCATAACAAACAATTGAAGGAATTTTAGCAATCAAATTTAATCCTTTATACATAGTTGCTGATGCGCTGATATTATCAGGATCATCATCATATGAATAAAGCATCAAAACTTCCTGTTGTAACTTATTCATCAGATTTTTAGAGGGAAACCCTAAAATCTTTGACTCAAGATAATGTGGTGGCAATTCATAACGATCAGATAACTCCTTTTTAAAGTTTTCCAATTCCTTGACACTAGGCAAATAGCCAAATAAAATCAAAAAACATGTTTCTTCAAACAAAAATCTTTGATGCGATTCTCTTTTATTAATAATATCAGCAACATTAATCCCTCGATAATAAAGTTTCCCTTCACAATCAACCTTTTTATCATCGATTCTTTTATAACCAACTACATCAGCTATTTTAGTAAGTCCAACTAATACGCCTGTACCATCTTCATTTCTCAATCCTTTTTTTACATCATATTTTGAGTATAACTCGTTATCAATTTTATTGTTATTTTCTTTAGCTTTTTCAATAAAACCATCTATAAATTCACTCATGTAAACACCCCCTAAAATTAATTATTACCATTATAACATCATTCGATAAAATTGTATACAATTTATATTAAGATTGTATACAAAACATCTTAAACTTTCTTAAGTAAAATTAATCTTGATTTATTGTCTAATTATTATAATTAAGTTAAAATGTCTTATGAGGCGATGTTAATCTGAATAAAAAATAAGAATGGAAATAAATGTTTTACCTAAAAAAGTGCATAAAGCCCCTTTCCCCAAATGGAAGGTTATTCTGTTTGAGGTGAGTTGTTAGATTTCTTGAT
>JAETPY010000116.1 GCA_021770925.1 Erysipelotrichaceae bacterium | reverse complement strand
GTAGTATACCACCTCTCTTATAGGATACTACAAAAACGATTGGATGAGAATTATTTTTAATAAAATGTTTGTGTCCGACCGACGAAGGCGGACGGAAATGGAGGGAATTATGAGTAAAGATGTAATCAGTGGCCTGCACTTTATCTATACTAAAGATAGTTTTGTTTTAGATGATGTTAGAGCCAATTTGAAAAGTAATAATAAATGGACAAAGATGTTTTTAAATAATAAATATCATGGTTTATATGAACTTGGTTTTTTAGAAAGCAGTAAAGGGTTAGAAAGTAGTGCGTTATTTTTATATCGTTTATCAGAATATTTTATTAAATTTTTAAGTCGGTTGCCAGAATTAGAGGTTGCTCGTGAACAAACAAAACTTGAATTGGATAAAGATCAGGTTGAATATTTGATTTCGTTAGTGCCTTTTGCTATTGGTAGTGAGTATGTCAATGAATACTGGATCAAAGAGCAAATCATTCAAATGAATAATGTGTTTTTTGAGCAAATGAGCCAATATGAAGGCAGTGTTCAGATGTATCTTCAAGAAAA
The DNA here is from genome assembly GCA_021770925.1 of Erysipelotrichaceae bacterium. Taxonomy (GTDB): domain Bacteria; phylum Bacillota_I; class Bacilli_A; order Erysipelotrichales; family Coprobacillaceae; genus Thomasclavelia. The sequence continues at coordinate 6,924 of JAETPY010000116.1, read as the reverse complement.
ATCACAAAATCTTCATGTGGCTCAACGAATTTATTTTCATCTGGTTGAAAATGAGGAGGAAAAAGATCATCCTTTTGCTTTTTTAGTTACTTATGCTTCAAAAGATAATTACGGAAGAATTTTGCATATGCCTTTAAAAAACGCACTGGTTGAATATCAAAAAGATCGGGAACAATTATTAAAACTTTTGTCTTGTTTAAATAATGTAGCTCAAAAAAATTATTTGATTGCAGAGTATATGAATTCTGGTGATATTTACCATCCCATTCGATTGAGTGTTAAAGAGGCTTATTATTTGTTAAAAAGTGTTCCAGAAATTGAAAAAAGCGGGATAACCTGTCGGGTTCCTAACTGGTGGAAAAAGCACTATTCCTCAGTTTCAGCTAAGGTTAGTGTAGGAGATAAAAAGCAATCTTTATTTGGGTTTGATACGCTATTGAATTTACAGCCAAATCTTATTGTAAATGGTAATGTTTTGACCAAATCAGAAATATCTCAGCTTTTAAAAGCTGAAGAAGGGTTAGCATGGTTAAAAGGACAGTGGGTTGAAGTTAATCATGAAAAATTAAAACAGCTTCTTGAACAGATGGAAACATATGATGGTTCTATTTCACTTAAAGAAGCTTTGACAAGAACATATTTATCAGACAATGAAGAGACTGATTCAGAGATTGAGATTACTAATGGTAAATGGTTGAATACATTGATGACACAGCTGAAAAATCCATCAAAAATAAAAAATAAGTCTAAACCACGTTATTTGAATGCTAAATTACGTCCATATCAAATGAGTGGATATAATTGGTTAAATCAGATGAGTGATTTAGGTTTTGGAGCCTGCCTTGCTGATGATATGGGACTTGGAAAGACAATTCAAGTCATCTCATATCTTGAAAAAATGAGAGAATCTAAAAAAGGAAGTCGAGTATTGTTGATTGTACCTGCTTCTTTGCTTGGAAACTGGTCTAAGGAAATTGATAAATTTGCAGCAAAGTTGCCATATTATATTCTTCATGGCAAAGGTGCACCTTTATTATCTAAAGAATTTCAAACACAAACTGCTTTTTTAACAATCACCACTTATGGAATGGCAACGAGATTAGAAATATTACAAAAAATAAATTGGGACTGTATAATTCTTGATGAGGCTCAGGCTATCAAGAATCCGGGAACAAAGCAGACACGAATTATTAAGAAGATTCCTAGTCGTATGAAAATTGCAATGACTGGAACCCCAATTGAAAATGATCTTTCAAATCTTTGGTCATTATTTGACTTTTTAAACAAAGGACTATTAGGAAGTGCAAATGAGTTTAAAGAATTTACTAAAAATATGCCAAGCACTCCAGAAAGTATGGCAAAATTAAAAGCAATGGTATCACCATTTATTCTTCGACGTTTAAAAACTGATAAATCAATTATTTCTGATCTTCCGGATAAAATTGAAATCATTGATCATGTTGACTTATCAAAACGCCAAATCGTTTTATATCGCAGAGAAGTTGCTAAAGCAGAAGAAAAACTGGAACAGTTAGAAGGGTTTGAGCGCCGAGGACTTGTATTAGCATTGTTAACTAAGCTTAAACAAATCTGTAATCATCCTGATCAATTTGTTAAGGATGATAACTATAATGCAAAAGATAGTGGAAAATTCCAGATACTAAAAGAATTATGTCAAACAATATACGAAAAACGTGAAAGGGTACTAGTATTTACACAGTATAAAGAGCTTTGTGGACCACTGGCAAACTATTTAGAAATGATTTTTAATCGTAAAGGGTTTATTATTCATGGTGGGATATCTCCAAAAAAACGTACTGAAATTGTGGATAAGTTTAACGATCCTAACCACTATGTTCCATTTATTATTTTATCATTAAAAGCGGCTGGAACAGGATTGAACCTAGTAAGTGCTAACCACGTAATTCATTTTGATCGATGGTGGAATCCTGCGGTAGAAAATCAGGCAAGTGATCGAGCATATCGTATTGGTCAAACAAAAGAAGTTTTTGTTCATAAACTTGTAAGCAATGGAACAATTGAAGAAAAAATTGATCAATTGATCCAGTCTAAACAAGAATTAGCAAATTCAGTTTTAGCAACTAGTCAGGAAAGTTGGATTACTGAACTTAGTAATGATGAGTTATTGAAGCTGTTACGCTTAGATTTATAATAAGGTAGGAATTATTTATGGCAAAATATTGGACATCATCGATTCAGTATTCACAAATGAATGCTGAAGAGTTACAAAAGAAAGCTAGAGAAAGTGTACTTTCAGCAAAAAATAAAGGAAAAACAATGCACCCAATTGTTATAGAAGGAAAAGGAATTGCAAAAAGCTGGTGGGGTCAGGCCTGGTGTAAAAATATTGAACAATATGCAGATTATGCTAGTCGAATTGAACGGGGAAAGAGATATGTTCGTTCTGGAGCAGTTGTTGATTTAGTAATTAAAAGTGGTAAAGTTTTTGCTCGAGTTCAAGGTACTAGAAAAACACCATATAAAGTTGAAATCAAGATCAGTCCTTTAAAGGAAGAAAATTGTGATCAGATAATTGAACGCTGTGGATCACAAATTGAAACGCTTCAAGAATTAGTTAATGGAAATTTTCCTACAGAACTTCAAGATATTTTTACTGGTGAGCATGGACTTTTTCCAACACCTAGAGAAATTAGTTTTAATTGCAGCTGTCCAGATTGGGCTTTAATGTGTAAACATGTATCAGCTGCATTATATGGTATAGGAGTAAAACTTGATGAAAATCCTTTTCTATTTTTTGAATTGCGGGGAATAGATGCAAATCGTTTTATTGATGTAGCGATCCAGGATTATGTAGAAACAATGTTAGATCATGCTGATTTAGAGCCAACAGAGAGAGCAATGGATGATTCATGTATAGAAAGTTTATTTGGATTAAAGTTATAGAGTTTATTGAAGTATTTAAATTGTTAGGTTTTGGAGGTTAACTGCCTCCCTTTTTAATTGTGTATTGGATATTTTTATTATGAGTAGATAAAAAAGCCACAAATTCTAAAATCATGGTTAGATTTGTGGCTTTTGTTTTTATCGTGGAACACAGAGTTCTGCGATAACTATTGTAACATATTTAATTCTATTTTCAAGTGAATTTGTTTGTTTATAGTATTTTATGTAGAAAAAAATATTTTTTTGATTATATAAATTTATAAAGAGAGGAAAATGAAAATGCAAAAAAAATTTTATGAGGTAACAAATGAATGGTTAATGATTAAGAAATTGGCGGTTAAATATTCAACTTATATAAAGTATGAAACTGTTATTTTAAAACATCTTAATATCAAATTTAAAGATTTATTTATTAATGATATAAATGAAGAGATAGTAATGACTTATTTTCATGAACTATTGAGTAGTAATGATTATTCTATTAATACAGTAAAGATTTTTCGTTATGTTTTAAAATCAATTTTAGATTATGCTCAAATAAAATATAATATTCCAGGTATAAATTTTGATTTTATTAAATTAAAAAAAACAAATAAAGTTGTAAAGGTTCTTACTTCTAGAGAGAGTATAGCATTAGAGACATATTGTTTTCAGCATCAGGAGAATTATTCAGTAGCAGTTCTATTATCATTATATGGTGGTTTTCGATTAGGAGAAGTAGCTGGATTAAAATGGGAAGATATTGATTTTCAAAATGGTTTGATTCATGTTAATAGAACAATAGAAAGATTGAAAACAAAAGATAATCAAAATAAGACGCAATTAATGGTGCTCGAACCCAAAACGCATACTTCCAAAAGAATTGTTCCAATTCCTAATTTTATACTAGATTTTTTAAAACTGTATTATCAAAAACAAGACGATATAGAAGCAGAGTATTATGTATATACTTGTTCATCCAAAACACCCGATCCCCGTAACATTCAATATCATTATAATAAGATATGTAAATTATTGAATTTTCAAAGTCATTATCATACTCTTAGACATACTTATGCAACTAATTGTGTCATGAATAATATTGATGTTAAATCTTTATCGGAAATGTTGGGACATTCTAGTGTATCTATAACTTTAGAGCTTTATGTTCATTCATCATTAGAATTTAAAAAGATTCAAGTGGAAAAAATTAAAATTCCTTCACATATCGCAGAACTCTGTGTTTTGTGATATGGAAAGAATAGGTGATGGATATGTTTTGGTATGTTGCTTATGTGAAAACAAGACGAGCTTCAAAACTTGTTGCCTCACTTAACAGACAAAAATATATGGAAGCTTTTATTCCTAAAAAAGAGCAATGGTATGGTGGGAAAAATAAAAAAATATATCTTATTAAAGAACTATACCCAGATTATGTGTTTATTAAAAGTAAACTTGATAAAGATGAATTTGAAAATCATTTTAAAAAGTTATTTGAGACTATTGAGGATTTAGTTGAAATGCTTGATTATAAGGATGTTTATCCTTTAACATCTGAAGAACAAAGTTTTTTAGAAAAGTTATTTGATGGTGGTCATGTTATTAAGCATACGTTAGGGACTAATATTGATTCTCGCTTTAAAGCAATTAAAGGACCTTTAATTGGTTTAGAGGATAAGATTATAAAATTGAATAAGCATCATCGAATTGCAACATTGGATAGTAATATATTTAATGGTAAATTCAATGTTGCAATTGAGATGGTTGATTGTAGATGAATTGGTATGTTTTGTATACGTTAAGTCATCGAACACAACGAATACTTACTAATTTAAATAAAAAAAGAGAATTAGAGGCATTTATTCCTAGTTATGAAGTATGTCATCGTTATACTAAAGAAATAACTATTAAACCAATGTTTAATAATTATATTTTTGTAAAAACGAAGTTAAATCAAGTGGAATTTAATACTTTATTATTTAATATGAGAGAAGATAATAATGGATTGATCAAACAACTAAGAAATAATGAAACATCTGCATTAACATTAAAAGAAATAGAATTCTTTAATTTAGTGTTAGATAGCAGATATGTTGTTAGAGTATCACAGGGGTACCAGGAAAATGGAATTACTCATGTGATAAAAGGACCATTAGTTGCTTATGAAAATCATATTGTAAAAGTTGATAAGCATAACTGTTGTGCTTTTTTAGACCTGATATTTTTTGATCGAAGAATTAAATTAGGTATAGACATCTTAAGCAGGAAATAGTTGAAGCGCTAGGTAATCCGCCTTCAATGATATTCTGAATATATTAATAGTTTCTATGGGGTAGGGGGAATTGTACCCAAAATCACATAGAAACTTTTTATTTTATATAAAAAGATGGCATAGAGGAGGGTGATTTTATTAAAAGATTATTAATTATAGGAGCAGGTGGGCATGGCAGGTGTTGTCTAGATATTGCAAGGAAACAAGGAGGTTATCAAGAAATCTATTTTTTAGATGATGGATTAATTAATAAGACTGTTAATGACTGTAAGGTTATTGGTAGTTTTTCAGATATGGATAAATATTGTAATGATTTTAAAAATATTTTTATTGCAATAGGAAATAATGAATTTCGTAAGCTGTTATCTAATAACGCAAAAGCTCATGGTTATAACATTATTACCTTAATTTCACCTGATGCAAAAATATCAGCATATGCAAAAATAGGTGAAGGAACAGCAATTTTTGATAATGTTGTAGTTGAAGCAAATGCAGTAATTGGTAAAGGATGTGTTGTTACATCTAATGCTACTATTAATCATGATGCACTAATTGAAGATTACTGTTTAGTTTATTCAAATAGTGTGATTAGGCCAAATACATTAATTGGATCTTTATCAAAAATTGGTAGTAACTGTACGATTGTTTTTAATACTAAAATAATGGCTGGTAGTGACATTGAAGATGGTTTAGTTGTTAAACCATCTAATGAATATAGTTTTGAGGTGGGGGTATAGAGATGTATCGAAAGGGAATCAAAAGAGTTATTGATTTTATTTTATCTTTAGGTGGACTTATTATCTTAAGTCCTGTTTTTATTATTCTATGTATATGGATAAAGCTGGATAGTAAAGGACCAGTTTTGTTTAAACAAAAAAGAATTGGAATAAATAAAACATATTTTAATATTTATAAATTTAGAACAATGTACATAGATACACCTAAAGATATGCCAACACATATGTTAAAGGATCCTGACCAGTTTATCACTAGAGCTGGAAAGTTTTTAAGAAAGACATCATTAGATGAACTGCCCCAGATCATTAACATTTTAAAAGGAGAGATGTCAGTAATTGGACCAAGACCAGCATTGTGGAATCAGGATGATCTAGTTACCGAAAGAGAAAAATATCATGCTAATGATGTAAGACCAGGTCTTACAGGCTGGGCACAAATAAATGGGAGAGATGAACTGGAAATTCCAGTAAAGGCAAGATTAGATGGAGAATACGTAGAACGTATCTCTTTTTTATTTGATCTAAAATGTTTCTTTGGAACGATAGCATCAGTATTAAAAAGTGATGGGGTAGTAGAAGGAGGAACAGGAACGATGAAGGGAGAGGGCAGATGATGAAAAGAGTACTGATAACTGGAGCCAACAGTTATATTGGAACATCATTTGAAAGATATATAAAAGAAAACTATCCTGATGATTTTCAAATAGATACACTAGATATGTTAAATCCAAAGTGGAAAGATTATGACTTTTCAAAATATGATTCAGTGTTTCATGTAGCTGGAATAGCACATGCTGATGTAGGAAACGTAAGCGATGAAAGAAAACAGTTGTACTATAAAGTTAATTGTGATCTAGCTTATGAAACAGCACAAAAAGCTAAGAAAGCTAAAGTAAAACAGTTTATTTATATGTCATCGATTATTGTCTATGGCGAAAGTGCACCATATGGAAAAACAAAGATAATTACTAAAGAGACAAAACCTAAGCCAGCTAATTTTTATGGTGACAG
>JAETPY010000115.1 GCA_021770925.1 Erysipelotrichaceae bacterium | reverse complement strand
GAGATATCTAAATTTTTACGGGGTGAACCCCTTGCTCCACAATTGAGCGGGGTCTCCCTTTTTTTTACTCCAAAATTTTTAGGGGTATACTTTTTGCTTACTTTCTCCCCATAAAAAAAGAGTCCTTTCATGTTATCATATTTTTGCAGAAACAACGATAACTATGAAAGGAGAGTTTTAACTCATGGATTATGATACTATAAATTTATTAGGTTTACAACCTGATGATATTCAGGATTTAAATATCGCTAAAGATAATGATATCATCATTATTTCTATTACTCTTACTAAAAAGGATGCAGTTTGTCCTGCTTGCGGTGGTATTCATTCCCAGGTAAAGGATTATCAACTAAAAAAAATTACTCATTCTATCTTTAATATGAATAAAACTGTTATTGTCTACAGATGCAGAAGACTTAAATGTGTTGATTGTGGTAAAACATTTATTGAAACAAATCCCTTCGCTCTTCAAAAACAAAGAATCTCTAATGCGACTATTCTTGTTGTCCTTAAAGACTGTAAAAGACTCAACTATACTTTTTCTTCTATTGCTGAAAAAAATCATATCTCACCATCTTCTGTTGTCAATATCTTTGATCAGTATGTCGATATGAAACCAGGTCATCTTCCTAGAGTTTTATCCATTGACGAATTCTATCTGGGTAAAACATGGAAAAACAAATTTGCCTGTATCTTTATTGACTGGGAAACCGCTCAAATCATTGATATCTATCCAAGCAGAAAGAAATACGATCTTTACTCCTATATGCAGTATATCAATAAAAAAGAATTCAATAATGTCCAATATGTGAGTATCGATATGAATACAACCTATAAAGATTTTGCTTACCATCATTTTAAAAATGCAACAGTCATGGTCAATAGCTTTCATGTTGTTAAGAATATCAACGAAGCCATTAAAAATTTGAGAATTCATATCATGTATAAATTTGACAAAAACAGTCTTGAATATTATCTTCTTAAACACTGGCATTATCTTATCATGATGAGAAAAGGCGATATCGAAGACAACTTACCAAAATTTAATAAGAAAATCGGCTATATGATTAATAAGCCACAAATACTGGCATTGATACTTGATATAGATCCTGTATTAAAAAAAGCATATCTTTGGAAAGAAGATTATTTAGATTTCAATGAAGACTATACATATGACAATGCAGCTCAAAGATATGATGAACTTTATAACGAACTTGTGAAAATGGACATCAATGAATTCAAAGATGTTGTGAGCTGTCTTAAAAACTGGAGAAAAGAAATACTCAATTCATTTATTTATATAGAGAAAAGAAGAATATCAAATGGTCCTGTTGAATCAATCAATGGGAGGATAAAGCTGCTAATGAAAACATCTTTAAAATATAAAAATTTCGAGAGACTAAGAAATAGAATCATAAACCCCGTTAGATTTTAGATACCTTCTTTCAACTCTAAATCAATCTGGGGAGCTAAAACTCCCCGTTAGATTGTGGAGTCTCATTTTGACAAACCCCGTCAAAATTTAGAGACCCTAACTTTGACGAGTGAGGTAGTTATTTCTGCTTCATAAATCCAAGGATAACCGCTTATCGGTTGTTCCTTTTCAATTACATTATAGTGTATGTTGAAAACTATGTCAACATACATTCTGATTTTACCAGCTCTGAAGAATAAATTTTTTAATTTAAGCCTTTTTTGTTAAATGAGTTATAAACAGCAATATTATATTTCATTGCCTATATGTTGTTTCTTTTTAAGAACATAAAAATCCTATATTTATTTTCACTTTTTTCACTTTTCAATGATCTTTCATGTTATAATAATTGTAGATTTATTCTACTTAAACGATGAAGAGCGGATAAATCTTTTAAGCCTTGGGCACTTAGAACTTTGTTTCTAAGTGTTTCTTTTATCTCCTCATCTAATTGTTTTATTGTTTTAAATCTTCCTTCATTTCTTTCATACATCTCCAGCAGCTGCATGATCAAGTGTGACATGAGCATAATTGCATAAAGCCCCTTGATTGCGTTTTCATCATAACTATAGGCATGTTTCATATGGTATCCATGATTTGCCAGGTCGTTAAATCCCTTGTTTTCTATTTTCCATCTTTTTCTTCCTGTCTCCATCATCTTTCTATAATTGTAATCTGTTATTTTTATATTTGTCACATAACAGAATTCTTTATCCAACATCACGTGTGTATAGTTTATCAAATAGAGAAAATATACATTTTATAACAAGGCATATGGGAAAAGTTTATTATTACAGTTTAAAAGGATATGAAATAATATAACTTAATTATAAATAAATATTAGTTTGCAGGAGGATAATTTTAATAGATATTTTATTATATATTGTGTTGCTTGGAGGGACATTCGGCATTGCTTTTGCTACTGTAAAATATTTTATAAACAAAAAGTAAATAACCCTCAGCTTATAGAGATGTTTAAATAAATATAAACACCACAATAGCTGATATATAGAATATAATTGAATACTATGTTTATACTTGAAAATGAGTAGGTTGAATATTATAATCTATTCGTAAATCGGACATTGTTGTATCACAATACAAAAAGGGTAAGGAGTCGCATTCCTTACCTTTTCTAGTTTTTCTAGCGATATGACACGGTAGGTTAGTTATTGTTATCAGTATTTGTATATGTAATAAACAATCATCTCTGTCATAACTGATATTACTAAATCAAGAAATATTACATCGCCGTGGTTTTTGTATTTTCAAAAATTTGGTATCTATGTAAACAAAGGATGTTGTTAATATATTTTGTGTCAGTTAAATAGAAAAAATTTATTTTGGAGTAATAAGGATAATATAGATACCTCATAATTAAATAAGTCATATCGAATAAGCTTTGATCTGGTGATGGAGAGAATTATGTTATCTTAGCAAATTCTCTCAATGTTAGTTCAAGGATGGTATAATTAAAATTTATAAATTAAATTTTTTTGCTAGAGTCTCAAGCTGACTTTTAGAAATACCAAAACGAATGCATAAATCTTCAATATATTGATTTAATTGGTCAGGGGATTTATTCTCTAAGTCCTTTTCATCAATACCTAAACTTTGCATCATGCTTTTTACTTGATTTAACATAGAAGGGTCGCCTTCTTGATATTTATGCATCATATCATCATAGTATTTTTTAGCTCCTTTATACATCTGATCATTTTGATCACTAAACTTTTTTTGAAGATTTAATAAAATATCAATTTCCTCACTATCAAGTTCTAATTCATCAAAAAACTTCAAAGCATGATCACATAACAATTCTAATTCTGAACAATAATTTTTTTGATCTAATGTACTAATTAAATCAAGTTCATGAAAAAATTCTTTGATTTTTTGTTGCTGCTGTTTATTTAAAACAATATCTTCGTATTCATCATTTAAAAGATCATTTAGAACAATTGGTACGTAATAAGCTACTTTTTCATGATCGGTCAAAATCATTTCTACATCTAAATTTGCAATTATAGCTAATATATCAACTAATTTTTTAGAATTAATAAATAGATTATCAAAAGAATATTGACAGTCTTTAGCGGTAACAAGCGCAGTTAAATTAGATTTTTTGAATTCTAGTTTAGTAATATCACCATAACTAATAGCTCCTTTGGTATTAAATTGAAAATAGAGTTTGTCATTAGTGATGATCATTCCAGAACTTCCATCTGAATTTTCGCTGCTATCGATAAATGCGATGACATCCTGGATATCATTGCTTCCAAAAGAATATATTGCATTACCTATTTGGTTAGGAATGTTATTATTAAAATAGACTGTTCCTTTTATAGCAAAATCTTTATTTAAAATTGATAATATTTCTTTTTTGTTCATATTTCTGTTATGAAGTGGTTTTTATTAAGGCGTGATAAATTTTATTATCAAAGGTATAGAAATACTCTAAAATATGGATTTTAAAACAATCAACCATTTTGCTATTTGTGAATTGATTGTCTGATTGTTTATTGCTAAACTTTATAATTTCTATACGTTAATCAATGATTTTGTAAAAATTAAATCTTAGCTATTATTTTACTTTCATTGTTATAAGATGATAATATATTTATCTGTTTTTTTGAGTCACTTCTCTCCTTTCTGTTTATTTTAAAATATATATAATACGCTTTTAAGCGATATTACCAGTATTCAAAATATGTTAATTTATCTTATGATAACTATGTTGCTGTATTAATATCTTTTAAGTAATGTTATTTGTTTTTTACATTTCATTTTTGAATCTTAGATGTTAACAAATTTAGATCGCTGCTTAGTTAAGATTTCTATATACATATATGTTAATTTAAGTCCTTTTAATCATTTTAAATGAAAACAATTAAACAACTTTAACCACAATAGTTTTATGCATTAGTGTGTCATTATGGTTTTTTATTTTACACACAAAAACAAATAATGTTTAATACAATAATTTATCAAGAAGAATTAAACTTTTAACAAAGTATTTATATAACTAACCTTTGCTTAATAAATTTTTTAAACTGAATATAATTTATTTTTTAATTCTACAACCAAGCTTACTTAATATCAATAATGATCATTTAAATTTGTAAATTTAATGACAAAAAAGAAAAGCGCAATATTATATTACTAAATTTTAGTAAATTATTTGGTAAAATATTACTAAAACTATTGTTAAAAAAGCGCTTACGTGGTAGGATTTATATGTATAATAACAGAAGTTATTTATGAGACTGGAAAAGGAGGAAAATTATGAAAATGAGTTGGGATAAGAAGATTTCAGCTGTACTAACAGCTACATTGTTATTATCTGTAGCCCCAGTTAATACTCTAGCTAAGCCCAATGCTGGAATTACTCAGTCAGCTCCAGAAGATGTTTTTGTAGACATTATTGGAGAAGGTGAACGTTCTACTTTATTTAATGAAAATTGGAAATTTCACCGTGGTGATGTTGCAAATGCTCAAGATGTGGATTTCAATGACACATCGTGGGATAATGTTAACTTACCACATGATTACAGTATTGATCAGGAATTTACAACGAGCGGTGAAGCAGAAAGTGGTTTTTTACTAGGAGGTATAGGATGGTATCGTAAGACATTTGTTGTGCCAGAAAAATATCAAAGTAAACAATTAATGATTGAATTTGATGGCGCTTATATGAATGCAGAAGTATATCTAAATGGTAAAAAATTGGGTGAACATCCATATGGATATACAGCCTTTGCATTTGATCTTACAGATGAACTGTTTTTTGATGGTAAAACAGAAAATGTTCTAGTTGTAAAAACAAATAATAAGATTCCAAGCAGTAGATGGTACTCTGGAAGTGGAATCTATCGAGATGTAACTTTAACAGTAACTGATGAGGTACATGTTGGATATAACGGTACCCAAATCGTTGCTAGAGATTTAGAGACAAACAAGAATGGAACTGTAGAAGTTGATATAACAACTACAGTGGAAAATGATAGCAGTGCTAATAAAACAGTAACTGTAAAAAATACATTGTTTGATGAATTTGGTCAAGCTGCTAGTAGTACAACTTCTAGTCAAGTTGAAATTACAGCATATGATAGTCAAGATGTAAAACAAATTGTAGCAATAGACAGTCCAGAGTTATGGTCAGTCAATGATGCTAATATGTATACGATGAAAACTGAAATTGTAGATGAAAATGAAGTTTTGGACACATATGAAACTGATTATGGATTCCGTTATTATAATTTTGATAAAGATACTGGTTTTTCATTAAATGGACAAAATATGAAATTAAAAGGTGTATGTATGCATCATGACCAGGGATCATTAGGAGCAGCTGCTAATCGTGATGCAATTGAACGTCAAGTAAAGATTTTGAAAGAAATGGGATGTAATGCAATTCGTGTTACACATAATCCTGCGGCTTCAGTTTTATTGGATATTTGTAATGAATATGGTATTCTTGTTATTAATGAAGCGTTTGATGGCTGGACAGAATATAAGAACGGAAATGTTAATGATTACACGTCTTATTTCGAAGAAACAATTTCTGCGGATAATCAAATCATTAATAGTGAAGCAGGAATGCAGTGGGGTGAATTTGATGTTAAAGCCATGGTTGATGGAGCAAAAAATGATCCTAGTGTAATTATGTGGTCAATTGGTAATGAAATTGATGAAGGTGTTTCAGAAAGTACAGATCATTATGTAAATGTGGCTAGTAACATTATTAGCTGGATTCAAGAAATAGATACTACACGCCCAATTACGAATGGTGATAATCGTAAAAATACTAATTCTAGTGCAATAATTAGTCAAATTAACCAAAAGATTTATGAATCTGGAGGAGTTGTAGGAATGAATTATGCTGATAATAAGCAAACTGTTTCTATGCATAATACTTATCCTAATTGGCCATTGTATGGTTCAGAAACTGCAAGTTCTGTTCATAGTCGTGGTGTTTATAATGTTACAGGAAGAGATTATACTAACCTTCAAATGTCAGAATATGACAATGATGAAGCAAGAGTAGGTTGGGGACATTCAGCTAGTGATGCTTGGAGTTTTGCAATTCAAAATGACTTTAATGCTGGTGAATTTGTTTGGACAGGATTTGATTATATTGGTGAACCAACACCATGGAATGGAATAGGAACAGGTAGTGTAAGCGGTCAAGGTGCTAAACCAAATTCTTCTTATTTTGGTATTGTTGATACAGCAGGATTTGTAAAAGATACATATTATTTGTATAAAAGTTTATGGGATGAAAATAGTACCACTTTACATTTAATGTCTACATGGAATAATAACGAAATTGTTAAAGATTCAAGTGGTAAGATCCAGGTAGATGTATTTACAAATGCTGCTAAAGTAGAATTGTATTTAAATGGTGAAAAGATTGGTGAAGATACTGCAACTAAACATACAACAGCTTTAGGATATACATATCAAACATTTTCTAATGGTGAATATTATCCAAGCTTTAAAGTGGCTTGGGCGGCTGGGAAATTAAGTGCTAAAGCCTATGATGAAGATGGTAATCTAATTAGCGATACAGAAGGTAGAGATAGTGTTTCAACTAATGGAGAAGCAGTTAAGCTAGATGCTTATGCTGATAAAAAAGAAATTACAGCTGATGGAAGCAGCTTATCTTATATTACTGTAGATGTAAAAGATGCAGATGATAATATGGTTGCTGGTGCTAATAATAGGATTAATTTTAGTATAGAAGGTGAAGGAAAAATTGTTGGCGTTGATAACGGTGATCCTTCAGATACTGATAGTTATAAAGGTAATACAAGAAAAGCTTTCCATGGTAAAGCTTTAGTAATTGTACAATCTACAAAAAATGAAGGGGCATTTACATTAACTGCAAGTTCTAATGGTTTAAGTTCATCAAGTGTGACAGTAAATACAAAAAGAACAGCTGTTGAAGGAGATAAATATTTACAAAGTTATAAAATATCTAAAAATATGTATGTTTCAGTTGGGCAGGAACCAGTTTTACCAAAAACAGTAGTTGGTACTTATAACAATGGTGAAACTGAGAACTTAGCAATTGATTGGGATAGCTATGATAAATCACAAATAAATAATATTGGTGAATTTAAAGTTACAGGAAAATTACAAGATAGTGATGTAATCGTATCTATAAATATTCATGTAATTGGTGAGATTGTAGCTATGGAAGGTTATTCTACGGTAACTAATGTTGGCGTAACACCATCATTACCACAGATAATCCGAGGTATTTATGAAAATGGTGAGTATAGTGAAGCTTTTCCAGTAACTTGGGAGATTCCAGAAAATGCTTTTGCAAATGAAGGCATTGTAACAATCATTGGAACAGCTGATGTTTTAGATAGTACTAAAGAAGTAAAGGCAACAGTACGTGTAGAGCCAGGATTAGCTGAGTCTACTAATATTGCATCTAAAAATAATACAGATGCTCCTGTGTTTACTAATGGTAGAATGCAAAATGGCACAGCAAGTGAACCTTCAACATCAGCAATTAGTGATTCATTACTTAAATTAAATGATGGTATTACCAATAATAGTAGCGATACTGGTGCTAGATGGACTAACTGGGCAATTAGAAATGAAAGTCCAGCGGTTGATACGTATGTTCAATTAGAATGGCAAAATGAATATAAAATGCAAAATGTAAAACTTTGGCATTTTACAGATAGTGCGTATAGTGTCTTACCAGGTGATGACAATGTTCGTTTCGAATATTTTGATAGTAGTACAAATGAATGGAAAGAGATAGAATCTTCTCATATTACTCAGGTATCATATCTTTCTGGAGACACACCATATGGATTTATTAATCCAATAACAACTAGTAAATTGAGAATCTGGTTGAAAGCGCCACAAGTAGGTAAATGTATTGGTTTAACTGAAGTTGAAGTTTATAATTATATTGAAAAAACACCAGCTAATTCAACTACTAATGTTGATGAATTAAAGTTAAATGGTATTGCAATTGAAAGTTTTGATGGTTTTGAAGGATATAATGCAGAAACTAAGACTTATGCAGTTAATTTGGGAAATAGTGATTATCCAAGTGTAGAAGCTTTTGCTAATAACAATGAGGCTATTACAATTTTACCAGTATATGATGATGAAGTTAAAATTATTGTTAGATCTGAAGATGGAAATACTACAGAAACCTATAAAATTAAATATCAAAAAACAACAGAGGTAGTAGATAAAGAAGAGCTAACAAATTATGTGGCTAGCCAGGAAATTACTACAGCAATTAATTCAGCTGATAAATATACAGCAGCTACATATCAAACATTTAAAGAAGCATATGATAATGCTAATGACGTCTTGGCTAATGAAACAGCTACGCAACAGCAAGTAAATGATGCATATCAAACTTTACAAGCCGCTTATGCTAATTTAAAAGACGTGACAGTTGAAGAAATAACTAATAAACTAGCTTTACAAATTGCTATCGAAATGGCTGAAAATGCTGATTTAGAAAAAGTCGTACCAGCCGTAGTTAAAGAATTCAATGAAGCTTTAGCGAATGCAAAAGATGTATTTGACAATACTGATGTTACTCAGAATGAAGTAGATAATGCATTTAATCGTCTAGCTAATGTAATGCAGATGTTGGAATTCTATAAAGGTGATAAAGCAGCATTACAAAAGATGGTAAATCAAATAGCTGATTTAACAGCTAGTGACTATATCGAATCAACATGGAATGCAATGTTACCAGTACTGGACAAAGCAAATGATGTACTAGATAATGAAAATGCAATGCAGGAAGAAGTAGATGAAGTATATACGCAATTGGTAAAAGCATTCTTAGACTTGAGATTAAAACCAAATAAAGACTTATTAAATGATTTAATCAACAAAG
>JAETPY010000114.1 GCA_021770925.1 Erysipelotrichaceae bacterium | reverse complement strand
GCTTCCTTTTTCTTCTATTATAATGTCGTCAATTTTATTAATACAGTATCGTCACATTCATTAACACACTGTCGTCATTTGATTAACAGGGTGCGTGCAGCAGACTGAAATATTCACCCTTTAATGTACAACTCAAGCAACCAGTGCAGAAGCTCGGACAATCCTTTGGAAGATAATATTCTGTAATATTCGCTTTATTCCTAAATTCTGCTAAAAACATCTCTTTTAAACGGTAGGTAATGCCGTGTTTTTCTGTTCCGTTTATCACTGTTATATTCACTCTTTATACCTCCAAAATGTCGTGTAAAACTTGTGTATGAAAATTCTTGCGATTTTCTTTCTGTCTAAGGTCAATCCCCAATGTTTGCGATATGATTTCGTATCGCAGGAACATTTGTTGCATAACAGTAATCAAATACAGCGTCTTTCGCTTTATCGCCACTTCATCAAGGTCAGGACGGCAGGCTGCAACAAGCGGAAGATATGCCACATAAGTTCTGTAAGTGTTGTCATTTTCTTTCGGTGACTGCATATCGGTAAGAACAGAAATTTTGGAAATGGCATAATGTTCAAACAGAAAATCAAGCGTCATGTTGCCAAGGTATTCCAATTTTTCAAGAGGTGCAAAGTCTTTTGTTTTCTCTTGAATACGCTGAAATTGCTCAACAATCCTGTTTATGATACGCTCAACGCATAGTTCAATGAGTTTATCTTTGTTTCCAAAATGATAATTCACAAGACCTAACCCAACGCCTGCCCTTTTAGATATTTCACGGATGGTAATTTTATCCAAATCTTCGCCTTTTTCTTTGATGAGTGCGATCGTTGTTTGTATGATTGCTTCTTTATTATCCATAATACACGTCCTTCCTGAACAATGTTCAATATATATATTACTGAACGATGTTCAAAAAGTCAAGGGCAATGCAAATATATTAAAAATATCGCACTTTTAGGTATTGGAAATACCCATTTTAAACCTTTCGTGATGCAAAAAATACGGCGAGTAAGGGAATATCCCTGCTACTGCATTTTTAAGGCTGTAAGCATTGCATTAGATCAGTTGTAAATCAGTTCGGCATTTACGGTTTCTCTTGCCCTTGCCTGTATCTCATTCATTCTACCAAACCATGATATAATATTGAATTTTCAACTTTTAGTTGTTCGGTAATACCTTCACTGTCAGACATTTGCTTAACTAAGAGAAATATCATATCATGCGCCTGTTCATCAATATTGAAAGGTATGTGTTCAGCCTAATGCTTGTCAGCAGGGTGTTTAAATGTTTTATTTATGGGGATAATCTTAGTTTTTATGCTTTTTTAATTAAAGGAAAATAAAATCATCGTTTGAATAATAATTGATAAGATGGGAATCGATAGTAAAATGTTATCGTTAAAATAAGGCTGATAGTGATATTTTAAATAATTGAAATTTAGAAAAGTAAAGTTTTATTTTTTAAGGCAAGTGAGAAAGGAAAAATAGTACTTTAACTAAAAATAAAGAATAATCAGGCTATGCTGATTTTCATTGCTACAATATTTTTGGAATGATATAATACAAAGGTAATAGATTAATAAATTTGCAAAGGAGTATGATTGAAATGTGTATAGAATGCTATTCAGATGAAATTAGAATAACTCCATTATTAAACCCGTTAGAGTGTTTGGAAAATCACACCCAATATATTTGTGGAACTTGTGGGCGGTGTATTTGCATTGATTATGATGCAAAACGCAGATTACAACGGTGGAATTTTCCCTTTAAGTCATTAGAAACTGCGAAGCTATACTTGCGGACTGCTGATTATACTATGAAAAACCCGTGTGGTATTTATGAGATAAAGAATAAAAATGGTAGAATTTCATATAAGATTTTTGCAAGTAGTGAAGATTTACAGTTATATTTAAAAAAGAATAAAGATAAAACATGTAAAAGTATGACACCTGTTTATAGGGTTGAAGAATACAGGGAATATGCAAATACACAGGTACGAAAATTGAACTCAGATGAAATAAAACAGTATATGAATGAACGTTGAAACTGAAACTTGAAAAGGAGGAAAAAATGGATATTTGGGAGCAATTATATTTAAAAGCAAAAGAATTATATTCTCCTAAAGAGGTATCGCCCTTTATTTATGCACATCATGTAGTATGTGCATTAGAAGCTAAAAATGGAGAGATTTATACTGGCTTTTGTATTGAGAGCTGTTGCGGAGTGATGGATTTATGCGCGGAACGTGTTGCTGCACTTAATATGTATATAAACAGCGGTCAAACAGTCATCAAAAGATTGATTGTTTTTCGTGATAAAGCACCTTATGGTGGAGAAAGTGGTATGCCATGTGGGGCATGTAGAGAATTTTTAATGCAGTTATCTCTCGAAAATAAAGACATGGAAATAATGACTGATTATCAAAAAAGAGAATTTATAACCTTGGAAGAACTTTTACCAAATTGGTGGGGAAGAAAAAGATATAAAAATGTCAATAAATAAAATTTTTGCGAAGGTCAAGTAATTTTCAGCTTGCAATTTTCTCAAAAGGATATTATGTCGATGCTGATACTATGTAAAATCAGGGAAATGAGTAATACCATCCATAAGCTGATGGTAGTTCTTTTTGAAATGTTTTTAAAAGCGAGAACTTCTTTGACGCCATTTAAAATAGGATATAAAGTAATTTTGTCATTTATATTTTTAGTATTCATAATTAATCTGTTCTTTTTGTATAAAATGACAACTAGAGTATAAATGAAAAAAGTCATCATATGAAAGAGAGCGGGTTTAAAAATTATGAAGAAAGCGTTTTAGTACAATATAGTATAAAGAAGAGATGTGGAAAACAAGCTGAAACAGCGTCTAACTGATCAAAAGAACTTGGATTTACGGAATAAAGAAAGTACTGGATTTCCTTTATGAGCTGTTTATAGCTTTAAAATAATGTACAATTAATTTCAATTAGATTCTATTTATTCAAGATTTTTAATTTTCTTATATATCCAAATCACCTTATTTTCAGATGGTTTGGGCTTTTTTTATTATATTTTTCAATTTTGCCTTTATCTTTACATAGATGTATCAGCTGAAAAAGATGATTGCAAGAAGTTAGCTAAAGTTATAATAGATATCTTATTCATACTGAAGGGCTTAATGTTTATATTGTGTATTTTTGCTATAAGCAGTGTCTGGTCAGTTCGAAATTGTGGATAGTTTTAAAAGTGAAAATCGTAAAAGGTAGAGGAAATACTCACAAGTGAAAGGAGAAACAGAAACATGAAGTTAGTTGAAGGGCTTGTAAAGAATTAAAATTTAGGTGAGGCAATTATTGGGTGTCATACTATCGATAAAATTATTAATCATATATGTGAGTTTTGTATTCTTATGTTATTAGTTGAAATTACTATATAAAAACCAAACATGAACAATCTATTTTTGTAAAAATAAGCTTTGTAGCAGAATTAGTAAGAATACAAGTTTAATAAAAAATTTGTTGCATAGTTTATGAAAGTTATTATAAAGTATGAAATATAGTTAATTTTTTTAGGTACTGTATATAATAAATTAAAAAAAATTGTGTATTATAGATTAAGTTTATTTTTAGTTTATTTATGTGGAGTGTAATGCTTGTAAATGCTATAAAGGAGGATACAATATGCTTCAAGTTAAGAATATTTGTAAAGAATATAAAACTGGTAATCTGGTACAAAAAGCGTTAGATAATGTTAGTTTAAACTTACGTGATAATGAGTTTGTAGCAATATTAGGTCCTAGTGGATCTGGGAAGACAACCCTTTTAAATATAATTGGTGGGCTAGATCGATATGATAGTGGGGATATAATCATTAATGGAATTTCTACGAAAAAATATAAGGATCGGGATTGGGATTCCTATCGTAATCATACTATTGGTTTTGTTTTTCAAAGTTATAATTTGATTTTGCATCAAACAGTGTTATCAAATGTTGAATTAGCACTGACGATTTCCGGTATTTCAAAAACTGAAAGAAGAAAAAGGGCAAAAAAGGCTCTTGAACAAGTTGGATTAGGGAACCAGGGTCATAAAAAGCCAAATCAGATGTCTGGAGGACAAATGCAGCGGGTTGCAATTGCTAGAGCATTGGTGAACAATCCAGATATTTTGTTGGCTGATGAACCAACAGGAGCATTAGATAGTGAAACAAGCGTTCAAGTTATGGAACTTTTAAAAGAAGTTGCAAAAGATCGTCTAGTGGTAATGGTTACTCATAATCCTGAATTAGCTAAAGAATATGCTACACGGATCGTAGAATTGCGAGATGGTGTGATACGTTGTGATTCTGATGAATATGTAGTGAAAGAAACTGAATTAGAAGTACCTAGACATGAGAATATGGGAAAATCATCAATGTCATTTTCAACAGCGTTATCACTTAGTTTTAATAATTTAAAAGTAAAAAAAGCACGTACGATTTTAACATCATTTGCTGGTTCTATTGGAATTATTGGAATTGCATTGATATTATCTCTTTCTAATGGAGTTAATCAATATATTCAGTCAATTGAGGAGGAAACATTATCTGAGTATCCTTTACAGATTCAAAGCAGTGGATTTGACATAACTTCTATGCTGGTCGATGACAGTCAAAATAGTAATGATGACGAGAATGATGAAACAAAGATTCAAGTTGCACAAATGATTACAAATATGTTTTCAAAGATTGGTTCAAATGATTTAGTTTCTTTAAAAACATATTTAGATGAGGGCAAGAGTAATATTAAGAAATATACAAATTCCATTGAATATGATTATAATGCGACACCACAAATTTATAATTCTAATACTGAAAAAATAAGACAGGTCAATCCAGATAAATCTTTTTCAGCATTGGGATTAGGTTCATCAATGAGTTCTAATAGTATGATGTCTATGGCTATGAGTACAGATGTTTTTCATCAGATGCCTAATAACTCAAGCTTGTATGAAGATCAATATGATGTAAAAGCAGGAAGGTGGCCAAAAAATTATAACGAATGTGTTTTAGTTTTAACAAAAAGTGGAAAAATAAGTGATTTGATGCTTTATACATTAGGTTTGAAAGATTATACTGAACTTGATGAAATGATTCAGCAGTTTTCAAGGGAAGAAGAGGTTACAACACCTGATAATATCGAAACATATTCATATAATGATATTTTAGGAATTCAATTTAAACTTGTAAATTCATCAGATTATTATGCTTATGATGAAACATATGAGGTTTATCGAGATAAAACAGATGATGAAGCATATATGAAAAATCTTATTAATAATGGTGAAGATTTAACAATTGTGGGAGTTGTTCAGCCCTCAGATAGTGCAACAGCAACTATGCTTAGTTCTGGTATTGGATATCCAGCAGCCTTGACGAAGCATGTGATTGAACAAGCTTCATCAAGTGAAATTGTTAAAAAGCAATTGGCTAATCCAAATATCAATGTTTTTACTGGACAATCATTTGAAGATGAAGAAAATAAGCAAAAATTTGATATGCAGTCTTTATTTACAGTTGATACTAATATGTTAAAAAATGCTTTTTCTATTGATCAAAGCAAACTTAAAGTTGATATGAATGATTTAGATTTAAGTAATATTAATATTGATATGCCTTCATTTTCACCATTAAATACAAATGATATTTTATCAAATATCAAAATTCAGTTAACTAGAGAGCAGCTTCAAAATTTTGTTCAGGCAGTTATAACTGATTTTGAAAGTTATACTAATCAAAATGAATTAAATGATCCAACAAAAATCGATGAATATATCAGAGATTATTTTCAAACTGTACAGGCACAAACAATTATTCAAAATGAAATGATTAAGATTTTACAGGAAAGTGGTGTAACCAAGCAATTTGAAACAATTTTACAAGAGCAGATGCAAACAATGATGATGCAATATACAGATACACTAACAAAATCTTTACAAGAACAATTAAGTAGTGTGATAAGTAAACAAATGGGTCAATTTGCAACAAATATGCAAAGTGCAGTTTTGATAGATGCAGGTGCATTTGCAAATGCGATAAAGATAAATATGGGAGAAGAGGAGTTATCTGAATTATTGATGTCTTTAATGTCGAGGGAAACCACTTCTTATGACAATAATTTGAATAAGCTTCAATATGCTGAGTTTGATAAACCAAGTGGAATAAATATCTATCCTAAAGATTTTGAAAGTAAACAAGAAGTTATTAATATTTTAGATAATTATAATGAACAAATGGAAAAAACTGACGAAGATAAGGTCATATCATATACTGATTATGTAGGAACACTAATGTCTTCAGTTACAGATATTATTAATATGATTAGTTATGTTTTAGTAGCTTTTGTTGCTATTTCGTTAGTTGTATCATCAATAATGATTGGTGTTATTACGTATATTAGTGTTTTAGAGCGAAAAAAAGAAATTGGTATTTTGCGTGCTATTGGTGCTTCAAAGCATAATATATCACAAGTTTTCAATGCTGAAACATTTATTATTGGATTATTAGCTGGATTATTAGGGATTGGTATTACTCTTTTATTGTTAATACCTGCTAATATGATCATTCACCATTTAGCTGGAAATATTAATTTAAATGCTTCATTACCAGTTGTAGGAGCGATTGTTTTAATTACATTAAGTGTTGTATTAACTCTAATTGGTGGTTTGATTCCATCGAAAAAAGCAGCTCAAGAAGATGCTGTAACTGCATTAAGATCAGAATAAGGTAAAAAGGGCTTGTAATAATAGAGCATGAAAACTATTAAGCCCTTTTTGTTTAAAAAAGATTTATGTTGATATCATTAATATACTAACATCAAGGAATATGTAGCTGTAATTAAATCAGTGAATGTAGAAAATGATATTTTTAGTTTAAAAAAAGATATTCTATAAACATATTTAGTATTAATTTAATTGGTTATAAGCAATAAATGATATCATAAATTATATAAAAACGAAAATTTAAAAAACAATATTTTTACTAATTAGAAAGTATGTGCTAAAATTGATTATAGGTAGTATATGCTAAAAAAGAAGATTTGGATGAAAAATCAGAATAGAAATTGTTGCTTTACCTAAAAACACAGGTTCTTTTTTTATTAAAGTTTATTTTATCTGCGATTAACTATTAAATTTTATATTGATTATTTGTGAGGTTTTATCATATATAATTTAAAGTATGATAAAAAGATTCTTTAAACTGATTTTGTTTTAATATCTATTATGTTTGATATAAAGATTTTTTCAGTAAATAGATAACTATATGTATATTCTAAAAAGAACAATAGTTAAACGTTTTATGCTTCTTTATTTTGAAATTTTATTGGATTTGGTGGGGGAATAATAGTTTATATATATGAAATGTTTGTACAAAACATGGCTTGATATAAATATCTGCTTAAATAGCAGGTTTATCAAAGATATAAGAGAAAGCAAAGTAATTTTATGTTTTTTAACGGTTAAATCTTGTGGTTATTAGAATGTTGTTTTAAATTGGATAAATTTTAGAAATTTATAATACATGATTTCAGTCGAAGAATAAAATAAGATATTTGTAAAATTAGTGATATTTATTACTTTGATGTTATAACAGTAAAGTAATAGCAGTTACATAGAAGTAAAATTAGAAGAAGTGATTGAACAAAGGAGTTTCAAAATAAAAAAGCTACAATATACAATTAAAGGTATAGGATCTTTTATAGGATTCAAAGATACATCATATATACTAATGTTATGGATGCATGATTTAAGCATTGTGATGTAATGATGAAAATAAGATTGAATATAGAAGGAGAAGTGTGAAAAATAATTGAACCCAATCGTGAGTAAAAACACAAAAAAAGACGAACTTAAAAACAAGTACAGTTTTACTTAGAAAAAACAGAATATTATTTAGGTATATCTTGAATTGTTGATACATCAAATCCCTGTGATTTTAGAAAATCAAGTGCTGTCTCAACTGTATAATTGTTCTTTTCTTTTTGTGGCTTTGGATTCTTAAATGATTCATAGTC
>JAETPY010000113.1 GCA_021770925.1 Erysipelotrichaceae bacterium | reverse complement strand
CTAGCCACACGATTATCACCGTTTGTCAATAGTCAATTGAACAAAAATAAAAAAAGCTCTTTAATTTTTGTTAAAGAGTCTTTTTCAAGTTTTGATGCTTAACTTAATGACATTGGGTCTATGATTAGAAATTTTAATATAAATATGATAATGATACAAGAAAGAGTCTGGCAGGAGTAGAAAAGATTGTTAATGATCCTAATCAGGTAGACAGGTTACATAAAATATAAATCAAAGTAAACATTCACTTAATTGGCTGGTCAATGATAGAGCAAATAGATAACTCGTTTATAATAACCAGGACATTGAAACTAAAAGTTATTTGTAGAAGGTTTCATAAATTAGTAATAAAAATACTTGCGCTAAAGTAAACTTTAGGTATTATAATGATTTTTAAAGGGAGGACAAGAGATGAATGATAAAAAATTAGGTTTTGGATTGATGCGATTACCTTCTTTAGATTCTAATGATCCATCTAAAATCGATATCGAACAAACAAAACAAATGATTGATATTTATTTAAAAAAAGGTTTTAGTTACTTTGATACGGCCTGGATGTATTGTGGTTTTGCCAGCGAAAATGCAGTTAAAGAGACGCTGGTAGATCGATATCCACGTGATAGTTTTACATTAACGACAAAACTTCATGCAGGGTTTATCAAAACAAAGGATGATCGTGATCGAATCTTTAATGAGCAGTTAAAAAAAACTGGGGCAGAATATTTTGATTATTATCTATTGCATGATATTAATACCCATAGTATTGATGTATATAATAAATTTGATTGTTTTAACTGGCTGATGGAAAAGAAAGCAAAAGGTTTAGTTAAGAAAATTGGTTTTTCTTATCATGATGGACCTGAATTATTGGATAAGATTTTAACAGAACATCCTGAATTTGAATTAGTACAATTACAAATAAATTACTTAGATTGGGATAGTTTAGGGGTACAGTCGCGAAAATGTTACGAAGTTGCAGTTAAGCATCATAAACCAGTAATTGTTATGGAACCAGTAAAAGGGGGAACCTTAGCTAATGTTCCTTTAGAAGTGGAAAAGATGTTTAAAGATTATGCACCAGATATGTCGATTTCATCATGGGCAATTCGTTTTGCCGCAAGTTTAGATAATGTTATGATGGTTTTAAGTGGAATGTCTAATATGGAACAATTATTAGATAATACAAATTATATGAGCGATTTTAGACCATTAAATGATGATGAGCATCAACTTATAATAAAAGCAGTTGAAGCTATTAATTCAACCATTAAAATTCCTTGTACAGGATGTTCATATTGTATAAGTGGATGCCCTATGAATATTAACATTCCTAAATGTTTTTCTTTATATAATGCTGATTTGCAGGAAACAGCTAAAAAAGGATGGACGCCACAAGGAGAATATTATGCTAATTTAACAAAAACTTTTGGTAAGGCAAGCGATTGTATTGCCTGTGGTCAATGTGAAAGTGTTTGCCCACAACATTTAAATATTATTAAAGCGCTTAAAGAAGTAGCCAAATATTTCGAAAAATAATTATTGGAGATAGAGATTTTTAATTTCTATCTTTTTGATTGGTTAAAAATAATTGTTATTTTTGTTGCTTTATTTTATACTTATAACAGTATTTGGTAACATAATCTCTAAATAAAAAACAATTGAGGAATGATACGATAGTGGATGTAAACAATGTATTTAATAAATATATTTTAAAAGAAGATAAACTGCTAAAATATGGTTTTAAACAAATTAATGGGCAATATTTTTTTAAAAGAGAATTAGAAAATAAAGAATTATATGCAGAATTTATTGTCACTAATACTATTTTTGATGTTAAAGTATTTGAATCAGGCAAAGAAGAGTATTTATCATTTTATATTAAAAAAGCAGCTGGAAATTACATAGCTAAAGTAAAAAAAGAAGTTAATTTAATGATCGAAGATATTTTGATGCAATGTTTCGAAAGTTGTGATTTGAAAGATAAATTATTAGCATATGTAAAAGAAAAATATGGCACTGTACTTGATTTTCCCTGGAAAAATGATCCGGCTTCAGGTACGTTAAAAACATCAATAACAAATAAATGGTATGGATTATTTATGAGTGTTCCATATAAGTGTTTGAAGATAGAAAAAGAGGGTCGGATAAATATTTTAAATGTAAAAAACAAGCCTGAAAAAATAAAAAGTTTAATTGATAATGAGCATTATTTTTCAGCTTATCATATGAATAAAAAATACTGGATTACTGTTTTGTTTGATAATACTCTTGAAATAGAGCAGGTTAAGACTCTTTTAGATGAAAGTTATCAGCTGGTTAATAATAAATAGTATTTACAATGATCATAACTGCTCTATAATATAATTTATAAAAAATAGTCATTTAACAAATGAAATCAGGTAAATTATTGCAAGATGAAATGATAGAAAAATTAATAAGATAATTAAGATAAAAGAAGATGTGACATATGGGGCTGATATCAGATGATAGAATCTTTCTTTATTTATATGCCCCATCCAAAAGAAAAAGTATAAATCAATTAAAAAAGATAAGTGAGTAAATTTTAAATGAATTATTTTTATAAAAGTTAAACTTACAAGAAAGGATATACTATGAACGATACAAAAAGAGGTATTTTATATATTGTTTTAGCAGCGTTCTTTTTTGCTGCCATGAATGTATTTGTAAAACTGTCTGGGAATCTGCCGTCAGTTCAAAAAAGTTTTTTTAGAAATTTATTAGCAGCCATTTTTGCTTTAGGTGTTTTAATTAAAAATAAGCAGGATTTCAGATATCAAAAAAAAGATTTACCAATGTTATTGTTACGATCTGTTTTTGGAACGCTGGGAATATTATGTAATTTTTATGCTGTAGATCATCTTTTAGTTAGTGATGCATCGATGCTTAATAAGTTATCACCTTTTTTTGTAATTATTTTTTCCTCTTTGTTTCTTAAAGAAAAAGCTAATTATATTCAAAAGTTATCAATTATAATTGCTTTTATTGGGAGTTTGTTTGTCATAAAGCCATCATTTGATTTTATGAGTAATATTAATTCTTTAATTGGTGTTTGTGGTGCGTTAGGGGCGGGGATTGCTTATACCTGTGTTAGACAATTAGGGAAACAAGGGGTTAATAGTGCAAAGATTGTTTTCTTTTTTTCAAGTTTTTCATGTGTTTCAGTTATACCGTATATTGCATTAAATTACGTATCAATGTCTTTACAACAATTACTTTTATTAGTTGGAGCAGGTTTAATGGCAGCAGGAGGACAATTTGCGATTACAGCTGCTTATACCCATGCACCAGGTAAAGATATTTCTATATATGATTATACTCAGATTCTTTTTGCAGCTTTATTAGGGTTCTTTGTACTTGGACAAATACCTGATTTGTATAGTATTATTGGTTATACAATTATTATTGGAATAGCGATTTTCAGCTTTGTTTATCAACAAAGAAAAATTAATTAGATTATAACATAAGTGTGTAAGGGAACTTCATTATTGTTTCCTTTTGATTATTAAACTTTATGAAATGAAAGTGCTTTTTATTGTCAATGAAAATTTTATATGTTATCTTTATAGCAGGAAAGAGTGAGATCATGAATAAAAGACATACACAGATATTGGATTTATTAACTGAAAATAAAAAAATGGAAGTCACAAAGTTATCAGAAATCCTAGATGTTTCTCAAGTAACAATCAGAAAAGATTTAGCATTATTAGAAAACAGTGGAATTATTATTAGAGAACATGGATATGCAGCATTAAATGATAGTGATGATATTAATAATAGATTAGCTTATCATTATGAAAGTAAACAGCAAATTGCAAAACTTGCAGTAGAATTAGTTCAAAATGGTGAAACTATAATGATTGAATCGGGTTCGTGCTGTGCACTTGTTGCTTTAGAAATCGCACAAACAAAGAAAGATGTAACACTTATTACAAATTCAGCTTTTATTGCAGATTATATTAGAAAAATTGGTACGGTTAAAATCATCTTATTGGGTGGTGAGTATCAAAATGAAGCCCAGGTTATGGTAGGACCGATAACTCGAAAATGTGCAGAAGCCTTTTATGTTGATAAATTGTTTATTGGAACTGATGGTTTTACCAAAAAAACTGGATTTACAGGCAATGATTATATGCGCTGTGAAGTCGTAAAGGATATGGCCAAACAGGCAGAACATGTTATTATTGTAACGGATTCAATAAAATTTTGCCAAAAGGGTGTTGTTAATTTAATTGATCTCAAAGAAGTGGATTATGTTTATACTGACATTGGAATTCCTGAAGATATGGAAAATTATTTATGTCAAAAAGGTGTCAAAGTTATTAAAACTGAATAAAAAAAGAGTTTTAATAACTCTTAAAAAAAGCAATCAATGCCGTTATCTAAGAAGATTTGTTGATATTCTTTTAAATCTTCTGGATGAAGGGCTTTTTTATTTTTGAGACTATAGTCTCTATTTAATAATTGATATTTTTTTTCACCAAATTGATGAAAGGGCAGAAGCTGTGCTTTTGAAATACCTATATCTTTTAAAAGTTTAGCAATCATTTTAGCGTCATCAAGGGCATTGTTAAAGTCAGGGATAACTGGAATTCTTGGTAGGACTTCGATATTTTGTTTAATTGCCCATTTGAGATTTCGAATAATTAAATCATTATGAACATGTGTTCCTTGAAAATGTTTTTGACTATTATAATGTTTAATATCGAATAATAATAAATCAAACATAGGGGCTAATTCTTTAAAGATGTCTGGTTTGACATAACCTGTTGTTTCAATTGCTAAATGTAAATTATGTTTTTTTAATTCGTGAGTTAATTCCTTTAAAAAATTGGGCTGACTCATTCCTTCCCCACCAGAAATCGTTATCCCCCCATTTGATTCATCGTAAAAAACTTTATCTTGCAGACAAATATTTACAATATCATCAATGCTTGTATATTCACCTTCATTTTTTAAAGCATTTTGAAAACAGGCATTAACACATGATAAACATCCAGCGCATTTTTTATAATCAATTACAATTCTATTATCAATATGAAAAATAGCCAAATGAGGACAAATATTAACACATGATAAACAATGCAGACATTTTCCCTGATCATATAAAATCTGTATTTGTTCTAGCTGGGATTCTGGATTTGAGCACCAGGCACACTTTAATGGACAGCCTTTTAAAAATATAGTTGTTCTAATTCCTGGACCATCATGAATGCTAAATTTTTGAATGTTAAATATTATTCCTTTACACATATAATTGTTTTATCTCCTTTATCACATGATAACATGTTATTATTCAAATGTAAATAATATATTTTCGAATGAAAGATAATTGCTATTTTAATGAAATATAAATTGACTTTAAAATTAAAAATGTTATTATATAATTGATAAATGAAAGTTATTTTTGTTTCATTTGAAATAATTAAAAAATGGAGGCGGCTTATGGAAAATAGAGAATATTTTGGCAGTTTAACAGAAAGGATGAACTGTTTTAGAGAAAAGGTTTTGGAAAAGAAGCCATATATATGTGCCCAGCGAGCTTTACTAGCGACTGAAGCATATAAAAAATATCAGAATCAACCAAGTGTAATGAAACGGGCTTTGATGTTAAAAAATATTTTAGAAAAAATGTCAATTTTTATTGAAGATGAAACACTAATTGTAGGGAATCAGGCATCATCTAACCGAGATGCTCCAATATTTCCGGAATATACATTAGAATTTGTTCTTAATGAATTAGATTTATTTGAAAAACGTGATGGAGATGTTTTTTATATTACTGAAAAGACAAAAGAGGATCTGCGTTCAATTGCTTCGTTTTGGGAAAATAATAATTTAAGAGCTAGAGGGGAAGCCCTGTTGCCAGATGAAGTTAATGTATTTATGGAAACTGGTTTTTTTGGAATGGAAGGAAAATTAAATTCTGGTGATGCTCATTTAGCCGTAGATTATAAGCAAGTATTAAAGATAGGTTTAAAAGGATTTGAAGAGCAAACTTTTCGAGAAAAAGAAAAACTAGACTTAACCAATCCTGAAAGTATTGATAAATATTATTTTTATAATGCTGTACTCATTGTTATTGATGCAGTAAAGACATACGCATTACGTTTTTCAAAATTGGCAAAAGAGAAATCTTTAACTGCTGATGCTAAACGTAAAGAAGAGCTTTTAGAAATTAGTCGAATTTGTGCTAAAGTTCCTTATTATCCTGCTAAAACTTTTCATGAGGCTATTCAGGCAACATGGTTTATTCAATTAATTTTACAGATTGAATCAAATGGTCATTCACTGTCGTATGGACGTTTTGATCAATATATATATCCATATTTAAAAAGTGACCTCGAAAATAATAATATAACTGAAGATGAAGCAGTTGAATTACTTACAAATTTATGGATTAAAACTTTAACTATTAATAAAGTTCGCAGTCAGGCTCATACTTATAGCAGTGCTGGAAGTCCAATGTATCAAAATGTAACAATCGGTGGACAAACGAGAGATAAAAAAGATGCTGTTAATAAATTGTCATACCTGGTTTTAAAATCAGTAGCTCAAACAAGACTGCCACAGCCAAATCTAACTGTAAGATATTATTCTGGATTAGATAAACGTTTTATGAATGAATGTATCGAGGTTATGAAATTAGGTTTTGGAATGCCAGCATTCAATAATGATGAAGTCATCATCCCTTCTTTTATTGAAAAAGGTGTTAAGGAAGAAGATGCTTATGATTATAGCGCTATTGGTTGTGTTGAAACAGCAGTACCAGGAAAATGGGGATATCGCTGTACCGGGATGAGTTATATGAACTTTCCTAAAATATTATTGATTGCGATGAATGATGGAATTGATCCGGGTTCTGGTAAAAGATTTACAAAAGGATATGGACATTTTAAAAATATGAAATCATATAGAGAGCTTCAAAATGCTTGGAATCATGTTATACGGGAATTAACACGGATGAGCGTAATTGTAGAAAATGCTATTGATCTTGCACTTGAAAGAGAAGTGCCGGATATTTTATGTTCAGCATTAACGCAAGATTGCATTGGACGTGGTAAAACAATTAAAGAGGGTGGTGCAGTTTATGATTTTATTTCTGGGCTGCAAGTTGGTATCGCTAATTTGGCTGATAGTTTAGCTGCTATTAAAAAACTGGTTTTTGAAGAAAAAAAATTAACTCCACAACAATTATGGGAAGCTTTAATGGATGATTTTACGTCATTAGAAAATAAAATTATTCAAAAAATGTTAATCGAAGATGCTCCCAAATATGGGAATGATAATGACTATGTTGATAGTTTAATTGTAGAAGCTTATAACAGTTATATTGATGAAATGAAAAAATATCCTAATACTCGTTATGGTAAAGGACCGATTGGCGGAATCCGTTATGCAGGAACATCGTCGATTTCTGCAAATGTGGGTCAAGGGAAAAGTACTTTAGCTACACCAGATGGGCGTAATGCTGGTACTCCTTTAGCAGAAGGATGTTCACCATCTCATGCAATGGATAAAAAAGGACCAACGGCAGTATTTAAGTCAGTTTCTAAATTACCAACGCATGAAATTACCGGTGGTGTTTTACTAAATCAAAAATTAACTCCAGCAATGCTGTCTATAGATGAAAATAAACTGAAATTAGAAATGATTATAAGAGCTTTTTTTAACAGATTAGAAGGTTACCATGTTCAATACAATGTTATTGATAAAGAAACGATGATTGATGCTCAACTCCATCCTGAAAAGCATCGAGATTTAATTGTACGAGTAGCTGGATATTCAGCATTTTTCAATGCTTTATCAAAAGCAACTCAAGATGATATTATTGGAAGAACTGAACAAGAACTATAGGAGAAAGCAAAATGAAATTTATTATTGATACAATTGATTAAGATGAAATCGATGCGGTAGAACATATGCCAATTGTAGGAGTAACATGCAATACTTCATGAAATCAGAGAACTTTTTTGATTATATGAAAGAAGGTAGAAATATTATTGGTAAAGAAAGAAGCTTACATGTTCAGATTACTTCTAAAGAATGTGATGAAATCGTTAAAGAAGGACAAAGAACAGATGATCAG
>JAETPY010000112.1 GCA_021770925.1 Erysipelotrichaceae bacterium | reverse complement strand
CTAGTTGTCTTTACCTTAACATCAAGGATCATATCTTTATCAGAAATATGTTTAGGGTTAAGATCAGGATTAAGGACAGAGATGTGATCACATTTAATATTGAGGATATTTTCGATCAAGAGTTTTAACATAAAGATACAGTCAGGAATCTAAGTCATCATGGAGTAAATATTTAAATAAGATATCGTTTTTAAAATCATTATAAAATTCTTTTGTCATAAAAAAGATCTCCTATTAATATATACAAAAGAATTTTATATTTTACTTGCTATTTTTTAATAAATATTATATTAATCATAGCTATAATTATAGTTATCTAGACAGTACTTAAAATGAGCTGAAATACAGTATATTATTTGTTAAAATAATATATAAATAGAGGAGTGGTTATGTGGATTGGAATGAAAAATTACAAATAATTATAGATTATGTTGAAAATCATTTACAGCGAAAAGAAGAACCTATTGATATTGATGAAATAGCTTGCATTGCGGGATGTTCTTTTGGCTTTTTTCAAAAAATATTTTCATATATGAATGGGATTAGCTTTGCAGAATATATTCGTTTACGAAAACTAACTTTAGCAGGATATGATTTAAAGAGTACAGAAATGAAAGTAGTTGATATAAGTTATAAATATGGTTATGATTCGCCAACTTCATTTACTAAAGCATTTTCACATTTTCATGGTGTTTGTCCAAGTAAGGCTAGAAATTTTAATATTGAATTAAAAGTTTATCCTAAGATGCAATTATTTAAAAATCAAAAATATACTTGGAGAATTGAACAAAAGAGTAGTTTTAGATTAATAGGTAAATGTATTAAAGTTTCCTGTAAGGATAATCTTCATTATATAAAGATACCTGAGTTTTGGAACAGTTGTCAAAGAGATGGTGTGTTTTCTAAATTGATTTCAATGGATAGTAATGATCCTAAGGGTTTATTTGGGGTGTTAGGAAAATTTGATGAACAAACAATGGAAATTGAATATACGATTATGACGATATCTAATCAGGAATTACTTCCAGGATTTATTGAAATTATTATTCCTGGAACTACATGGGCAATTTTTGATTGTAGAGGAGCAGTACCACAGTCAATACATAAAGGATGGAAATATTTAAATGAAGAATGGCTGATAAAATATCCTTTTCAACATGCAGAATGTCCTGAACTAGAGTGGTATAGTGAAGGAAATTCTTTTGATGAAAATTATTTAAGCCAGATCTGGATACCAATTATAGAGGAGGGATAATAGATGATACATTTAGTTTATTGTGATAATACAGGAAAAAGAGGAGAAAAAGTCCTTGATAAGATTTTAGCGGGAAAAAAGACAATGATTATTCGTGGGGCTGCTGGTAGAAAAATACCGCATAGTAGAGTATTTGAAAAAGAAGAACTTTATTTTATACAAAAAGGAACTCTACAGATTACAGCAAAAGCGAAGGTAAAAAAAGTAGAAAATTATGTTAAATTAACAGATAATGAAATTACTAAGATCCTTGATGATAATCAATTAAAATTAAATTTGACAGATAAACAAAAAACTCGCTGGCATAAAAAATGTCTTTGTTTAATAGAATTTTATGATGTAGAAAAAATTGACCCTCTTGAATTTGATCATCAGGGTAATATGGATGATTGGTTAATTATTGAGAAAATTGAAGATGTTATAGTAGGAACAAGTATCCCTTATAACTATGAAAAATCAAGATTTAAAAAATAAGTAATAAAAGGATTGAACTATATGTAGCTCAATCCTTATTTAATCATCGCTAAAATTTCTTTTTTCAATTCATCTACAATATTTTCCTGTTTAACTTTACGAATGATCTCACCTTTTTTGATTAATAATCCTTCATTAACACCACCAGCAATGCCAATGTCAGCATGCTTTGCTTCACCTGGTCCGTTAACTGCACATCCCATAATAGCTACAGTAATATTTGCATTGATTGTATTTAAGAAATCTTCAATTTCTTTAGCGATAGGAATTAAATCATATTGGATTCTTCCGCAGGT
This sequence comes from Erysipelotrichaceae bacterium, assembly GCA_021770925.1. Taxonomy (GTDB): domain Bacteria; phylum Bacillota_I; class Bacilli_A; order Erysipelotrichales; family Coprobacillaceae; genus Thomasclavelia. The sequence goes on along the minus strand of JAETPY010000112.1, from coordinate 6,346 downwards.
AGGACAGGAAACTAAAGTAGGAACATTATTAATTAGTTGTAATTCTTTTAGTAATGTTTTAGCTACTTTTATCTCTTCTACTGGACTATCACTTAAAGATACTCTTATAGTATTACCAATTCCTTGATATAAAATAGTTCCAATTCCTAAACTGGATTTAATTGTTCCCCCTAGTTTTGTTCCGGCTTCGGTAACTCCTATATGTAAAGGATAAGGGAAGGTTTCACTAGCTAATTGATAAGCTTCAATTGTAAGTAAAGTATTAGATGATTTTAGTGAGATACAGATATCATAAAAATCTAGGCTTTCTAAGATTTCAACATGTTTTTTAGCACTATCAATCATTCCTTTGGCTGTTGGTTTGCCATATTTTTCTAGAATTTCCTTTTCTAAAGAACCACCATTAACGCCTATCCTAATAGGAATATGTTTCTTTTTACAAGCTTCAACTACTAATTTAACCTTGTCAATAGAACCAATATTACCTGGATTAATTCTGATTTTATCGATACCAGATTCAATTGCCTGTAGGGCTAAACGATAGTCAAAATGAATGTCTGCGACTAAAGGAATATTAACTCGAGTTTTAATTTCTTTGATTGCTAATGCATCGTCCATATTTAAAACAGCTAAACGCACTAGCTGGCAGCCAGTATTTGCTAGTTCATTAATTTGTTTAACAGTAGCTTCAACATCTTTAGTTTTAGTATTTGTCATTGATTGAATGATTATTTCATTATTGCCACCGATAGTAAGATTACTTACTTTTATGGCTCTTGTTTCGTTTCTTTTCATGAATTCACCTCTTGGACTATTATAACATATAAAAACGCCATTTATAAACAAATAGCGCTTAAAATACTTCTATGATGATTTTTTAATTGTTTCAAACTGATTTAATAAATTTTCAAAATAGTTAAATGCATCTTCATAAATTTGATCATCTAATGGATCAATGCCTGCTTTTTTTAGTAAGTCAACTGGAGCCATACTGCCACCAGATTTTAAGAAATTTAAATAATTTTCAACCTGGTCTTGATTTCCTTTTAAAATTCGATTAACGATTGCTAGAGCAACAGTCATTCCTAACGTATATTTATAAACATAATAATTGTAATAGAAATGTGGGACATAGTAACAAGACCAGCCAACTAAATCGTCCATTACTACATCATCACCATAATATTCTTGATTTAATTTGGCATATAGATCAGTAATTACTTTAGAAGATAGTGGTTCATTATTTTCAGCCATAGTATGTAATTTATATTCAAAATCAGCAAACATTGGCTGTCTGAAAATTAACCCAACACAATTTTCTAATTGTTCATAAATGAAATATGCTTTTTCCTGATCATTTTTAGCATTATTGATCATATAGTTGATTAATAATGTTTCATTTACTGTTGATGCTACTTCAGCAACAAAAATGCGATAGCTGGCATTGACAGATTCTTGATGTTGATTAGATAAATAAGAATGAACACTATGTCCTAATTCATGAATCAATGTTGAAAGAGAGTTATAATCACCAATAAAATTCATTAAAATAAAAGGATTGGTATCATAGCTGCCACTAGAATAAGCTCCAATTCTTTTACCTGGAGTAGGATAATAATCAATCCAGCGTTCACTTCTAGCTTTATTGATAATATTTAAATATTCTTGTCCAAATGGTTTTAAACATTCATTAATAATTTCAAAGCATTGATCAATAGTATATTCTTTTTTTATTGATGAAACTAGTGGAATATTTAGATCATAATTATATATTATATCTTTATTTAAAAGCTCTTTTTTTAAGTGATTATAGCGATGAAATAAATGACGGTATTTTTTATTAGCACTATCTAGAACTTTAAAGAATAAATCACTTGGTACATCATCATCAAAAACACTTGCTTCTAAAGTATTGTCAAATTTCCTTACATTAGCATAGAAAGCATCCTTTTTCATTGTTCCTGATAATGTTTGAGCAAAAACATTTTCAAATTTCTTATATTCTTTAAAAAAATTAGTATAGGCTTGTTTACGTACATTAGCATCTTTACTTTTTAAAAATTGATTTAAGGTAGCATTATTTAAGGTTTTCATTTCTCCGTTTTCTTTTACATCATCATATTCAAGACGAAGGGCATTAAAAACCTGACTGGAAGTATCAGCGATACTTTCAACTTTAGCTAATAGTTCTTCTTGTTCTTTTGGTAAAATATGATCTTTAAATGATAATAATGAATTAATTTTATAAGCATATTTTTGAAGTTTTGGATCTTTAATATATTCAAGGACTTTTTCTTTAGATTCAATAATCTCATTATCGATAAAAGAAATTTTTACTGATGAAGCTTCTAAAACTCCAATTATTGAAGCCATCATAGTCTGGTATTCTTGATTATTAGGTTCTACATCACAATTTAAGTGTGCGAAACAATATAATTTATTAACTAATCGTTCAACTAGATCTTTAGTTGATAAAAAGTTATAAAAGCTATCAATACTATTACATATTTTTCCTTTATAACAAACTAGATCATCAATTAAAGATTTAGCTTTTTCTAAATCATGATAAAAACTATCATTATCATGATAGATTGTAGTTAAATCCCAAGTATCTTTAATATCAATATCTTTTCTTTCCATACAATTTTCTCCTTTAAAATAAAAACCCTATCATTAGATAGAGTTTACTAATTTAGCTAATCTAGATTTTTGTCTACTAGCGTAGTTTTTGTGATGAATTCCTTTTGAAACTGAAGCATCTAATTTTGACGCAACAGTATTATAAGCTTCTACTGCTCCATCTTTATTTCCAGCTTCAACTTCAGCTAATAATTTTTTGATTGCAGTTTTTAATGCTGATTTATAAGAAGCGTTTTTTGCTCTTTTTACATTGTCATTTTTGTAACGTTTAATTTGTTGTTTCATATTTGCCATGATTTTTCACCTCGCTTTATTCTTGCCTTTACATTATATATAAATAATTGATTAAATGCAACTTTTTTTTAAATTGATAAGACATTATTTAGATAAAAATGTATTAAAATCAAAGAATTGGTGATATTTATGATAGGTGATATGATGAATTTTAGAAATATACATAGTGATTTGGCGACTGAATCATTAGAGCAGTTAGAAATTGGCGAACATTATAATAAGGAAGAGTATGTTAATAATGGTATAAAGGTAGAAAAGATATCAATTTTAAAGCCGCATCAAAGTATTAATCAGGGAATTGGAACGTATATTGAAATTAGTTTTAAAAACTATTTGAATCAGCAGAGCATTGTTGATGAAGTGGTTAATAATTTAAAACCATTAATTGATAAAATCGACTATCCTAAAATCTTAGTAGTAGGTCTTGGAAATCAATATTTAACAAATGATGCAATTGGGCCTAGGACATTAAGGGATATTAGAATTACACATTTTCTAGATGACGAGGATAAGCTTTTGAATCATTATTATGATATTTTAGGAATCGTTCCAGGAGTAAAAGTGCAAACTGGAATGGAAACAAGTGAGATTGTAAAAGCATTAGTAGATAAAGAAAAAGTAGATTTAGTAATTGTTGTTGATGCTTTATGTGCTAAAAACTATCGTAAATTAGCTCATGTTATCCAAATTAATGATGTTGGAATTAATCCTGGCAGTGGGATTGGTAATTATCGTCAGGCCATAAATATGCAAACTGTTGGGGCTAAAGTTATTGCAATTGGAATACCGACTGTTATTTATGCTAGTAGCCTTGTTAGTGATGTGTTAAATTATACTATTGACTATTTTGGTGATAGTTTAAATCCTATAAATAAATTAAAGGTGGGGAAACGGGAAAGTTATCAAGGAACTTTAAATGAACAGCAAAAAGAAATGATGTTAGGTCAAATTGGTAAGCTCAATGATAATGAGTTGGAAATGTTATTTAATGAGGTATTAAATCCAATTGATTGTAATTTTGTTTTGAGTGATAAACAAATTGATGAACAATGTGAAATAATGTCTAAAATAATTAGTAAAAGTATTAATGCCTTAAGGTACTAAATCCTACATTTCATGCATACAATTAGTTGTATAGTATAGTGGGTGATGAAGATGAGACTAAAAAATACTTTTTTGATTTTATTGAAGTTAGCCGTTATAGTTGGTTTGATTGTATATCTTCCAAGTAAAGTATCAACTTCTTCTAATGCACAAGTTATTAATGCTATTAATAATGATACCAGCTCTACTCCTGTAGCAACTAATCCCCAAAACACAGATTTTACAATTACTAAAGATAAAAAAATTCATATCTATAATACTCATCAAAGTGAGGAGTATGATGGATATAATGTTGTTTTGGGAGCTAATTATTTAAAAGATTGTTTAAATAGTCAGGGGTATCAATGTGATGTTGAAGGAAATGATTTTGAGGGTTATAAAGCTGTGCACAACATTGCTTATAACAAATCCTATTCTGTTTCTAAAATGTATTTAGAACAAAGTTTGCAAAGTAATGGTGGATATGATTTGATTATTGATTTTCATCGAGATTCTATTTCTAAAGAATTATCGACGATTACTTATAATGGTAAATCATATGCGAAAATTATGTTTGTAGTGGGAAAAAGTAGTGGAAAGTTTGATGCCGTAAATCAATTATCACAAAAATTGTCAGATATAGCTAATACTGTTATTCCTAAAATTAGTAGGGGAGTTTATGTTAAGAATTCGCATTATAATCAAGGTACAAGCGATAATATGGTATTAATTGAGGTTGGGGCTCAAAGTAATACTAAAGAAGAAATCCAGGCAACTGTTGAAATTATTGCAAAAGCAATTGGAGAATATTTGAGTTAGTGAAAAATTTTTTGATTGATTTATGCCTGGTAGGATTGCTTTTATTCATGATTAATGGCTTGTTTGGTAATTTTGGAATTCAAAAAGCAATGTTTGAGCAAAATATCGAGCAATTTGAAGAAGATATAAAAGAACAGCAGCCAATTACAACTGATTATGGAACTACTAATGATAATGATGAGAATGCATTATCATTAGTAGTAAAAAAAATTAGTGATGGATGTATTAAAGTAATTGAAACTTTAGTATTGATTATTTCTAATATTATTAGTACACTTTTATAAGAAAGTGGTGATTAAATGAAAGAAAAAGAAGTAAAAATATTGTTTATGGGAACTGCAAGCTTCTCTAAACAGGTACTAGAAGAATTGTTAGAAAATAATTTTAATATTATTGGTGTTGTTAGCCAGCCAGATCGCTGTGTCGGGCGGAAAAAGATTTTAACAATGCCAGAAGTAAAAGAGGTAGCAATAAAAAATAATATACCTGTATTTCAGCCTCAAAAAATTAAACAGGAATATCAGGAAATTATTGATTTAAAGCCAGATTTAATAATTACTGCGGCTTATGGTCAAATTGTGCCGGAAGTAATATTAAATGCCCCAAAATTTGGTTGTATTAACGTACATGCTTCATTATTGCCTAAGTATCGTGGGGGAGCACCTGTTCATTATGCTATTATTAATGGTGAAAAGGTTACTGGAATAACGATTATGTATATGGCTAAAAAGATGGATGCAGGAAATATTATTAGTCAGTTAGAAGTTAATATTGGTGAAGAGGAAACAACTGGTGAGCTATATGAGCGTTTAAGTGCTATAGGAGCTAAATTATTGATTGAAACTTTACCAAGTATTATTGATGGAACGAATGATTCAATCGAGCAGGATGAAAACCTTGTTACATATGCTCCAACGATTAGTCATGAACAAGAAAAACTTGATTTTAATAAGAGTGCTGGGCAGGTTTATAATCAGGTACGTGGAATGAATCCCTGGCCAGGAGCTTATACTGTTTATCAAGATAAAATAGTTAAAATCTGGGCTGGTAAAATTCATAACTGTGAAAATGCTATAAAACATCATGCTCATCAAGAAAATGGTACGATTGTTAAAATATTTAAAGATGCTATTGGTGTAAAAACAGGTGAGGGTATTTATTTAATTACTGAGTTACAGATTGCGGGTAAAAAAAGAATGCTGGTAAAAGATTATTTAAATGGTAACAATATTTTTAAGGTAGATACTAAATTTGAGTAACAGCTTTATATAAAAGCTGTTTTTTTGAAGTAAAATTCCTTTTTATTTAGTAAAAGATAGTAAGGAGGAAAGATTATGATTCAAGAAGAAAATGTAGAAAAAATAAGTAATACTGTCAGTTTTAGCAATGATCTGTTTTTTAAATATGCCTTCTCCAGAGACAATGATATTTCCCTGCAGTTAAGAAAAAAACTGATCTGGTTAATTTCTGGAATCAACTGTAAAGAACTTACTGTTCGCAATCCTGAAAT
>JAETPY010000111.1 GCA_021770925.1 Erysipelotrichaceae bacterium | reverse complement strand
CAGCACATGAATATAGGTAATATCTGTACACCATTTTCTATTGATGGTTTCTGCCTGGAAATCGCGCTTTAGTATATTTTCTTTGTCAGCCGGAACAGTTCCCTGATTGGCGTGATTGTACGGACTATATCTGATATAGATGGTAAAACAGAGAACCAGTTCGGTGGTTTTTGTTTAGCTGCCAAAAATTCATTTATTATAGTAAGGCGATTGATAAAGTTGATTAATAATACAACTGATATCCGGTAGTATTCGTCTAGTAAAAACATAAGGAAGTATGAAAGATGAAAAGTAGTCTAAAAAATGGCTATTACCTTGCTGTTTATTCTGAGATTGATCCTATTCTTTGCGTCATGCAATTTTCACTGAGACATGATCATAATATTAGCTTGTTTCGGGTTAATGAAAACGATGTTGAACTGATTCATCATTGGGAATTTGAGCGTATGTCTGGGCTAAAGCATCACAGAGTAGCTTTTTATGATAAGAAAGATGCGGTCGAATATATTAATGGCCTGCTTGCAGAATATGATTTGACAATTTCTGATATGCAAGAAATTATTGGAATTCCACAATTGTCCTCCTGTGATGATTACCATAGTTTAGAAGAAGCCCCGGATATTTCTTACCATTCTGTTTGTCATTTGTTTTCTTCGATGTTAATAGATAGTGATATTTTTCAAAATGAAACTATAATCTCGCTATCTTTTGACGGGGGACCGGATATCCTGATAGACGAGTTTGCATATTCAAAATATCTATATACAGGAGCAATATCTGTTAAAGGAAAAGTTGATTTTTTTGAGATACTTTCACCAGGTTCATATTGGCAGTATTTAAAAAATGAGCTTCAAATACCTGAAGGTACGCTTATGGCATTAGCATATGCCACATCGACTAAACTTAGAAGTATTCCAGGCTATTTTGGAGATATTTATAAAATTACTGACTGCAACGAAAATTTTGCTAAATTGAAAGAGCTGATAGATTTTCTAATTGAATCAAAAAATATTGATGATATATATATTAATTATGATAATCGTTTTACGTTGAAGGAAAACAGAATAAGTGCATTAATGAAATTTATACAAGAAATGTCAATTGAAAGTGTTTACAGTTGTATTGAACGAATTATTATAAAATATCACTTAGATCCGAAAAAAGTATATTTAGCGTTATCAGGAGGATATGCTCTAAATTGTCCGACGAATACAAACATTATGCATCGGTTTCACTTTAAAGGACAACTCTGCTGTCCTTGTGTAAATGATGGAGGAATATCTATTGGAATGGCATTATACTATTTCTACAAAAAAAATAAGAGGTTTCGTTTCCATTTAAACTCTGCGTTTTATGGATCTGCTGATACCAATTTGGAGTATTGTCTAAAAAAATATAGTTTATATATTAAAGATGTTTTTCATGGACTTGAGTATATAGCAGAGGATATACTTAGCGAGCCAATTGTTTGGTTTGAAGGAAGGGGAGAAATAGGGCCGCGTGCACTTGGACATAGAAGTCTACTGGCAAATCCAGCTCGGTTGGATGCTAAGGAAAAACTTAATAAGTATAAGCAACGTGAATGGTGGCGGCCAGTAGCACCAATTATTATTGAAGATGAACTAAATAATTGGTTTATAGACGCTTTCCCATCACCTTTTATGCTTAATAATTTTTTTGTAAAAAAAGAAAAAGAGAATTTGATTAAAGCGGTCTTGCATTTAGACAGTAGTGCAAGGGTGCAGACAATAAATAAAAAAGATAATCCTGAGCTGTTTAATGTATTAAACGAAGTGAGAAAGAAAACAGATATTCCAATTATTTGTAATACTTCTTTAAATGATAAAGGTGAGCCTATAATAAATAGTATTGAGGAAGCTTTCAATTTTTCATTAAGAAAAGGAATACACATTATGTATATAAATGGAACAAGGATCGTTCTTGTTCTTCATGAAAAATATATGGAAAGTAAGCCTCTTAAAAGAGAAAATAACTGTTTTATAAAATATTCAAATGATCTGTGCTCCTTAGAAAAATTCAATCCTTTTGGACTCAGTTTTGAGGAATTATATACATATAAAATGAATGCTGATCTTCATAATTACGATATTACCTCTTATGATGATGTTAATATTCTGCGGAAAATTATCAAAAAGTTGAGAAGAAGTTTGCTACTATATAATATTTATAATTGAGTATGTAAGATAAGATTAGGAGATTTAAAATGATTGATACAAAGAAGATCGAGGGATTAATAAGAGAAATTTTAGTTTGTTTAGGAGAAAATCCTGATAGAGAAGGTTTAATAGATACCCCTAAAAGGGTTGCAGGAATGTATGAAGAGATCTTTAAAGGTATTAATTATACTAATGATCAAATAGCTGAAATGTATAATGTTACATTTAGTGAAGACTGTGATTGTGGTGAAGAAATTGTAATGCTTAAGGATATTGAGGCATTTTCATTTTGTGAACATCACATGGCATTAATGTATAATATGAAAATTAGTGTTGGGTACATACCCAATCAAAAAGTTATAGGATTAAGTAAAATTGTTAGGATTTGTGATATGGTATGTAGAAGATTACAAATTCAAGAGCGTATTGGTAAAGATATTATATACATTCTTAAAAAAATTGTTAATACCGAGGATATCGCTATAAAAATTACAGCGGAGCATAGCTGTATTACAACCAGAGGTATTAAGCGAAATAATACTGTAACTACCACTATGATATTTAGTGGAAAATTTAAGACGGATGATAAGTATAGAAATGAATTCCTTCAAAGTGTAGTATAAAAATTAATATTTAATTATGAGGGTATGAGGAGTATAAATGAAGTATAATATTGTGGAAGTTTTTAAAACCATACAGGGAGAAGGAATGTTACAGGGGGTTCCTTCTGTATTCATAAGACTTTATGGATGCAATTTGAGGTGTCGTTGGTGCGATACTATCTATACAGATGAATATCATAAATATGATGTTATGGAATTAGAGGTGTTAATTACTAAGATTGATAAATTTAATTGTAGTCATGTGGTGATAACAGGTGGTGAACCTTTTTTATCTCCAGGTATAGTTGAATTGACAGATAAACTTAGGGAAAAAGATTATCATATCACAATTGAAACAAATGGGACTATCTATAAGGAGATATCTTGCGACTTACTAAGCATTAGCCCCAAGTTAAACAATTCAGTTCCATCAAATTTATCAGAACAAGAATTAATATCATATAATTTAATAAGAAAAAATATGATTGTGCTAAATAAACTAATCAGCCGATACGAATATCAATTTAAATTTGTTATTATAAATCCTGACGAAATATTAGAAGCAAAAGATATAGTCAATCAATTATCTCTTAACGAAATTAGTAGAAATTTTATAATGCCTGCAACGAATAGCCGTAAAGAATTATTTGCATGTCAAAAAGAATTCATAAAGCTATGCATTGAGCATAATTTTAGATATGCTAATAGATTGCAATTGCAGGTTTGGGATATAGATGAAGAAAAAATAACTTAGGATTTGCCTTTAAAAAATTATTAAAAACGTTGTATATAGAGGTCATTTTCGTGAAAGAAAAATCTGTAAAAGAAAAATTGAAGTTTGTTCTGAAGTTTGCTGCGCCTCATAAGTGGAAATTTGCCGTTATGCAGTTATGTATGATTTTGGCTTCTGTCACACTTTTGATATTGCCATATATCATTGGCTGGCTGATCGATGAGGTTCTTGATTCGCAAAACATGTCGCGTTTTATTTATATCGTAGCTGTATACGGTGGGGTTTATATTTTTAATCAGGCGATGTATACGGTTGTGAATATTATGGAGAAGGTGATCAGCACGGCCTTCCTGTTTGATATCCGGGCGGAATTGTACGCCAGAATACTGAATTTTAAAGGCAGATATTTGACCAGTATCTACAGCGGTGATATGATCAGCAGAATGGGATATGATGTTGACCAGCTTATGACTATGATAAGCATTAATTTGTTCGGCCTGGTGTCAAATGTCCTTAATTTAGTGATTGCTCTCGCATTTATACTTCATTCAAATATATGGCTGGGAGCGTTTACCGTATTGGTAACTCCTGTCATCATCTATGTTTCTCGGTTCTTTTTTGGCAAAACAAAGAGTGGGAATTCCCAGATTATTAAAAAAAAGGGTCTGTTGTCATCATGGCTCTATGAAATTTTGGGTGGAATGCAGGAAATAAAGCTTTTACACGCTTCAAAGCAGGTGATATCGGAATTCCTCAGGCGCAGTATAAAAATAGCGAGATTGAGTATTGATTTAAATAGAACGGAAGTTCTGGCAGAGCGGATTAATGCCGGAATATCCTTAGCGGCGCAGATGGGTCTGTTCGCGATTGCTGCTTTGCTGGTAATGAATCGTCATCTGACAATTGGAGGGGGCACAGCCTGCTTCGCCTATTACACAACCTGTATCACGGCGTTTAACAGTATCAACTCGAAAATATTGTCGCTCTCCTCCAATCTGGCTTCCTGTGAAAGAGTTATGGAATTATTTGAGATTGATCTGGAAGATGGGAGAGAAGAGCATTTTAAGCAGCAGGTCATTTCGGGTCCGGAGAACAGCGGGAAGCGCATCCTGGGAAGTATTGAATTTAAAAATGTATCGTTTTATTATAACAAAGAGCAGAATATCTTTAAGAATCTGTCGTTTCATATCAGTCCGCGTGAGAAAATAGCAATAGTTGGACACAGCGGAGTAGGGAAAAGTACTTTGGTAAATCTGTTATGCAGGATCTATGATGTCAATTCCGGAACTATTTTCATCGATAATAAGGATATCGCGGAGTATGATATCAAATATCTACGCAATCAAATCGGGGTCGTTCATCAAAGTAGCATTATCTTTAACGGTTCCATAAGATTTAATTTACAGTTTACCGAGGACAAGGGACAGGATCCATACCTATGGGAAGCGCTTAAAATGGTGGATCTCTTTGATTTTGTAAAAGGGCTGGAGGCTGGACTAGATACCATAGTCGGATCCGGGGGACTGTCATTTTCAGGAGGACAGAAACAGAGGATTGCGATTGCGAGGGCATTTGTTAAAAAATCTCCAATTATGATTTTTGATGAGTCAACCAGTTCACTGGACAGTGAGTCTGAACAAACGATACAAAATTCTTGGGAGATACTTGGGAAAAATCATACATTGCTTATTATAGCGCACAGACTGTCTACGATCATTCATGCAGACCGGATCCTGGTTTTTGAGGATGGAAAAGTCGCCGGTTTTGGCCGCCATGAGGCTCTGCTCGCATCCTGTGGGACATACAAAGCACTTTTCCAGGAGCAGTATTTGAGAAAAATGGAATAAGAATGGGAGGATTTTTGTTGAAAAGTCAATCGGATCGCCTGAAAATCATGAGAAAAGTTTTTGGCTTGCTGGGAAAGAAAAAGCCATTGTTTTACCGTCTGCTGCTTTTTAAATTCATGGATTTATTACTTATGGTTATTAATCCGTTTTTTTATTATATTTTTATCAATGACGTGATCGTAGGTGGCAACATCAGAAAATTGCCATTGGCGATTGGTGGCTATCTGGCCGTCTTTTTTGTGCAGACGTTGGTGATTAAATTTACCAGAAAGGCATATAATACTTTGTTTTTCAGATTAAAACTGGAGATGAGAACCGATATTTTAAAAAGATATGTTAATATGGGGACGGATTCATATAAGAAATACAATGTGGGGGATTTACATAACAGAATTGATCATGATGTTGAATTATTTGAAACTTTTTTACAGAAGCATGTGATTGATTATATTTTCTCAATTGCGGCAATTTTACTTATCGCTGTGATATTATTTATCCTGAATCCGATTCTGACAATTGTTGGGTTTTTTGCGATTCCTCTTTCTTTTTGGTTTGTGCAGGTGATTAGTAGGAAGGCAAACCGGGTTTCAGAGGAGAGGCGTAAGTTTGAAGGGGAGTATGAAAGCTTTCTGAATCATTCCTTCCAGAATTGGGCTGATATAAAAACGAATAATTTGGAAGCGTGCATGGTGATAGAGTTCGACAGGTACCGGAGAATCCTCTCCAGATTAATTGTAAAGAGTCAGATATATATTGCTCTGAACTGGCTTTTTATCGCATTCAAGGATTATTTTATTACGAGGATGAATCTTTATTTCGTTGGCGGACTGTTGATTATTTATAAGAGACTGACTGTAGGAATCCTGCTTACGTTTATGGATTACTTTATCCAGTTGGTAAATAATATTACGTCTGTGGTGAATTTTATTCTTGATTTCAGTGCTCAGAAACCCAACCTTGAGCGTGTATTTGAAATTTTGGATTTCGAATATCGGGCGAAAAACAGAGTGATGGATCTGGGGGATGAAATAACTTTTTTGAAGGTCTGTTTCCGATATTATGAGAAGCAGGAATTTATTATCAATTCTCTGGATTTAACGATTCATCCGGGGGAGCATATTGCAATGGTCGGGAAGAGCGGCTGTGGAAAAACAACCTTAATCAGTCTGCTGACGGGAGTCTATGAGCCATGCGACGGAGAAATTCTGATTGGCAGCCACCGCGTTTCAGAGCTGTCCCACGAAAGTATCAGCAGAAAAATCGGTGTTGTCACTCAGTTTTCTCAGATGTTAAATCTTACGATCAGGGAAAATTTGTTGCTTGCGGACAGGCACGCAGATGAGAAAAAGATCAGAGATGCCTGTGAAAAAGCGGACATCATGTCGTTTATTGAGAGCCTTCCTCACAAATTGGATACGAATATTGGCGAGCGTGGTGTTAAGCTGTCTGGAGGGCAGAAGCAAAGGTTGGCGATTGCGAGACTATTGCTGCAAAACCCGGATATCATCATATTTGACGAGTCGACGAGTTCGCTGGATAGTTGCAATGAAAATGAGATTCTTAAAGTAATTAGTGAGTTGTCTGGTAGTAAAACGATTATAACAATTGCCCATAGACTTTCGACTGTTTTAATCTGTGACCGAATCGCATTGATGGAAAATGGGAAAATTGCTGCGATAGAAAAACCTTCGAAAATTTTTGAAAATAAAAAGTTTGCTGCATTATTTGCTCAGCAATATGGTGGAATATAGTTAAATGAAATTATAATTGATAAATTTTTGTGATTGAATTGGAAAGGACATGAGATGAACAAAAAAGTATTGAAAATTGGACTCCCCCCAGTTAGAAATGGACAGGATTATGCTTTTCCGGCAGCAATATTATCGTCAGATATATCATTTAGAAATTGGTATTTATCAAATCTGATACAAATATATTCTATACCAGTTAATAACCGGTTTAAGATTTCATATTATTATTTAGGTTTGAATCCAAATCCAACAAAGTATATGCCATTTTTTGATTATCAAGTACTTGAAATGAATTTTGTGAAAAAAGCGTTTAATTCGATAATCGATTTTACAATAGCAATGATAGATATGGATTACTATTGTTTTATGATACTCAATGAGTATTATTTACCTTGTAAAGATTCATATATGACCCAAAAATTTGAGCACGGGGTGTTGGTATATGGATATGATTTGGAAAATCAGAATATATATATATCAGGATATAATAAATCTGATTACTTCGGGTTTGATACGATCTCTTTTTCGGAATATGAGTCTGCTTTTTTATATACTAAACGAAATGAGAGTATTATATGCATGAAAAGGAATTCGTTTGAATATGACTTTGACTTGTGTTTAATGAAAGGATTATTGAAGGATTTTATCTATTCTTATAATACATCTCTAAATTATCGTATGATTCGAAATCCACTGACTAATTGTAACTGGGGAATTGAAGCATTTAAAGATATAATGGATATTTCGGTTAAAACACTTAATTATAGATATTTTTATACAATATATGAGTATACATTAATAATGTTAGAGCGATTGAATATTTGTCAAAAAGTAGATAATGTCGATTTGAGTAGTGAAATAGTAGCTTGCACGGGGATTTCTCGGAAGTTTTATTCCTTATTGCTGACTTCTTTAAAGTCAAATTTCAAGGAATTTAATGATAATAAATTATTAAGAGTACAAAAACAGTTGGAAAATTATTTGAGTGAGTTTAAAATTGTTTTATTAAATTTTTATAATAAAATTTAAATAAAGTATAGTTATTATATTGAATTGATATGTAAGATGTGAAGAATAAGCAAAATGACATAAAGATAGATGATAAAAGCAGAATAAAAAGGTTGTATATACAGTACTATTAAAATAGTAAGTTAGTGTTTGGGATTCAATGTCATTTAGTTAAGTTACAAAGTTAGATTGCGTATTGAGGGTCTAACCAATTTTTTTAAAATATCTTCTAAAAGTGTTGACACGCAGTCAAAAATGTGCGGCCGCTTTCGCTACTGATTGTTTTTTTGGTAAGCGCCGAAATATTGGGCGTGTTGTAAATAAGCTCCAATTCCTCCATAATGGTAATCAAGTAGTATTTCACTATACTTTCATTTTGGAGGACAATCATGGCCAGTTACAATCC
>JAETPY010000110.1 GCA_021770925.1 Erysipelotrichaceae bacterium | reverse complement strand
ATTTCCAAACGCCATCCCTGGTCATCACTTAAATGCATATGCAGTTTATTCATTTTATACTGTACTGCCAGGTCAATTTGACGTTTCACCTGTTCAACTGTAAAGAAATGACGAGAAACATCTAACATCATTCCTCTATATTCATATTCTGGTTTATCATCGATATCAGTACATGGCATTGCCCATTCAATTCCTTCTACTGTTTCCTGCTTTTCGATTTCTGCTGGAAGCAGCTGTCTTAATGTTTGAATCGCTCTGAATGCTCCAGCTGGTTGATAAGATACGACTGTTACACCTTCAGCTGTAACATCTAAAGCATATCCTTCTTCACCTTTGGTTTCATCTCCATCAACAGTAGTAATGGCAATATTCCCTGTTCCTTCATTTTTCCCTTTAACTACTTCTAAAGCATAGCCTGTTGATTTTCTAAACTTTTCAGCAATATAATTACCTGTTTCATATAATTCATCAGTTTCTTTGTCAGTATTACCTTCTACATAAATTTTTGTGCTGTCAGTCATAACAAACTTTCCATCATTAATTTCATAAGAAGCTGGCAAAGGTATTAATGACCGTTCAAGACTGACTGTTTCTTCTTTTGCATTAACTGGCATTTTTAAGGCACTAATTGATGAAAGTGCCATCGAAAATATCAGAGCCGCAGCAAGAAGCGTTTTTCCTTTTTTCTTCACAATAATGTGTCCCCTTTCTCATTAGTAAATATCTACAATTTAATCTTTGTCTTATCCCTGGATTACAAACATCCCTCCTAACTCTATTTATCCTATGGTCATGCCTATTTAAAGTAACATTCCAAATTAAATAAATGTATTTTGATAACAAAATTTTAACAAATCCCGTTTTTTTCAAATAGTCAAAAAAATTGTAAATTTATTTTACATTAATTTATTATTAAAAAAAGAATGGATAATTAACCAATACTGATAAGATGCTTATATTTATAATTTAATAAGTCACTATTATTTTAATAACTAAAAAAAGGAAAATAAATATTTCCTTTAATTATTTCTTACACATGTAGTAAAAAATCAAATATTTCAGAATCACTCATCTTAAAAAAATCTATCTCTTTAACTTTTCTTTTACATCTAAATAAAAGATTACATAATAAAGATACATTTGTTCCAACTACCTGCAATATAGTCTTATTTTCTTTAAAAGAAAAATTAATTTGATTATTTTCTCCTAACTCATATATTAAAAATATATTTTTATGTACATAAATATATTCTTGATCAATTTCCAAACTATCCACTTTTTTTATTTCAATTGGATTATATTGTTCATCATTAAAAAACGGAACATAATTACTTATTGATTTTTTTACCAGTTGAAGCACTTTAAAACGTTCTTTATAATCTAAAAAATCCATTTCATGATATAAATCATATAAATTAACTATTTTTTTCCGTGGCACAACTCCTAGATTATTTAATAATATAAAATCTGTACTGTCTAAAATCAAATTTATCTTTGCTACAGGTTTATTTCTACTAAAATATTCTGGTATTGTTTCAGTAAATAAAATCAAATCAAGTTCTTCCCATTGTTGAAAAAATGGAATATCATATTTCGAAATAATATCAACTATTTCAATTTCAAATGATGACTCCAAGAAGTCTTTTAGCTGCATTTGATTAAATTTAGAAATTCCACTAATCAATACAACTCTTTTATCTTTATTAATTGATCTACGATATATGCTATTTGCAAAATGCAGCTTTAATAATGACAGTTCATCCTTGTTTGAAACATTAATTATTTCATTATTAACCGTTCCAAATCTATCAATATGTTTTTCTAATTCTTCATCTAATATAAAGTTATATTCTTCAAAAAAAGGCACCTCTAATTCAGCTAAGTCTTTATTATAACAGCAGACTAAATGCTTATACAGCCCGTTTAATAAATCTATATCTTCTTTAAAAGATTCAGCATATTTACAGGGCATAGAATCAATTAATTGAAATATATAATAAATTATTTTTTTATTCAGGCTTTGTTTTTCAATTATTCCATTATAACAGATTGCAGAAATTGCATTCTTCATCTGTCTTTTATTTTGATTATTTATCGTTATATGAACAAAATCTTCTATGTCTGTAAAAAACTCATCATATTCAAAATTTTGTAATTTAGTATTAAGATGTCTTTTTTCAGGTATTAAAATATCATTATAGATATACCATGACATTAAAATAATTATTGATGCAAACCAGTACAGTTCAGGATCGTTCATCATTATATTATTCTTTTTTATAAACTTTTTTATAATTGGAAAAATATCTCTCAATTTAATTGGAGGAAATTTTGTCTGAATATATTCGCTTATTAATTCCTCAATTGCCTCAAAATTATCTTTAAATAAACTATACTCGAGTATTTTAAAAGATGCCAATCGAAATTCAAAAATATCTTCATCATTTCCCGCTAAATAGAAACCATTTGAATACATCAATTTAATATTGAAGTGTTTTAATTTTTGTTCTATTTCTTTTAAATCATTTTTTATAGTTACTCTGGTTACTTTCAATTGCTTTGATAATTTATTTAGATTAAGTTCTTCTATACACAAAGCAACTATAACAACTAATAAATCAATTCTTTGTTTTTTTAAAAATTTAAATGACTCTTTTTGATATTCATTAAATTGTAACAGTTTTTCTATATCATTAATAATTATGCTGCCTTTATTATCTGTTTCTAGTACTGGGACATTACCTGCATTTCCGATATTTTCATTAATTTTTAATATATCATAACGAACCTGCCGTAATGATATCTTTAAACTGTTTGAGACATCTTTTATAGAAATATCCTTTTTTGATAACAACAGTTCAATAATATAATTCATTCTGCTAGTAGTTTCTTTTTTCATTTTTGACACCTGCTGATAAAATAACAATATTCTCTAATTATTTTTTACAAAATCACACATTTTAATTATTACGTTTTTTAATTTATATTAACAGTAGATTTCTACTACTAATATAGATTATAGCACTATTATGACAAAAAATACAAACCCTAGAATTATATTTTTTTATTATTTCAATCAATCGATTAATGATAAACCTGACCTATTTGGCTGCCTGTTTTAATAATTAAATTTATAAATTAATATAGCAAATTAAAATAAAGAAAATCTTATTAATAAGATTTTCCGTTTTTTTATCTATTATTAAGTAAGAAATCTAACTATCTTTAGCCGTTAATTTTAAAATCTTTACAGTGCGTAACAACTTACTAATCAATAAATTCATTCAATATTTCCGTTTTCCTTACAAAATAGTATTTTCCTTTAAAAAACCTAAACCCTTTTTCCAAAATCAAATCACTTTTTGTAAGTCCAAAAACACATGATCCGCTACCAGACATCAAAGCCCCATCAAAACCAATTTTTAACATTTCCATCTTAATTTTCTCAATTTCCGGAACCATTTTAATAGAGGGTGCTTCTAGCGTATTTTGAAGATTATCTAAAACTGCTTGATAATCGTTTTCTTCTATTCCTTTTACCATCAAGCCACAGTCTTGATGACTCACTTTATTTAAATCTAAGCTGCTAAAAGATTTTTTAGTTGAAACACCCTTTTTAGGTTTAACTAATAATACTTTGCACTCAAACGGGGCCTCAATAAAGGTCAATTTTTCACCAATTCCATTAACTAATGCCATCTTTTGATAAATACAAAACGGAATATCAGCCCCTACCTCTTTACCAAGTGATGCCATTTGTTCATTAGTTAAATTTAAATAAAATAATTTATTCATAGCCTTTATAACTGCTGCCCCATCAGCACTGCCTCCTGCTAACCCTGCCTGAGTCGGAATATGTTTATAAACATAAATTTTAACTCCTTTTTTTATTCCATAACGTTCTTTGATCAATGCTGCAACCTTATACATAATATTTCGTTCATCTGTTGGCATAATTTTACTATTGGATTCAATTTCGATACCATTTTCAATAGTATTTATATAAATCAAATCATGTAAAGTGATCGGAGCCATAATCATTTCTAACTCATGATATCCGTCTTCTCTTTTTCTCAGTACGTCTAACGCTAAATTTATTTTTGCATACGCTTTTACCTTCATTACTTCACCTACTCGTTGGATAAATTTTTCTTGCTACTCCTCTTGTATCAATGCCGCCAACCCCTAAATGCTTATTAGAGGTTTTAGCAACAATTTTTTCTAAATCAACATAATTTTTAATACTTGCATTTGCAATTTGGCTGACAACAAAAACAGGATCTAAAGCATGGATGTTCTTACGACTTGGGCTGGATGCGAAATTAGCACCACTAGCTAATAACAACTCATAATATGACTGACAGGCTCCTGCAAAAATAATTAAACTGTCTTTATCATCTTGATATAATCTTGCTTTACGAATTGCTTCAACAAAATCTTTTGTGTGTAAATAACTATTAATATTTTTTCGATCACCATTTTTTTTCATTGCATCGTGTCCTGTAATAACCAGTAGATCTGGCCTATGTTTTTCCAACAAAGAAATAATCTTATCTTTAATTTCATTTTCTTTCATATAATAACCATATACATTAATATTGAATTCTTTATATTTTGCTAGACACATATCCAAATAATCTTTATCTCCATCAATATGCAAGACACTGCCTTTTAAACATGGTTTATTTTCTACAATTATATCACTTTTTTCACTATTAAAATCACTTAATTCTAGATCACTTTCATCACTATCAGCAACCAAACGATATTCTATCCCTGTTAAATAATAAACCCCATCTTTAATATCTGTAATTTTAAAACAAATGTCTTTGCCATATTTTTTTCGGCAGACAATATCACCAATTTTCATCAATATCACCAATATATTATATGCAACTAAACTTTATCGGTGATATTTTTAAAATCATTCAATAATAACTCTTCACTTCGCTTACCTGAATCAATCTGACAATCTAATAATATTTCATTTGCATTATTGTATTTTTGTTTTAAATTATTTAATACTGTTTTTCTACGCTGCTTAAAACAAATATTTAATACTTCATATAATTTTAAATCCGGCTGTTTATTTAATGTAATCTTTATAACAGCAGAATCAACATGCGGTGCAGGTAAAAAAACATACTTATTTACCGTAAATAAATATTGAATTTTACCCATATCTTTTATCATCAATAATAAAGGATTTTTATAATCACCTGTCATTTTTAATGCTACTTCTTTTTGTACCATAATAATTAATTCATCAACCTGACAATTACTTAAAATAACTTTTTCAATTATTGCAGTTGTAATGTAATATGGTAAATTTGCAATCAAATAAACTTTTTGATAATTTTGCTTTAATTTTTCAACAATTGGTTTAATCTCTTGTTTCATAAAATCACCAAAGAAAATTTTAATATTATCTGTATTTAAAAATTCTTCATATACCGGTTTAAACCTTTCATCTACTTCAAAACTAATTACTTTTCCAGCATGACGTGCTAATATTTGTGTCAATGCTCCAATTCCTGGACCTACTTCAATTACAGCTGTATTTTCATCTATATTGGCCTGATCAACAATTTTATTAACAATATTTACATCAATCAAAAAATTTTGTCCAAATTTTTTTAATGCATTTAAATTATACTTATCTAATATATATTTTGTTGTAGTAAGAGTTGCGATATCTTTCATCACCGATTCACCTTGATCCTAAAAATCTTTTTATTTTCATGATATATTTCATTATTACTAATTCTTTTACTTTTTATCAATTTCATCTTTCATTCCTCTTAATATATCATCTTTAGTAAGCCCAACCATATTTAACCGCTTAAATAATGTTTTAACATTGCCATACCCTAAATTAAACATATCATAAACCAATAATCTTTTTCTCTTATTTCCAATAATATCTAAATCAATAAACTCTTTCCAAGTAATGCTTTGCTGGTTAACATCAAAATTAACAACATTTTCTAATGCTTTTATAACAGCTTCTTTTTTTGCTTCTGCAATACCTAATTTTTTTTTACCTGTAGCATCTTTTTTAGAAACAAAAGCGTGTTTGCAGTTAGGGACAATTTGTTGAATTTGGTCTCTTATTTTTTTACCTGGAAAATCAGGATCTGTCAAAACAATAATTCCTCTATTAATACTAGCTGTCTTTATCAAATCTAATGTTTTATTATCTAAAGCTAAACCATGAGTTTCTATAGTTTCTACATCAAATAGTTCTTTTAATAAAGCAGTGTCAGTTTTTCCTTCTACTACTATTATTTCTTTTATTTTTTTCATATTTTCACCTAGATATAATTATAACTAATTTTATTGCAATTTGAAGTCTAAAATTTTAGATAATTTAAATCCTTTTTATTTTATCAATAATATTTTTAAAAAGCTATTATTGACACTTAATCGTTTTTCATGTATTCTATTTTAAGCAAAACAAAATAAACTGCTTAAATATTAGCTATAGATTTTACTTGTTTCTGATTTATAAACAAGCAGCTATAGCTTTTTTTATGAAAGGGGAAAATATGAACCAGGAATATAATGCAATGGCAAATAAACCAATCTTTCCACTATTAATGAAAATGGCTGTTCCACCTATGATATCGATGTTAATTCAGTCAATGTATAATATTATCGATAGTATCTTTGTTGCTAAACTAGGAGAAAAAGCTTTGACTGCTTTATCATTAGCTTTTCCTTTACAAAATCTATCATTAGCATTTTCTGTTGGATTGGGAGTAGCAATTAATGCTTTGATTGCTCAAAATCTAGGAGCTAAAAAAAGTGAGCATGCAAATAATATTGCTTCCCATGGTATTTTTTTATCACTTCTTCATTCTTTATTATTTGTTTTTATAGGAAGCTTTTTAATGAAACCTTTCTTTTTAATGTTCACAAATGATTTAACGATTTTAAATTATGCTATCATTTATGGAAGTATTGTAATCACCTTTACATTTGGCTCTATAATTCATATTGCTATTGAAAAAATGTTTCAAGCTACAGGTAATATGATCATTCCCATGTTTTTACAAGTTATTGGAGCAATAATCAATATTGTATTGGATCCAATTCTAATCTTTGGAATTAATGGTTATTTAAAGTTAGGTGTTGCAGGAGCTGCAATTGCTACAATCATTGGTCAAATAAGTGCTTGTTTGTTAGCAGTTTTTCTATTTAGAAAAAAATCGACTCTAAAGATATCCTTTAAAAACTTTAAACCCAATATCCATGTTATCAAAAATATATACTCTATTGCTGTTCCCTCAGGGATTATGACTGCAATGCCTTCTATATTAGTTGCTTTATTAAATAGCCTTTTAGCAACTGTGAGTCAAACTGCTATTGCTTTCTTTGGGGTATATTTTAAGCTTCAATCTTTTATATATATGCCAGCTAATGGATTAATTCAAGGAATGCGCCCACTAGTCAGCTATAACTATGGAGCTAAACATTATGAACGGGTTAAAAAAACAATCAACGTTTCAATAATTGTTACTTCAGTGATCTTATGTAGTGGTTCCCTTATATTTATGACTTTTCCAGAATTCATTTTATCGTGGTTTAACGCTACTGATTCTCTGCTTAAAATTGGAGTTATTGGACTAAGAATACTTTCTTTATGTTTTATTATTTCTACTTTTGGAATAGTTATATCGGGGGTATTTGAATCTTTAGGCAATGGTAAATATTCATTAATTATCTCATTATTAAGACAATTTATAATTATCTTACCTTTAGCTTATATTTTGTTATCTTTAATTGGTTTAAATGGTGTTTGGCTATCATTTGTAATATCTGAAGGTATTGCAAGTATCATTGCAATAATATTACTAAAAAAAGAAATATTAAAATTCCCTTCAATGATATAAACAATACTTAGAATTATCTCTATTTTCTTATTAATTATTTTATTTAATAAATTCATTAAATTCTTGATAATATGTTGTCTACTACTTTTATTCCAAAACCAAAAGAGCTATTTATCGGTATAATATAAACAGCTCTTTTTTAATACTTATTAAAACAATTAAACTACTATTACAAAAAAGAATTGTATAAATTATTCTTAAAAATTAATCTATTACAATTCTTTTTATTTTATCAATCTTCTTTTTTTCTAAGTATACTTAGCCCTGCTGCACTTAACATTGATAAGCTTACAAAGATTCCTATTAAACCATTATCTCCAGTCTTAACAGATCCTTTTACTCCAGTATCTCCTGGTTTTACAGTATTTACATTGTTATCTACTACTGGTTTTTCTTCTAATCCTGTCATGGCTTTTGTTAAAACTGCATTTGCTTTATCTACTTCTACTTGGCTTGCTTCTGGATCATTTAATACTGTAGCAGCTTTCTTTAATGCTTTTTCTACTGCATTCCATGTTTTTGCACTATAATTTGCTTCACTTAATCCATTTGCCTGTTTGATTAAATCATTTAGTAAGTCTTTATTTGGTTTTAATCTTAAGTCTAAGTATGCTCTTATCAATGCTTCATATGCATTGTCTACTTC
>JAETPY010000109.1 GCA_021770925.1 Erysipelotrichaceae bacterium | reverse complement strand
TAAATCGATCATAAAGTCATCTCCTGAAATCATTATAATACTAAAAAGGATGATAGGCATTTAAAATACATTATCACCCAGGTGGACAAAATTTATTTTGTCCCTTTTTTATTTAACTGGTTTTTTATTAATTTAAGCTGTAATTTAAAATATTTAAATACAAAAAATTATTTTCAAAGATTATTTAATATGCAAATGGTTATTAAAATAGTTATGATTATTTTTTTGATGACACCGTTTATTACTTCATTAAAAGAATCATTGCCTTATCTAACGAATTATTTGAAAGTTAAAGACTTAAAAGAAGATATAACAGACTTATATTTTTTAAATGAAGTACCAGAAAAGAGTAAAGAGATATTTGCATATTATAAAGATGATTGTTATTATGCTGATTTTACAGATTATTATGCGAATATTAAAGTGGCAGAATTAACTAATGATTATGATGGTATCTATCCATATCCATATATTCATGCAAATAAATATTACTTAAAAAATCATGATATCATAACATTAGATGGAAAGAAATTTGATTATAATAAATATCCTCAAGGCGCGTTATTGGTACCTAAAATGTATAAAGATCATGATTTATCAAATTATCCATCCAATGTAGAAATCGTATATATTGAAAATCCTGGAGAATTTTTAAATTATCATATTCAAGATATTTATTATATAGAAAATCCAATTATCTTATTAGAAACAGAGTATTCGGTATTTGAAACAAGAATTACAAATTTGGGAATTAAAACTGATAATGTTGGTGAATTAAAAAAGGAATTAGAAGAAATAAATGGTATAAAGGTTAATATTCAAAATGCAAAATATTATTATGATTATTTTATGGATCAAAGTAAATCTGCATTAGTTGAATTTGGAGTTAATTTAGGAATTTATTTAATTGTTTATTTGACTTTAGTATTTCAAAGTATCTTTACTTATTTAGAAGAAAAAGGTAAAGAGCTAGCAATTAATTATATTTTTGGTATTTCTAGAATTAAAAGACACATTAAGTTATTTATATTTAATTTATTGAGTTATGTAATAATATTATTTGGAAGCTTTAAGCTGGATCTTTCTTTTGATGAACGAATTTTATTTGTTGGTTATTTTATGCTGATGGAAATAATTATTGAAATAATCTGTATAATTTATTTTGAGAATAAAAAAATGGTTAATTGGTTGAAAGGAGATAAGCTGTAAAATGAAAGTTATTGAAATAATTGATATGAGTAAATCATATCAAGATAATATAATATTTGATAAATTTAATTTTGAAGTTGAAGAAAATACTTTTAATGTTGTAATGGGAGTATCAGGTTCAGGAAAATCAACATTATTGAATATTATTGGTTTACTCGATAAAGCTGATAGTGGGGATGTTATTTTATTCGGTGAAAAAAATATTAAACCATTTTCTAGAAAAGCAGAAAAACTGTTAAGAGAAAAAATCGGTTATCTTTTTCAAAATTTTGCATTAGTTGAAAACGAAACAGTAGAATATAATCTTAAATTAGCGCTGGATAATATTAAAGGTGATAAAAAGGAAAAGATAAAAGAAGTATTAAAAGAGATTGAATTAGAAGGTTATGAAAATAAAAAAATATATAAATGTTCAGGTGGTGAGCAGCAAAGAGTGGCAATTGCTAGATTGTTATTGAAACAATGTGATTTGATTTTAGCGGATGAACCAACGGGATCACTTGATGAAAGAAATAGGGAAATAGTAATTAAATTATTAAAAAGAATGCAAAGTAGTGGTAGAACTATTGTCGTTGTTAGTCATGATCCTATTTTTAAAGATATTGCTGATCAGATTGTATTTTTAGATTAGGATGATGGGTATGAAAAAGCATAAAATACTATTAATTGTAATAATAATGGCCTTAGTGATAATAGGCGGTTTAACTTATTATCGTAATTATTATGTTAAAGATTTATTGTTGAATCAAAAACCATATTCATATGAAATCAATCAAGAAGATTCTGAAAAGATAAGTGTGACGATGTGGCTCGGTGGTGCCAGTAAAATGGTTAAATATATTTTTGAAGACAATGAAGCTGTTTTGTATTATTATCGTAATTTATCGATATGTACGGATAATGAGTTGATCGTGCAAATAAATAACAATAGTACAATATCAAAAAATGAAGATAGTGATGTATTATTAGAGGATTTTAACGATTGGTTAAAAGAAATAGGAATCAGTAATAGAGAATTAACTAGATTTATGGAAAATTATATAAATTAAAAATATGTAATAGAGTTGATATGAATTTATCGACTCTATTTTTAATTAATATAAAAATTATTTATCTGTCTTAATTAGACAAAATATTTAAATAAAATATGGTTTATTTAATAGGTAGTCTTTTGATTAATTGCATAAAATAGTATTTCATGAATATAAATTAGATAGATAGTCAATTTTGGAGGTTGAAAAATGTTAATCAAACCATTGATCTTAGGTGTATCAATTAACCTAGGGCTTTTAGCAATAGCAGTAACTTTGAGATTTATTATGTATCCGCTTTGGCTGGTATGGTGTCAAAGAAAAGAAAATATTAAAGAGAAAGTTGGATTACCAAATGATTACCAGGATAAAACGATTGAAATTAAAATTAATGGTAGAAAATTAATCAACTAATTTGACTGCATAGTATAAAGGTTTTTACTGAGAATTTATAATGGAGGGATTATTTTAATGATAAGCTTGTTAGTTGATAGTGATAGTTTTAATATGATAGATAATGGATCTATAAGTCATTTGATTGTTTGTAAAGAAGAAGGGATTCAAAAGGGGGATCTTGTTTCTTTATGTGATAATAATAATAAGACTAATTGTGTTGTAAAAGTTAATTATGTGGATTGTGAAGGATCAGGAGTAGATGAGAATTATTGTATTTTGAATATCAGGAAAATATAAAAAGCCCTTTATTGAAGGGCTTCCCATTCTTCCATTAAAGTATTTAACTGGTTTTCTAATAAAGTAATTTCATCATTGATTTGATTATATTTTTGATAATCATTTAAAACTTCTTCACTTTGTAACTGATTATTTAAGAGATTAATTTGATTTTCTAAGTTAGAAATATTTGTTTCTAATTTTTTTATTTTATTTTGTTGTTTACGATATAATGCGTTTTGCTGTTTCATATTTAAGTAATCAGTATTTTCTTTTTTTTCCGGCTTATCAATAATTTTATTACTAAAATATGCATCATAATTCCCATCATAACTTATTGCTTTATTATTAGTTAATTCAATAACTCTAGTCGCAACTTTATTGATGAAATAACGATCATGACTAATAAAAAAGATAGTTCCATCAAACTGATTTAAAGCATCTTCAAGAACTTCTTTTGATGCAATATCTAAATGGTTAGTAGGTTCATCTAAAATTAAGAAGTTTGCTTGTTTTAAAAGAATTTCTGTTAAAACAACTCGCCCTTTTTCACCGCCGGACAGCAAAGAAATTTCTTTGAAAACATCTTCACCTTTGAAGTTAAACAACGCTAAACTATTACGAATTTCCGTATTTGTCATTTTAGGGAAATTATCACTTATTTCATTAAAAATAGTTTTATCCATTGATAAAGTTTGATGTTCCTGATCATAATAAGCCAAATCTACTTTACTGCCAAACTTGATTTTTCCTTGAGAAGGAATCAATTCATTGAGGATGGTTCTAAATAAAGTAGTTTTACCAATACCATTATCACCAATAAGAGCAACACGTTCTTGTTTTTTTATTTCAATATTTATGTTTTTAAACAGCATTTCATCAAATTTGACAGCTAGATTTTCGATTTTTAAAACATCAAATCCTGATTCTCGTTTAGGTTTAAAATTTATCGTTATTGTATCAGGTAAATTTTCAGGGCGTTCAATCCGTTCCATTTTAGCTAACTGTTTTTCTTTTGATTCTGCCCGTTTAACTTGTTTTTCACGGTTATATGATTTTAATGTATCGATACTTTGCTGGATCCGTTTTATTTCTTTTTGCTGATTTAAATAGTGTTTTAAATCAACCGCTCTTTGCTTCTTTTTTAAAATAGAATACTCATTATACTTACATTTATATGTTTTCGATTTACCATTTTCAATTTCAATAATTTTATTAGAGACCTGATTAATAAAATAACGATCATGGCTAACAATTATAACAGCATGAGGATAATTTTTTAAATAGTTTTCTAAAAAACTGATTGCCATATTATCAAGATGATTGGTAGGTTCATCAAGTAATAATAATTTAGGCTCTTGTAGTAACATTTTAGCAAGTGCCAGTCTTGTTTTTTGCCCACCTGATAACATCGATACTTTAAAATTCATTTCCTCTTCACTAAATCCTAGACCTTTTAAAACACCGGTTAATTTACTAGGATAACTATAGCCGTCATGCTCTTGAAATTCATGGGTTAAACGATCATATTCACTCAATATTTTTTCACTATAATCATTAGTCATCAATGCTTCAAGCTCACGTAATCTATTTTCAATTGCAATCAATGGGGTAAAGACATCTAAGCCTATATCGTATACTGTTTTATCCATATTTAAGTCATGCTGTTGTTTTAAATATCCTAAAGATAAATCTTTATTACAAAAAAGATTACCACCATCATACTCTTCTTCACCAGATATGATTTTGAGAATCGTAGTTTTTCCAGCCCCATTTACACCTATAATAGCTATTTTATCATGATCATCAGCTTTAAAAGTTATATCTTTTAATAAGGGTATCCCCTGAAAGGATTTTGTTATGTTTGAACATTCAATTAACATTTTTATCACCGTATGTATTTTAACATATTTTTATTAGTAATGATATTCAATTGTTTATAATTATATTGTCTTATTTTTAAAACATCTTATATTAAAATTTCTACCAAAGGGTTGTAATCAAGATTGTTTTTTTGTATAATTGTATGCAATATAGAGAAGATGGGGGTATATCATAATGGGTATGAATTTAGCATACAAAATTTTGAGCAGTAAACTAAAAGATGGAAATCTTATTCCTGGTGAACAGATTGGAATACAAATTGACCAAACATTAACACAAGATTCAACAGGAACAATGGCTTATCTTCAATTAGAAGCAATGAATATCAAACATGTTGCAGTTGAAAAAGCAGTTGCTTATATCGATCATAACATGTTGCAAACTGGATTTGAAAATATGGATGACCATGAATTCATTCGCAGTGTAGCTAAAAAGCACGGAATTGTTTTTTCAAAACCAGGCAATGGTGTTTGTCATCAATTGCAATTAGAGAATTTTTCCAAACCTGGTAAAACACTAGTTGGTTCTGATTCACATACACCTACATGTGGTGCTATGGGAATGATTGCTATCGGAGCAGGTGGATTAGATGTAGCTGTAGCTATGGCAACTGGAAAATATTATTTGCAGTGTCCAAGTGTAGTTAAAGTAAATTTAACAGGTAAAAAAGCACCGTGGGTATCTGCTAAAGATATTATTCTATATATTTTACAACAATTAACAGTTAAGGGTGGCGTTAATAAGATCATTGAATATACAGGTGATGGGATTGCATCACTATCACTTACTGATCGAGCTACGATTTGTAATATGGGGGCAGAATTAGGAGCAACAACTTCAATTTTTCCAACTGATGAAAGAACTAAAGAATATTTAGCACAACAAGGTCGAGTTGAAGATTATCTTGAAATGAAAGCTGATGAAGATGCTGTATATGATCAAGAATTAACTGTTGACTTAGGAACTTTAGTACCTATGACAGCTAAACCTCATAGCCCTGATGCTGTGGTACCAGTTAAAGAATTAGAAGGCATGAAAGTAAATCAGGTTGTGATTGGAAGTTGTACAAATTCATCTTTTGCCGACATGATGAAAGCTGCAAAAATTTTAAAAGGGCGTAAAGTTGCTGATCATGTTTCATTAGTAATAGCTCCAGGTTCTAGTTCAATTTTAGCCATGCTATCTAAAAATGGTGCTTTAGCTGATATGGTTCATGCAGGGGCAAGAATTCTTGAATGCGGCTGTGGTCCATGTATTGGAATGGGGCAGGCTCCACTTTCTAAAGGCGTTTCTTTAAGAACGATCAATCGTAATTTTAAAGGACGTTCAGGAACTAATGATGCTAGTGTATATTTAGTATCACCAGAGGTTGCAGCATTAAGTGCAATCAAAGGGTATATGTCAGATGAATTTGAAGATGAGATGTATTTAGATGAGGTACCTAATACACCATTTATTAAAAATAAAAATTTCTTTATTGATGAATATGATGAAAATAATGAAGTATATATGGGACCAAATATTAAACCAGTTCCTCGTGGTGATAAGATCACTGACGAAATTAGTGGTAAAGTTGTTTTAAAAGTTGGAGATAATATTTCAACTGATCATATTGTACCTTCAGATAGTAAATTATTACCATATCGATCAAATGTTCCACATCTAGCTAAATTTTCATTTAGTAAAGTAGATCCAGGATTTTATAATCGAGCAATTGCTAATAATGGAGGATTTATTGTTGGTGGTGATAACTATGGTCAGGGAAGCTCTCGTGAACATGCAGCATTAGTACCTAATTATTTAAAAATCAAAGCAGTTTTTGCTGTCTCATTTGCAAGAATTCATCGCTCTAATTTAATTAATAATGGTATTTTGCCTTTGGTTATTGAAGCTAAAGATCAGGATTTCTTTAATGATCAAGATAGTTATAAAATTGTAAATATTAAAGAAGTAGTTGAGCATAATGGTAAAGTAAAAGTAATTAATGAAACTACCAGTCAATCAATTGAAGCGTCATTAACTTTATCACCTCGTGAAAAAGTAATGATCAACTATGGTGGTTTATTAAATGCAATCAAAGAATTGGGGGGTGAATTTTAATGAAGGCTGTTTTAATACCTGGTGATGGAATAGGAAAAGAAATATCAAAGAGTGTTGTTGATGTTACTAAGGCAATGAATTTGGATATTGAATGGGTTGAATACCAGGCTGGTGCTGAATATGCAGCTAATACAAAAGAAGTGTTTGAACCAGGTTTGGTTGATGCCATTAAAGAATATAAATGGGCTTTAAAAGGACCAACTGCTACACCAATTGGAACAGGGTTTAGAAGTGTCAATGTTGCTTTAAGACAGCAGTTTGCAACTTATGCAAATGTTCGCCCAATTAAATCTTTTAAAGGAATTAATTCACGTTATGAAAATATTGATTTAGTGATGATTCGTGAAAATACTGAAGATCTATATAAAGGAATTGAATATATGATCAATCCAAATATGGCAAATGGAATTAAGTTAATTACTCGTGAAGCGAGTGAAAAGATTTGTCGTTATGCTTTTGAATATGCTAAAAATAATGGTCGTAAAAAAGTTACAGCTATCCATAAGGCAAATATTATGAAATATACAGATGGATTATTTTTAGAGGCGTTTAGAGATATTGCTAAAGATTATCCAGAGATCGAACCTCAAGAAGTTATTGTTGATAACATGTGTATGCAATTAGTAATCCGTCCTGAAACTTTTGATGTTTTAGTAGCACCAAATTTATATGGTGATATTGTTTCTGATTTATGTGCTGGATTAGTTGGTGGTTTAGGATTTGCTCCAAGCGGGAATATCGGAGATGAATATCGGATTTATGAAGCGGTTCATGGAAGTGCTCCAGATATTGCAGGTAAGGGTATTGCTAATCCCAGTGCTTTGTTATTAGCATTTGCTTTAATGCTGGAAGCATTAGGAAGACTAGACGCTGCTAATAAATTAAGAAATGCATTAGCAGCTGTAGTAGAAGAAGGAACTACAGTTACTCCTGATATTGGTGGAAGTGCCTCTACTGCAGAATTTACAGCTGCAATTATAAGAAAGTTAGGATAATTTATGGCAAAAAATTTATTAGAAAACACAGGACATGGATCGTTAGGAAATAAAATTTTTACTCTGCTTCGTGATAAGATTTTAAATGAGGAATATACACAAGGGCAAAAACTTAATGAGGTTGCTTTATCTAAAGAATTAAACATTTCTAGAACACCGATTCGTGAAGCTTTAAAGCAGTTAGAATTAGAAGGTCTAGTAAAAAGCATCCCTAATAAAGGTGTTTATGTTTTAGGTTTTTCACATCGTGATATTGATGATATGTTAGAGATTCGCCATGCTTTAGAAGGTTTGGCAATCCAATTAGCAATCGAAAGACTAAATGATGAAGAGCTGGAAAAAATTAAAGAAGTTTATGATTTGATGGAATTTTATGCTAAAAAAGGTGATCAAGAAAAGTTTAATGAAATTAATATTGCTTTTCATGAGGCCATATATCGCTGTACTCAGTCAAAATATTTTGAACAGTTATTAACTGATATAAATTATTATATTCATGTAACTTCCAGACATTCAATTCGTCAACCTGATCGTTTAATTTCGGCAGCTAAAGAACATCGAGAAATATATGAGGCTATTTTAGCTCGTGATAAAGAATTAGCAAAGGAAAAAATACAGCATCATATTAGAAAGACACAAATGTTAGTAAGAAATTACTATGAGAAAAAAAATAAATTGAACGAAAAAGGCTAAAAAGCCTTTTTTGTTTTCTAATAGGAATTTCGATTCGTTTAGGTAAAAATAAAAATACCCAACTATAAGGGTACATGTATTGACTGGATATTTTTATGTGGCCAAAAAAGTGTTAGAAATATTATTTTT
>JAETPY010000108.1 GCA_021770925.1 Erysipelotrichaceae bacterium | reverse complement strand
TCCATCTACTTCTTTTTGTGTTGCCTTATCATTAGCTAAGATATCTTGAGCTTCTTGTAATGCTGCTTTAAATTCTGTAACTACTGCTGGTACTACTTTATCCAACTGTTCTTCAGCTACATTATTTGCCATTTCTATAGCTATTTGTAATGCTGTTTTGTTTGTTTCAACTATTTTTTCAAACACTACAGTAATTTCGATATTATCTGTTATAGTCAATACATATTCTTTTTGATCATGAATAGTATTTCCATCTCCATCAATCCATTTTACAAAACAAGCATTAGAATTTTCTACTGCTTGTAATTGTATTTGTTCTCCTTTAAAATAACATTCTTTAATAGGGTCAATATTTACTGTACCTAAATCATCAACATTAACTAATAATATATATGCTGGATCTGGAGCATCTTCAAATGATGTTTTAAATTTAGCATCACCAAAGCTTGCATGATCACTCCAATCATTAACTATTTTATCAACAAATAAGTGTAATTCATTTACATTTCTTGTTGGAAATTCAACATACTTCATCGTAGTAGTTCCCGTCAGGATTTCACCTTTGCCATCATAATCCTGTTCATTATTATCGACATAGAAATGAAAAATCATATCAGGCTCATTAATTTTAGTAATTTCCTGATCAACACCAAAATATGTTGAAAATGACTCTAATGATAAACCTGTTAAGTCATAATATAAATGTGATGTAGCGTGTGTCCCTATTCCTTTTTCAAATGCCTGTTTTTGACCATTTTCATTTCATAAAGTTATTATATTGCTATCTACACTTGCATCTTTTTTGATTTCACCATATCCAGTAGATGAATTATTTTTATATTCTAAATCTGAAAGGTATATTACTTCTGGTGCTTCCAATAACAATGTGTATCTTTTGGTAGTTTTTTGATCTGCTGCTAAAACAATAACTACAATCTCATTAGTTCCTTTATACATTGGTAATTCTACTTCTAATTTATTATCATTAGAAACATAAGTTTGGTTATTTTTTATAACCTTGATTGTAGCCTTTCTTTCAGCTGCAATAAAATTCATTGACACTTGTCCACTAAAAACCTTTCCTTTATACTCAGTTTGTTTTGAATCAAAATCAGATGATAATACAACAAATTTATCATTTTCAATCATTTCTAAATCCGCATTAGTAATATTTGCCTTTTTTATTTTAATTGAATAATATTTTTTTGATCCATTAGTCATCTTTGATGTTATTGTTACATATGTTTCAGAACTATCAAGAATCACCAGCATTGAATTACTATCTGTAACACAACCATTAGCAGAAATCGTTAATAACCCCTGACCATCTGCTGACACTATAACATCATTAACATCTAAATCATCAACATAATAAACATATTCATATTTATCAAAATCATCCAATATCTTACCATTTATCTTAATATTATCAACTATTGCTTCTTCATTAGTAAAATGTAAAATTGTATAACGATATACCGTAGTTGAAATTTCATCTTCACCTGTTACATAAACCTCTATCACATTTATACCTGAATTAATCGTGGCATTAAATACATAGTTATTATCTACTAAATTAACTTCTTTATCAATTCCATTTTGTTTTATTCTAATATTTGCTCCATCTTCTGGTAAAAATGTAAAGTTAGCTGAATTTTTATTAGTTGAAACTATATAATGATACAAACTACTTTCAAAATCTGCAAAATCTAAACTATCACAATCAACATTTAGCAGTTTTGAATTTGCTACTTTCATTTTAATAAATGTATCATCTTTTATTTCTACTTTTACACTCTTGCTTGATGTTACTATATTTCCTGGAGTTCCATTATCTAAAACAGGAATTACAGCTGCTCTAAAATAATAACCTGTATATTCCAATAGAACCTCAACAAAACCTCCCTTCAAGCCCGCAACATAATTATAATTTCCATCTTCATTTAAAGAAGCCTGCCAACGAATAACATCATTACTTTTCAAAGGTAGAGTTGAATCATAAATTACACTCAAACAATTAGTTTCATTATTGTATGATGGTAAAACATTAGTTACTACTGGTAAAACGTCTTTAGAAACAAAATTAATTTTTTCCCCATTAATTACTAATTCATTAAATTTTATTTCTGTTACTCCGCTACCACAGGTATTTAAAATTCCTATATTAAAATCAGAACCTAAAGCACTATTTTCTACTGTTCTTACAATGATCCAGTTTATTCCATCAATGCTATAATATACTTTTATTTCATTTCCATTTTTTTCTAATTTTAGCCATATAACATCATTTAATCCCACTTCACTAGGCGACTGATTAATCTCATTGCTTACATTTATCACCGGATTCCCATTAGCATGTTTTCTTTGCAAAGCCGTGTAATTATCATCATCTTTATACAAAACTAAACCAGATTCTTCCCATCCATTTTTTGTTCTACCTATCATTTTTATAGTTACAATAACATTTTCCTCTTGATTTTCTAGTAAAACAATATTTTTAGCACTATTTCCTGTCGCCCATAGACTGCCGCCATCAGGATAAATACTTAAAATATCACTAATACCATCTATTTTTACTTTTCCAGTATCATTTTTTATTGTGAATTTTTCTGATAATGAATATGTTTCATCATAAATTGTAATAATCTTACTAGCAAGTATTCCATTTTCACTAATTGCTCTAACTTCTGCTGCTCCTACTTTCTTTGCAGTTAATAAACCATTTTGATCTATTGTAGCCACGTCACTACTATTACCTGTTTTAACTTTCAAAAAGAAAGAATCAGAATCGTTCAAAAGCATATGGAATATGTGGATTGTCTTCTTGATGAGGTTCAGCTCCATATTGATCTGATAGTTTCTGCATATGAAAACTATATTCAGCTTCTTATGACTATTCCAGGTGTCAGCAGAAAATCAGCCATCATCATCATTTCAGAACTGGGCATTGATGTATCTCAATGGTCAAGTGCTCGCAAGTCCAGCCCATGCAGCTGTCAAGGATAAGGAATGCAGCTACTATGCAGAAAAATTTAACAGAATTTCCAAACGACGTGGAAAAAAGCGCGCCATCATAGCGATTGCCAGAAAGATACTTGTAGCCATCTATCACATACTTAAAACAGGTGAGGTCTTCGATCCATCAGATATGGCAGATGTCGCAACAACCAAAGAACAGCGCATCGCATATATCAAAAACAATTTAAGAAATGCTTTCAGTCAGCTCAGTCGCACTGGTTTGACTGAGGAAGAAATCTTACAGATCATTATCAAGAAATCCAACAACTCACCTCAAACAGAATAGCCTTCTATTTGGGGAAAGGGCTTTATGCACTTTTTTAGGTAAAACATTGATTTCCATTCTTATTTTTTATTCAGATTATTCCTCCTTTTAAAATAATTATTTACAAAACAAAATTAAATGTATCAAAACCCTCTGATATTAAATAATTTATCATTATCTCGTTAAAAATTATATGTAATATATTATTATGTAATATAAAAGTTATCTAATAAGCATGCTGTTAAAAATAAAAACAGAGATTTCTCTCTGCTTAAATTTTAACAACATGTTTAGCCTGCATTCCACGTTCACTTTGATAAAGATCAAATTCAACTAATTCGCCTTCGTTTAAAGTCTTATATCCATCTTGTTCAATCTGACTATAATGAACAAAAACATCTTTACCTTCACCACGATCAATGAATCCAAAACCTTTTTCTGCGTTAAACCATTTCACTTTTCCTTGCATTTAATTCACCCCTTTAACAATGGTCAATGCTAGTATATTATGTTTTCTTTCAAATATAAATTTTTTTCACTCGACAAATTTTGTCTCTTTAAAATCTATGTCTAGATTTAGCAAACTGATTGTAATATTTTGTAAAAGTCCTGATAAAACAGGTATTTTTTAGTTTATTTTAACTAAACAAATTTGAGACTTTAATAAGAAAAATATATCACCAATTTGAGACAAAAATAAAGCAATTATGAGGTACAATATAAGTGGGTGATAAAAGATGATTTGTCCACGTTGTAAGAATCAAGATCCAAAATATTTTTATACTTTTAATAACATAACTTATTGTCGTAAATGTATTAAAAATGGTTTAACTAATGAAATTGTATCTGATACTAAACTAAAACCAGCTTTGCAGGTTGAATTCCAGCTAGAATACCAGTTAACTCCTTTACAGCAAGAATTATCGCATAAATTATTAGTTCGTTATCAAAATCATTTAAATACTAAAGTTAAAGCTGTATGTGGATCAGGGAAAACAGAAATAACTTATGAAGTAATTAAATACGCTTTAAATTTAGGGCATAATGTATGCTTTACTACTCCTAGAAAAGAATTAGTTATAGAACTGGCAAAACGATTACAAAGTCAATTTTCAAATATTACAATAACAACTGTTTATGGTGGTAATACAACTAAAGTTGATGGTTCTTTTATTATTTGCACTACCCATCAGCTTTATCGATACCCTCATTATTTTGATTTACTGATTTTAGATGAACTGGATGCCTTTCCATATGTTAATAATGAAGTTTTACATAGAATTCTTGAAAACAGCATTAAGGGCAACTATATTTATATGTCTGCAACTTTAACAAATACCCCAGACTTATTTATGTCTATACGCTATCATGGTTATCCTTTAGATATTCCTAAATGTTATATAACAGGTTCTCTATTAATGTATCTTATAGCCATTAAACAAACTTTAAGATATAAAAGAGAACAAAAGCCAGTTCTAATTTTTGTCCCCACAATAAAGTTAACTGTCACTGCTTATAAATATTTTAATTTATTTGGTATTAATTGTCAGCCTGTTAGTTCCAAAAGCAAAAATACCCATTATTTCTTAAAAATGCTAAAAACAGGTAAACTTGATGCTCTCATTACTACAACAATTTTAGAAAGAGGAATAACAATCAGCAATATTCAAATAATAATACTTTATGGCAATAACCCTATATATGAATCTTCAACCCTGATTCAAATATGTGGACGAGTGGGTCGAAAAGCTAATTATCCTACTGGTTCAATAAGCATTTTTACCCCCTTTAAGACTAAAGCAATCAGACAATGCATCAAAACCATCAAAGAAGACAATGTCTAATCTGTTTTGATGATTTAAATAAGCAGACTAGTCTTTTTCATCTTTTTTATCAACCAACATTATGTTTAAATTGCCTTAACAAGTTTGTTATTTATAATCAACATCATTTTTATCAAAACTATCCTATAATTATTTTATACTACTATAATGACTTCTTTAAAAAAATTCTATTTCAATACAAAGGACAAGGTGATTATGCTTTAAAAGATGCTTTTTTCAACTCTTTTCCAGAGTTGAAACATAAATATCATAAACACCTGATTGCAATTGTTCCTAGTAGTAAAAAAGATAATTTAAAAAGAGGTTTTAATCCAAATGAAATGCTTGTAAACAATTTTAGTAATAATATTTTTACAGGTCTGTTTAAAACAACAGATTACAAACAAACCAAACAGACTAACCGATCTCTTGTCAATAAGGTCATTGGAATAAAAAATGGTGAAAGATTATTTAATCAAGATGTTGTAATTTTTGATGATGTGATTACCTCTGGTAATACCATCATGACTTGTGCAAAAATTATTGAATCTTACCAGCCTAAATCAATAACACTACTAGTTATGGCAAGTAATCAGCTAAATGAATTATTCAAATAAATTTTACACACTAAAACTTATGTTTTTCCACTAACCTATTAATTCATTGGCTAAAAAAGAGCTATGATAATAACTTTATCATTATAGCTCTTTTATTATAAAAATATTTACTTTTTAAAAACTTATTTTTTTTGTTCCAATGCTCTTTTGTAATTATCTAAATCAACCTTAATTTTCTTCAATGTATCAAAAACCCAATCAACACGATCATCAGGAATAGCTGCTTTATATAAATTTGCTAATTCATAATGAAACTGTTCATGAATTTTAAGAGCTTCATACCCTTTTTCTGTTAATTTCAAATAATAAACACGCTGATCTTTTTGATAGCGTTCTTTTATTAAAAATCCTTTCTCAATAATTTTTTTCACTGCTGTTGTCAAGGTTCCTACAGTAACATTTAGTATTTTAGCAACATTTGTCATTGAAGGAAATTCAGCTTTGTCTACCGCGTCAATTACATGAGTTTCACTCATTGATAATTCTTTAAATTTACTTTTTTTCAGATACAGCTCTTGAATTGCCATAGCTTCATTAAATACATCTACTACTGTTTCTATTGCATCTGATCGTTTATCCATTGTCATCACCACTTTCATTGTACAATATTTTGCTGATAAATAAAACATTATTTGTTTTTGTCTGAAAACAACTTTGATTTTTTATAGCTATAGTTTATAATATCCTCGAAGTGAGGGATCAATATGAAAAAAAGTATTATTAATGCATTAAATACAAAACAATTTAAATTAATTTTACTACTAGAGGGGTTATTAGTAGGAATATTAGGAGGATTAGTAATTGTTGGATATCGTATTTGCCTTAGCAGCGGTGTAAGATGGCTGCAACAAATTTTAACATACTGCAGGCAGTCTTTTTTTACTATTGCCTGCTGGTTTATTATTTTAA
The DNA here is from genome assembly GCA_021770925.1 of Erysipelotrichaceae bacterium. Taxonomy (GTDB): domain Bacteria; phylum Bacillota_I; class Bacilli_A; order Erysipelotrichales; family Coprobacillaceae; genus Thomasclavelia. Next base: position 2,164 of record JAETPY010000108.1, on the reverse strand, counting down.
TTGTCATTGCCTATATTGTATCAAAATTATTAGATGCAGAACCTTTAATTTCTGGTAGTGGAATACCCCAATTAGAAGGTGAACTTGCTGGCAAAATAGATGCTAAGTGGTGGCGGGTACTAATCAATAAATTTATCGGTGGCTTTTTAACTAATTTTAGTGGCCTAGCATTAGGACGTGAAGGTCCATCTATTCAGCTGGGTGCAATGGTTGGAAAAGGAGTTGGAAAAATATTAAAACGTGGAAAAACCGAGGAACGTTATTTACTTACATGTGGAGCTAGTGCTGGTTTAGCCGCTGCTTTTCATGCTCCTTTAGCTGGGGTAATGTTTTCTTTAGAAGAAGTTCATAAGCACTTTTCAGCACCGTTATTGATTTCTGTGATGACTGCTTCAATTGCCTCAGATTATATGATGAGCAATATCTTAGGAATGGATCCAATCTTTTCCTTTAAAGTGACAGGAGCCTTACCAACACAATATTATTGGATGGTTTTGATCTTAGGTGTTATTTTAGGATTAGCAGGGGCTTTTTATAATAAAGCATTACTTTATGTTCAAAGTCTTTATGGTCATCTAAAAAAACTAAATACATTTCACAAACTATTAATTCCTTTCATGATTTCAGGAATTTTAGGATTTCTAATACCTCAAATATTAGGAAGCGGTGATAATTTAGTAGATTTACTTACAGAAGGCAAATTAACTACTTTAATGATTATTTTCTTTCTAATCAGCAAATTTATCTTTGCTATTACCTGCTTTGGATCTGGAGCTCCTGGTGGTATCTTCTTTCCACTACTTGTTATTGGCTGTTTAATTGGCGGATTATTTGGACATGGAGCAGTAAAATATTTAAATTTGGATTCAATTTACATCAATAATTTTATTTTACTTGCAATGGCTGGATATTTTACGGCAATAGTAAGAGCTCCTGTGACAGGAATAATTCTAATTTTTGAAATGACAGGTTCTTTAAATCATTTACTTTCAATTACTACTGTAACTATTGTTGCCTATATTGTTGCTGACTTAGCTAAATCTAAACCTGTTTATGAAAGTTTATTAGAAAATTTATTAAAAAAGCGTAATTTCCCTATCCCTAAGGGAGTTGGTGAAAAAGTACTATTAGATTTTATGATCAATCCAGACTCTTATTTAGATAATCGTTTAATTAAAGAAGTCACTTGGCCTACTCATTGTCTAATTGTGTCATTACGTCGAGATGGTCAAGAATTCATTCCTCATGGAGAAACGTATTTAAAAGCTAGTGATGTTATTATAATAATGTGCGATAAAACAAATGAAAGTTACGTTTATGATACAATTTCGACATTAACAACCAAACAATATAAATAATCTAGCAGCAAACTTTTAAAGTTTTGATTAGAAAATGATGCAAAACCTATAATCTACAGGCATGCATCATTTTTATTTGCTTATCACTTAAACAGTAATTATTAATTGTTTTTTGATAATAGTTAAACTAATGATAAAACACTTACTTTCACCTTAGATATATGTATGCCATGCCCTTCATAAAAAAGGACAACTTTTTATAAATTGTCCCTTATAAATTTGCAATATATTTTAACAAAATATATCATCGACATAATTCTTGGAATAATCAGTAGCAATCAAACCCATTCCAGTAAGCAATTTAATAAGTTCTTTAATTCACTTTGATAATTGCTATATCTTTTTTCCATTCTGTAATATATTCATATATCATATTTTCTGTGATTTCATGATAAGTTTCTTTTAAAATGTCGAATGAAAATAAAATGGTTGTAATTAACTCTGCCTGAGTTGTGTCTTTAATTCTTTTAAATAATTGAAATGTTCTATTAATATTTTCTATATCTTTTTGTGAATATAATGATTTGTCTATTTTAAAATCTTTACTCACTGTTATTAGCATCATCTTTCCATATTATTTTTCATAAATCAAATTATTATTTGAAAGAATTGTGATCATTTTCTTAATATCTGCACTATATGGACCATATATGGTTCTATGTCAAGATTTCGGACTAACTAAATGTAAGGAATTTAGTTAGTTTCCTCTAACATGTGTCTGCTCTCATATTCGTTCGGTGATAAATATTCACAATGTGAGTGGATTCTTACTGTATTATAGAATCCTTCTAAATATTCAAACACCA
>JAETPY010000107.1 GCA_021770925.1 Erysipelotrichaceae bacterium | reverse complement strand
GCTGTGTGGATTTAGGGAATGAAAGAGAACTGGCCTTGATAAGAGAAGAATCATTAAAAATGGAATATGAAGACCGAGTAGCAAAAGGGATTAAGGAAGGCATTGCTCAAGGAATCAAGGAAAGAATCCAGCGGGAATTAAACAAGGCATGAAACAAGGTTTAGAAAAAGAAATTGAAAATGAGAAACGCAACAGTTGTGTCAAAATACTTTAAAAACGATACCAAAAAGATTGTTCAAAATGGGTTTCGAAGTTAAATGATAAACAACTAGAACTAATATATGAATACATATTTGAAGAACCAGATTTTGAGAAAATTATAGAAAAAGTTAATAACACACAATAAACTAAGTTTATCAAATAAAAGATTCGTAAATTTCTAATGAACTTATCCGTATATGGATAAGTTCATTTTTATAGTGTGGTGTTTTTTAATATATTTTTTGTAATATCCTATCGTATTGACATGCAAATTACATTAATATAAAAATTAACATTTATATCATTTGTAAATCAATAACAATGAATTATATTTAAACTAATATTGTTTCATATCAAAAAACCTATTTTTTAAATTATGATTTTATCAGTCAAAATAATCATGTAATTAATTTGTTTTTTAGTTCATAGAGCTAAAATTCAAGAAACTGGAATAAACTAATTTGCATATCATTGTTAATCTTTATTGCTTTTTATTATTGTTTTATTTTCTAATTAATATTAAGTGTTAAGCAACAAAAAACAAAAGTTTTGTATAAATTATCCACTTTATTGATTCTTTCTTTTAAGTACGAAAGAGCATCAATTTTTACTTTTTGATGTCACTGTACAAAATCAGTACCTGCATTTATTACAAATTTATAATAAGAAACAGATACTATATTAATTAAAATCAATAAGATTTTCTTTAAATGATTAGAAATATTCATAAAAGTATACCCAAATATTATCAAAATAATATTAATATATTTAAACAAAAAAATAAAAAAGAATTCAATTTTTCGATTGAATTCCTTTCGTACTATTTTAACTTAATAAACAATTTCTTTTATCTTAATTAATTTTTGTAATTGTATATCCTAATTTATCAAATTCATCAATAATCGTTTGAATATGTGCATTACCATTAGTTTCTACAGTAACTCTTAATTCCACTTCTGAAAAACGAGCAAAATTTTTAAACTGATTATGATCAACTGCAATCACATTAGCATTACATTGATTTAATACCTTAGACACCAATTCTAATTGTCCAGGTTTATCCTGTAACTGAACAGAAAAAGTAAAAATTCTACCTCTAGATATCAATCCCTTATTAATCATCGAAGAAATCGTCATCACATCTATATTCCCGCCACTGATCAAAGAAACAACCTTTTTGTTCTTCTCATACAATTTCTTTAATCCAGCTAAAGATAAAATACCTGATCCCTCAGCTACCAGCTTATGTTTTTCAACTAATAAAAGAAAACTATCCATCAATTCATAATCATTTACTGTAATAATTCCATCAACATACCTTTTTATATATTCAAAAGTTTTATTACCGATTGTTTTTACTGCTGTTCCGTCAGCGATTGTATTAGCCTCCGCTAAAGTAACGACCTGATCTTCATGAATTGCCGCTAAAGCACTTGCAGCTCCTTCAGGCTCAACACCATAAATCTTAACATTAGGATTAATTTGCTTTGCTGCACAGGCAATACCAGCAATCAATCCTCCTCCCCCAATCGGCACTAAGATAACATCGGTATCTGGCAACTCCTCTAAAATTTCCAATGCTATTGTACCTTGTCCTTCAATTACATCTTCATCATCAAATGGATGTACAAATGTATATCCTTCACTTTTTTGTAACTCTACAGCTTTAGCATAAGCCTCATCATAAACCTCTCCATTCAAAACAACCTCAGCTCCATGAGCCTTTGTTGCATCTACCTTTATTAGCGGTGTATGTGCTGGCATACATATAGTAGCTTTTACACCTAATTTTTTTGCAGCATAAGCTACTCCTTGAGCATGATTTCCTGCTGAAGAAGCAATTAACCCCTTTTTCTTAGCGTTGTCATCAAGTTTAACAATTTTATTATAAGCTCCTCTTATTTTAAATGCTCCTGTTTTTTGTAAATTTTCTGGTTTAATATATACATCATTACCGCACTCTGCTGAAAAAGCATCACTATGAATTAAATGAGTTTCTTCAATTACTTCATCTACTCTTTTTTTTGCAGCTTTAAAATCCTCTAATTTTAACATTTCTTACATCCCCCTTAATCAGATTACATTATAGCATTTCTAGTCAAAAAATAAAATAATGTTTAATTTTATAATATAACACATTATCATCCTTATTAAAAAATCAAATCATTGTTAACCTTTTTACTCCATATATTACCAAAGCTAAATTTTATCTATTCACTGCTTATAAGCATAAACATCAGAAAATTATAAAAAGGACAAACTCACAGATTTGTCCTACTTTGCCTTTATTTGATTACTTGCTTCGTCAAACAAAAATCCATTTGCTTCTAAACGTGTCATAATTTCATCAGCATTCACATCATTAACTTCTAATAGATGTTCAAGTGACATATCATCATCACGTAATTTTGTATTTAAAAAACTTACCAGCATATTAATATCATTTGGCAGCATTATATTTCACCCTTTCTTTCCAACATCTTTAAACACTCATAAATACCTTCTTCATCATTAGACAAAGTAATATAATCAGCTCGTTGTTTTACTTCATCAACTGCATTAGCCATGGCAACACCCATACCTGCAAATTCAATCATAGTTAAATCATTATAACCATCACCAAAGCTAATCACCTCGTTTGGGGTAATTCCCAAGCGATTGATCAAAGCCTGTAAAGAAGCTGCTTTATCAATTCCCTGAGCCATTACTTCAATAAAAAACGGTGCTGAGCGATAAATACTTAAAGAATCACCATAAGGAGCCTTAAACTCTTCAACAATTCTTCCCGCATAATCAGGATTCCCTGTCAATAAAACCTTATTCACTGAAAAATTTACGACTTCTTTAAAACTATCAATATGTTTTATTGGCATATGATTAATTTCACTTTCAATAATTACATACTCATCATTATCATCTTCTGTAAGAATTAATTCATCACTATATGTCATTACAGCTAAATCATATTTTTTAGCACGATCATATACATTATGAGCAGTTTTAGCATCATATACTTTCTGATAAATAATCTCTTTAGTACAGTAATCAACTATTTTAGCTCCATTAAAAGACAAAAGATATCCCCCTGTTTTATCTAATTCTAATTCTTCTGCTTCAGCATATAAACCTGCTGTTGGTCGTCCTGAGGCTAAAACAATTATTATCCCTCGTCTAGCTAAATTCTGAAGTATCATCTTCGTTTTTGGCAAAATTTGTTTATTAGTACTTTTTAAAGTACCATCTAAATCTAGTGCAATTAATTTATATGTCATTTTTCTACCTCTCAATATATTCAAAGTTTATTAAAAGATAGATATTTTGTCAAATATATTTCAAAAATATATCTGATACTAATATTATAACCCGATAATTGCTATTTAAAGCCTTGAATTCCTAATACATTATTGTCTATAATAACTTTTAGAAACTATAAAAACAATATCTGGAGGTATAAACATATGTCACTTACACAAGTAAAAAAATATTTAAAACAATTCAATCGTGACCAGGATATAATCGAATTTGATGTTTCCAGCGCAACTGTTGAACTTGCTGCCAAAGCCTTAAACTGTACTCCTGGAAAAATCGCCAAAACATTATCATTTAAAGTTAATGATCATGCTATTTTGGTCGTTACTGCTGGTGATATGAAAATTGATAATCATAAATATAAAGAAACATTTAAAACTAAAGCCAAAATGCTCTCACGGGATGAGGTTCTGCCAATAATTGGTCATGATATCGGTGGAGTTTGTCCATTTGGCATTAAGCCCAATGTAGCTGTTTATTTAGATGAATCACTCAAGCGATTCGATACTGTTTTTCCAGCCTGTGGTAGTTCTAACAGTGCAATTGAATTAACAATTGAAGATTTACAAAAATATGTTAATGCTTCATGGGTTAATGTTTGTAAAACCATCATATGATGGTTTTTTATTATTGTTTTAAAAATATTATCACATTGACTATTTTTTATTGATTTTAATAAAAAAATATTATATACTAACATCAATTAGTAATAGCAGTTAAAAGCGATGAATAGGAGAGTAGCAATCAGCAAAAACTACAGCGAGTCAGGAAACGGTGTAAGCCTGGCAGTGGAGCTTATTATGAAGAACACCTATGAGCTGTCTACCAAAAGCATTTGCAAGTAGGCTAGAACGTTACCAATAACGTTACTATTGGCGGGTATCGAGTACTCTATGAAGTATTTTCCGTACCATGTAACTATTAAAACTATTTAGTTATCTGGGTGCTCGCGACTTTAAGCGAGTTTTTCTATTCTCGTAATTACACAATTTTAAGGGGGAAATAAATTATGTGTGGTTTTTTAGTAGTAGGAAGTAAAGAATTTAAATTGGATATCTTTAATAATGCTTTAGAACAAGCTGCTTATCGCGGTCCTGATTATCAGCATATTAGCATAAAAGAAGAAATAACATGGGGATTTAATCGGTTATCTATTATGGATCTATCTTCAAAAGGAAACCAGCCTTTCGTATACAAAGACTGTATACTTGTATGTAATGGTGAAATATATAATTATCCTGATTTGAAAACGGCATTAGAAAAAGAATATACTTTTAAATCAGGTAGTGATTGCGAAGTCTTAATTCCTTTATATAAAAAATATGGTATTGAAATCTTATGCAAATTTCTAGATGCTGAATTTGCAATGGTAATTTACGATAATGAAAAAAAAGAAATCATGGCTGCTCGTGATCCAATGGGAATCAGACCAATGTTTTATGGTTATAGCAAAATTGACAAAAAAATCTGTTTTGCTTCTGAGGCTAAATGTCTAGTTCCATTGTGTAAAAATATAATGCCTTTTCCACCAGGACATTATTACAAAGAAGGAAAATTTATCTGTTATAACGATTTAAGCAATCCTAAAACTATTAATAATGATAATTTAGATACAATTGCTATAAACTTAAAAACAAAACTGGAAAATGCTGTCAAAAAAAGATTTATGTCTGATGCTCCAATTGGCTATTTATTAAGCGGAGGCTTAGATTCATCTTTAGTGTGTGCAATTGCCTCTAAATTAAGTGATAAACCAATTAAAACTTTTGCGATTGGAATGGATAGCGATCCTATCGATTTAAAATATGCAAAACAAGTTTCTGATTATTTAGGTACTGAACATACTGAAGTGATTATAACTAAACAAGATTTATTAGATAACCTAAAAGAAGTAATCTTTCATTTAGAAACATATGACATTACAACTATTAGAGCAAGTATGGCAATGTATTTATTATGTAAATATATTCATAAAAATACAGATATTAAAGTAATTATGACCGGTGAAGTTAGTGACGAATTATTTGGTTATAAATATACCGATTACGCGCCTAACCCTAAAGCTTTCCAAGAGGAAGCAAAAAAACGAATCAATGAATTATATATGTATGACGTTTTAAGAGCAGACCGTTGTATTTCTGCTCATGCATTAGAAGGACGTGTCCCATTTGCAGATCTTGATTTTGTTGACTATGCAATGAGTATTGATCCTGTAAAAAAAATGAATCTATATAATAAGGGAAAATACTTGTTAAGACATGCATTTGAGGGGAAAGGCTATTTACCTGATGATATCCTATTTAGAGAAAAAGCTGCTTTTTCAGACGCAGTAGGACATTCGATGGTCGACTATTTAAAAGAATATGCTGAAAGCTTGTATAGCGATAATGATGTCACTAATGCAAAAATAAAATATCCTTTTGCTACTCCATTTACCAAAGAATCATTATTATATCGGGATATTTTTGAATCTTTTTATCCTGGACAGGCTAAATGGATAAAAGATTTTTGGATGCCAAATAAAGAGTGGGAAAATTGTGATGTTGATGACCCTAGTGCTAGAGTTCTTAAAAATTATGGTGATAGTGGTAAATAAAAAGATAAAACAAACTTTATTTGCTGGGTGATTAATCATAATAAATAATTATCACCCTTTTTTATAAATAATTTTATAATTAGTACTTTTTACTCATCCTATTAACATTTTCAATAATATCAATTTTCTTACAATCATTACAACTCTTATAAAATGCATGATATTACATATGATAATATTTACTACCTCCATCTTAATTGACGATTTACACTATTTATTTCTCACTTAGCATCAATCAGCAAAAGCAATATTTTTTAATAATTTACCAATTCTGCTTGATTCAATAATGTTTCGCTGTCTTATTTTTGCATTTACTTTTAAGATTTCAGTATACTTAATAACCTTATCCACCATTTTGACACATCATTCATAGACTCAAAAAAATTTGTCGCTCCTTTTTCTCATCTACAGCATCACCACTAACAGCTTGTAGTTGATATACCTAATAATAACTACCCATGTTCACAGCTAAAAGAATGCTAATTCATTTTGAACTAGCATTCTTTATTATTAGCTAACAAACTTTCTAACTGTTCTAAAAAAATATTATGAATTTCACCAGTTCTTTTAACAGGTCCTTTTATTCGTTTATTCATTCTCCTTTGTTTAGCAGAAACATATCGTCCCATCAATAATTGATCAATATTTTCATCATTAATTATTTTTCCTGATGGATGAAGTACTCTTGCCCCTTTAAGTAAAACTAAGCTTGCTAAACCATAATCCTGGCTAATTACCAAATCACCTTTTTTACAAACATCTATTATAGCTTGATCAACACTGTCTTTACCAACCTCGCAAAAATTAACTTTAAAATAATCATCCTGAATGATATGGGCATAATCGACAAAAACAACCACTTCCACCAAATAATACCTAGCTAATTCTTTAATTTCTAAAAGATCTGGACAAGCATCACCATCAACTAAAATAACCACGCTTTACATCCAATCAAAACCGTCATAGCTAAAAAACCACCAATCAATCCGCCAAAATGACCAGCTTTAGATACCTGACGATTAAGAAAAGTAAAAGCAATATTAATAACAATTATATACATATACGACCTTAATAACATATAAAAACTACCACCAACAAAGATCCCTAAAGATATCATTGCACCTAAGAAGCCATAAAAAATGCCACTTGCTCCTAATGTAATTGTATTATATACGCTAATAAACTTTTTCCCTTGATAATAACTTGCCCAACTAGTCGCAACACAACTAATCAAAACCAAATAAAGATATTGTCCAGTCCCTAAAAGAGGTTCAAAAAATTTACCTCCTAAATAATAAATGCTGTATACATTCATAAAAATATGCACGATATCAATATGAACAAAATTAGCAGTAATAAAACGCCAGTATTCTTTTTTAATATCAACTCTTGGCATATAAAATGCCCCATATTTAATTGCTAAAGTTGATTTATCATCACTTTTATCAATAAAATTAATAATTATAAATATAATAATTGAAATAAGTATAATCAAATTAGTTATCATTTAACGACCTGCCTTTTCTGATTGAACAACGGTTACTCTTCTTGTCCTTTGAAGTGTATGTCCTTTATCATTAGTTACTGAATATATAACTTCATATTCTCCTATCTCATTAATATTGACATTATTTTTTAGTATTTTTATTTTTTCGGTGATGTTATTACCACTACCATCTGTAGCTTCAACTCCATCCAAAGCATTAAAAGTACTTCCTTTTAAAATCTCAATATTATCAATTCCTGTTAAAGTTGGATTATTTCCATTTTGCCCAGCTACTATTTTAACTCTTAGTGATGCTGACTGATTTCCTGCTCTATCTTCAACAATTATATTTTCTATGTATGATCCTTTTTCAGTAAACACTTTATATGTCTCTTTTTCTTCGTCTTTACCTTTAAAATACGCTGTAAATTCTGAATTATCTTCTACTTTTTCAATTAAATCAATTGCATAAACTTTTGTGTTTAATTTCACATTAAAAATTGATGCTTTTAATGTAACAACTGGTTTTGTAGTATCTACGATTTTTATATAAAATGGATACTTTACTCCCAAATAAGTTGCTGATACTTTATAAAGTCCGATTTCATTTTTTAATTCTGAGAAATTCAACACAACCTGTGATAAAATAACCTCATTAGCATTTATATAATGTTGTGGAGCAGTTGGAATTTCACTTCCATATTCATAAATAAATGTATCTCTTTTAATTGTCAAAGGTGTAATATTAAAAGCACAAACAATCAATACTGCATTAACTAAAGCAAAAAACGCTAATACAACCATAATTATCCGATTTTTCATATTATCACCTACTCCCTAAAAATAATTATACCATCTTTATATGAAAATTGTGTTAATTATGCTAATGAATATTCACGAATTATATTATGCCTTTTCATTATAAAAATCAATCACATTTAAAAATAATTAATATTTTTTAATAATATAATAGAAAAGGGAATTATTTATGTCTATTTAGACATTATAATTCCCTTTTTATTCTAATTAACCTCTTTCTTTCTAATTAAAATTACAATTCCTAACGCCAATAATGGCATTACAGCTAAACTAATCATAGTCATATCATCCCCAGTTTTTACACTCGCTGTAATATCTCCTGATTTTACAGGTTCTTTATCAGCTGTAATTCCTGGTTTTTCTTCTAATCCTGTCACTGCTTTTGTTAAAGCTTCTTTTGCATTTGCTACTTCCTGTTTAGTTGCTTCTGGATTATCTAATACTGCTTTTGCATTATTTAATGCTTCATTCATCACTTTCCATGATGCCGCTG
>JAETPY010000106.1 GCA_021770925.1 Erysipelotrichaceae bacterium | reverse complement strand
TTTAAAGAAAAGATCATTATTAAATTTAACTAAATTATTTTGATAACTAATCACTTTACTCATATAATTTTCCTCCTACTATCTTTTACAAGATAATCGGGAGAATTACTTTTAAAGTTTTGTAAAAAAATTATAATTACGAAACATATTAAAAAAGTAGGAAAATATTAGAAATAATCTTGACATTTAAAATATATTTAGTTAATATGTCTATAACGACAGTGAAAAGAAGAGTAGTTTATTTAAGCTTGATAGAGAATCCTTGGCTGGTGGAAAAGGATAAGTGAGGGTAAATGAAGATGGTCTTGGAGTTTTATAGGCGATATTTAGTCTATGACGGATGTGCCCGTTAACGCACTAGAGTATGATGGTACTTGAAAAGGTTATTACTGTGAGGTAATAATGAATTAAGGTGGTAACACGGGTTATAACTCGTCCTTTATAAGGGCGAGTTTTTATATTTTAAAGGAGGATTTTATGATTGTAATTAATCAAGTAAGTAAAAAGTATCAGTTAAAAGATCATGATGTAGTAGCAGTTGATGATGTGTCATTAACTATCGATGATGGCGATATTTATGGAATAATTGGTTATAGTGGTGCAGGTAAATCAACATTAGTTCGTTTGATTAATCAGTTAGAAGTTCAAGACAGGGGAAATATTTTTATTGACGGACAGGATCTAGGTAGTTTATCACAGAATGAACTTAGAAAACTACGAACTAAAGTAGGAATGATATTTCAACATTTTAACCTGCTATGGTCAAGAACAATTAGCCAAAACATTGAATTAGCTTTAGAAATTGCTGGAAATAAAGATAAGCAGACACGCCATAAAAAAGTCCAGGAATTAGTAAAATTAGTTGGTTTAACGGGTCGTGAAAATGCTTATCCAAGTGAATTGTCAGGAGGACAAAAGCAAAGAGTAGCGATTGCTCGAGCGCTGGCTAATGATCCTAAAATACTTTTATGTGATGAAGCAACAAGTGCCCTGGATCCAGATACGACCAAGTCAATTTTAGATTTATTATTAGAAATAAATCGTAAATTAAATATTACGATTATCTTAATTACTCATCAAATGGAAGTTGTTCAAAAGATTTGCAATCATGTAGCTGTGATGTCTGAGGGAAAAGTAGTTGAAAAGGGAAATGTTAAAGAGATTTTTACTTCTCCAAAACACCCTGTTACAAAGAGTTTTATTCAAGAAGTAAAGAGTCATAATGAATTTGATGAAGCTGTTTTAAAACAGATTTATGCTAAAGGACAATTAATAAAAGTAATTTTTGATGAAAATGTAAGTCGTTTACCGATTTTAACAAGAGTAATTAGAGAATGTGATGCCAATCTTAATGTAATTGAAGCAAATTTAAGTAATACGATCGATAGTTCTTTTGGAATTATGATTTTACAAGTAATAGGGGATTATCGAAAAGTAATTGATTTATTTAAAAAATATCAGGCTAAAGTGGAGGTGATGTAAATGAGTATAATTTTAGAAAATATTGATCTTGATGTTATGATCAATGCGTTACAGGAAACACTTTTTATGACTTTTGTTTCATTGATATTTGCAGTAATCATCGGGATGATTTTAGGTATTTTGATATATTTAACACAGGAAGATGGGTTGTATCCTAATTTTATTGTCAATAAAATCTTGAATTTCATCGTCAATGTTTTACGAGCTGTACCATATATTATTTTATTGATTTTAATAATACCGTTAACAACAGCTTTGGTTGGATCGATGATTGGGGCTAAAGCAGCTTTACCATCGTTAATTTTATCAAGTGCGCCATTTTATGGAAGAATGGTAATGATTGCATTAAATGAGGTTGATAGTGGAACCATAGAAGCAAGCAAAGCAATGGGGGCAAGTAACTGGCAAATTATTACTAAAGTACTGATTCCTGAAGCAAAGCCAGCATTGATTTCATCGATTACAGTTATGGGAATTTCATTAGTTGGCTATACTGCAATGGCTGGAGCCATTGGCGCTGGAGGGCTTGGAAATTTAGCATATTTGTATGGAATGGTTAGAAGCAATAATTATGTTATGTATACAGCAACGATTTTAATTTTAATTATTGTATTTATTATTCAGTTTGTTGGAGATTATTTTGTAAGAAAAATAGATAAAAGGTAGGTTAGAAAAATGAAAAAATTATTTGTAGGAATTATTTGTTTATTATTAGCAGTTAGTTTAACAGCATGTGGTAATAGTAGTAAAAATGATGAGAAAACATTAACTGTAGCGGCAACGTCAAAACCACATGGAGATATTTTAGAAGAAGCTAAGTTAATTTTAAAAGATGAATATAATATTGATTTAGAAATTAAGATTTTAGATGATTATTATATTTTTAATCGCTCTTTAAATAACGGTGATGTTGATGCTAACTTTTTCCAGCATGTACCATTCTTTGAAAAAGATGTTAAAGATAATGGTTATAATCTAGTAAATGCTGGTGGCGTACATATTGAACCATTTGGATTTTATTCAAAACAAATTAAAGATATTAGTGAATTAAAAGAGAATGATGTTATTGTTATTTCAAACTCTGCTGCTGATCATGGGCGTATTTTAGCAATCCTGGATGATGCTGGAGTAATTGAATTAGATGATGATGTAAAAGTGCAGGAGGCAACAATTGAAGATATTAAATCTAATCCATTAAATTTAGAATTTAAAGAAATTAAACCGGAGATTTTAACTAATGCTTATGAAAATAATGAAGGTGCTTTAGTTGCTATTAATGGTAATTATGCTATTGATGCTGGTTTAAATCCTATTAAAGATGCTGTACTTTTAGAATCTGCAAACGAAGATAATCCATATGTTAATATTGTAGCTTGTCAAAAAGGGCATGAAAATGATGAAAAAATTAAAGCTTTAGTAAAGGTTTTACAATCAGATAAAATTAAAGATTATATTACTAATACATATAGTGATGGATCAGTAATTCCTGTTCAATAAGATGCAAAAGCATCTTTTTTAATGTTTAAATTGTATGTATAATTAGGTTAAGGAGGATAAAAATGGCGAGAGTTGAATCGAAAGGTTATTTAAATAAAAAAGTAGAAATAATAATTGATCGTAAACTAGGTTCAAAACATCCCCAATATGGATTTATATATTTACTTAATTATGGATATGTGCCAGATACAATTAGTGGTGATGGTGAAGAATTAGATGCATATTTATTAGGGGTATTTGAACCAGTAACTAAATATACGGGTAAAGTAATTGCAATAATAAAACGAACTAATGATGATGACGATAAATTGATTGTCGTACCCATAGATACAACTTATAGTAATGAACAGATTAAGGCTTTAACAGAGTTTCAGGAAAGATTTTTTGAATCAATGATCATAAGAGGTGATAACGATGGCTAAGACAGTAGATGATTATAATGAAAAATTTAGTGATGAAGTTAAAAATAAATTAAATTGTTTAAGAAGGATTATTAAACAAAATGCCCCGAAAGCACAAGAAAAAATATCATGGGGTGTACCAACATATAATTTAAATGGTTTTTTATTGCAGTACGCTGCTTATAAAAAGCATATCGGATTTTACACTTCTCCAGCTGCTCTTGAGTATTTTAAAGAACAATTAGAAGATTATAAGACTAATATGAAAAATACGGTTCAATTTCCAATTGATAAAGATTTACCAGTTGAGCTTATTAAAGAAATGGTTTTATTTAAAGTAGAGGAGAATAATGGAAATTAAGAAATTTGAAGTTTTTGATATTGATGAAGTTATGCAATTATGGCTTGAGTGTAATTTAGAAGTTCATTATTTTATTGATAAAAGATATTGGTTAGATAACTACGAGATGGTAAAAAAAATGATCTTGAATTCAGAGCTTTATGTTTATAAATCTGAAAACAGAATTATCGGGTTTGCAGGTTTGTTAGAAAATTATATTGCAGGAATCTTTGTTGATAAAAATTATCGTTCTAAAGGAATTGGAAAGCAGTTAATCACTTACCTAAAAAAAAGACATAAGCAGTTATCTTTAGCTGTTTATCAAAAAAATCAACTAGCTATAGATTTTTATTTAAAAGAGGATTTTAAAATTATTAAAGAACAAATAGAGAAAAATACTAAAGAGATAGAATTAATAATGGAGTATAATAGTGAAAGATTATTGTAGAAAAAATCATGAGTTTTCTTTATGTGGTTTAGTGTGTAATTTATGTGTGATGTATCTAGGCAATTATTGTCCTGGTTGTGGTAATGGTAATCAGACATGTCGTTTAAAAAGATGTGCGATTGATCATGGAAAATTAGAATATTGCACTCAATGTCATGAGTTTCCATGCTGTGAATATGAAAATATAAATGAATATGATTCGTTTATTACAGTTAGAAATCGATTTAAAGATTTTCATCGTTTAAAAGAAATAGGTGAAGAAGCTTTTATTGCAGAGCTAAAACAAAAAAATAGTATTTTAAAGTATTTATTGGATAATTATAATGATGGAAGAAGAAAGACTTTTTATTGTTTGGCTGTAAATTTGTTTGCTTTAAAAGATTTGCAAATAGTTATGGAACGGATAAGAGAAATAGTTATAGAAAGTGATTCGCTTAAGGAAAAAGCAGTTAAATGTGTTAATTGTTTTAATGAAATGGCAAAACAGAGAAATATTGTTTTAAAATTGAATAAAAGAAAAAGGAGAAAAGATTAATGCGTCTAGGTACAGTTTATATATGTGTTAAGGATATAGAAAAATCTTTAGCCTTTTATAAAAAACTGTTAAATCAAGAGCCTAAGTATTGCAATGATAATCGCTGGATCACTTTTGATTGTGGTAATTATTTATCACTGACTGTATAATAAACAATATGATACTGAGCTTGTAAAAAATAGTTTAAATAGTGATAAATTCAATCAAGCATATCTAGATCTTTTAAATCAAGAAGAAAAAAATTATAACGATATCGTGATATTTAATTTTGAGGTAGATGATTTAAAGGGTGAATACCAGAGATTAAAGATGTTAAAAATAGGTGAGCTTTCAGATATATGTTATGTAAATATTCATATGCCATATTGGTATTTTACAATTAAAGATCCAGATGGTAATGTTTTAGAAATAACAGGGTCATATAAATAAAAGGATAATCAAAAAGCCATAAACTCAATTAATTTTATTGGGTTTACGGCTCTTTTTTTTACAAAGTTTTATCTATTTTCACAGAACTATCAATTCTGCGACTTTATTATAGCATAAATATATACAAAATCAAACAAAAAGATTGTTTATCTTACAAATCATTTATTTAATAAATTATTACTCTTTGCTTTTTATTCTTTGAAAAATTTAAAATAAATTTATTTTCATAAAGGAGAAATGAAATATGCAGACAAACAAAAAATTTCTTTTAGTTGCTAAAGAATGGCTGGAATTAAAAAAGATGTCAGTAAAATACTCATCATATGTTAAGTATGAAACCGTTATTTTAAAACACATAGTACCTTTTTTTGATAATTATATATTAGAACAAATCAATGATGAAATCATTGTATCTTTTTTTAAAAAATTGATTGATATTGAAAAATATTCAAATAGTACTCTTCATGCAATTCGTTATGTCATGAAATCTATTTTAGAATATGCAGAAAAGAAATATTGTATTCAAACGATTAACTTTAGTTTTATTAAATTAAATCGGACTAAAAAAAATCTTAAAGTTTTAAGTGAGGATCAAAAGGCTTCATTAGAGACATATTGCTTTACCCATTATGAACCTATATCGATAGCTATTTTAATTGCTTTGTATGGTGGTCTTAGAATTGGTGAAGTTTGTGCTTTAACATGGCAGGATATAGATTTAAATAATGGAATTATCACAGTTACTAAAACTATTGAAAGACTTAAAAATAAAGAAAATATGGAATCTAAAACCATTTTAATGATTTTAGAACCTAAAACCCAAACTTCAAAGAGAATTGTACCAATTCCATCCTTTTTAAAAGAATATCTTTATAACTATCATAATGATTTAACAATATCCAATAAATCATCTTATTTATTAACCAATAGTGAAAAAATACCAGATCCGCGAACAATTCAAAACCAATTTCAAAGATTATGTCAAGATTATAATTTTCAAATCAATTTTCATTCATTAAGACATACTTATGCAACCCACTGTGTGATGCAGGAAGTAGATTTAAAGTCACTAAGTGAAATGCTGGGACATTCTAATGTTTCTACTACATTGCAATTATATGTTCATTCATCACTTGAGTTTAAAATGAATCAAATTAATAAGATTTCCGCTCCAACAATTTCGCAGAATTGATAGTTCTGTGAAAACAAAAGAAATGGGGTTAATGATGTACTGGTATGTAGTCCATATAAAACTTGAACGAGGTCCTAAATTAGTTAGTTTTTTTAATCAGCAAAATAATATAAAAGCTTTTATTCCTAAAATGGAAAGATGGTACAACATTAAGGGAAAGAAAGATTATATTATTAAGGATCTGTATCCTGATTATGTTTTTATTAAAAGTGAGATGGATCAACATGAATTTAATAAAAGATTTAAAGAATTTTTTAAGTCAATTGATGGTTTTGCACAGTTGTTGGAATTGGAAGATGTTTATGTTTTGAAAACAGAAGAACAGATTTTAATGGAAAGATTACTTGATAATAAAAATATAATTAGACATTCAGTAGGAAACATAGTTAATTCTAAACTTATTGTTGAAGAAGGACCACTAGTTAACCTGGAAAACAAGGTTATTAAAATTGATAGACATAAAAGATTAGCAATTTTAAAGAGTGATTTTTTCAACAAAATAACAGTTCCTTTAGAAGTTGTTAGTAAATCATGAACTGGTATGTGTTGTTTGTTTTATCAAATCGGGCTAACCAGCTTATTAGGAATTTAAATAAGAAAGATAATATCAAAGCATTTATACCTCAATATCAATATTATCGTAGAATCACCAAAGATTACGATATAAAACCTATGTTTACTAATTATATTTTTGTCAAAACATTAATGAATCAAACTGAATTTAATACTTTTTTAATGAATTTGGATAATGAAAAAGATGGCTTGATTAAACAATTAGTGTATTTAGATACTTCTGCTTTAAAAAAAGAAGAAATTAAAATGTTTGATTATTTATTGGATGAATCTTATGTTGTAAAAATGTCCCAAGCATTTTTACAAGATGGAAAAGCGAAAGTCTATCAAGGTCCATTAAAACATTTTGAAAAAAATATTATTAAAGTTGACAAATATAATCAGGTAGCATACCTAAATTTATCTTTTATGAATCGAAAGATAAAAGCCGGATTAAAAATAACAAGCAAAAATTAAGCTGGGGAGAATGGTTTACCGCCCCCAGCCATTATTTTGAACATACGTCTTCCTTGGGGTAAGGGGAGACTATGTTCTTTTTTGCTTTTAGGAGGGAGATTAATATTAAAAAACTGTTAATTGTAGGAGCAGGAGGACTTGGCAGGTGTTGTCTAGATATCGCTAGAGAATTATATGATCATATCGCTTTTCTTGATGATGGTCTTGTCAATAAAATGATCAATGATTGTAAAGTCATTGGTTCTATTGATGATATGAAACTTTATTATCATGAATATAAAGATATTGTTATTGCTATTGGCAATAACAAACTTAGAAAACAGTTATCGAACAAAGCAGCAGAATTAGGTTATAACTTAATATCATTAATATCAAAGAAAAGTACTGTTTCTAATTATGCAGTAATTGATAGAGGAACAGTTATTTTTCCTAATGCTGTCATTGAAGCAAATGCAGCTGTTGGAAAAGGCTGTATCATCACAGCTAATATTACAGTCAATCATGATGCTGTTATTGAAGATTATGTCCTCGTTTATTCCAATACAGTAATTAGACCTAATACTTTAATTGGTTCATATTCACGAGTTGGAAGTAACTGTACTGTTGCTTTTGGTGCTAAAGTAAAAGCAAATAGTAATATTGATGATGGAATAACAGCAGGCAATGATAATGAATACTGTTTTGAAATGGGGTATAGAGATGTATCGAAAGGGAATCAAAAGAGTTATTGATTTTATTTTATCTTTAGGTGGACTTATTATATTAAGTTCTGTTTTTATTATTCTATGTATTTGGATAAAGCTGGATAGTAAAGGACCAGTTTTGTTTAAACAGAAAAGAATAGGAATCAATAAAACATATTTTAATATCTTGAAGTTTAGAACAATGTACATAGATACTCCTAAAGATATGCCAACACATATGTTAAAAGATCCTGACCAGTTTATTACTAGAGCTGGAAAGTTTTTAAGGAAGACATCATTAGATGAACTGCCGCAGATCATCAATATCTTAAAGGGAGAGATGTCAGTAATTGGACCAAGACCAGCATTGTGGAATCAGGATGATCTAGTTGCCGAAAGAGAAAAATATCATGCTAATGATGTAAGACCAGGTCTTACAGGCTGGGCACAGATAAATGGGAGAGATGAACTGGAAATACCGGTAAAAGCAAGATTAGATGGAGAATACGTAGAACGTATCTCTTTTTTATTTGATCTAAAATGTTTCTTTGGAACGATAGCATCAGTATTAAAAAGTGATGGGGTAGTAGAAGGAGGAACCGGATCGATGAAGGGAGAGGGCAGATGATGAAAAGAGTACTGATAACTGGAGCCAACAGTTATATTGGAACATCATTTGAAAGATATATAAAAGAAAACTATCCTAATGATTTTCAAATAGATACACTGGATATGTTAAATCCTGAGTGGAAAGAGTTTGATTTTTCAGTATATGATTCAGTGTTTCATGTAGCTGGAATAGCACATGCTGATGTAGGAAACGTAAGTGATGAAAGAAAACAGTTATACTATAAAGTTAACTGTGATCTAGCCTATGAAACAGCACAAAAAGCTAAAGAAGCTAAAGTTAAACAGTTTATTTATATGTCATCGATTATTGTCTATGGCGAAAGTGCACCATATGGAAAAACAAAGATAATTACTAAAGAGACAAAACCTAAGCCAGCTAATTTTTATGGTGACAG
>JAETPY010000105.1 GCA_021770925.1 Erysipelotrichaceae bacterium | reverse complement strand
TTATTCCAAGAAATGATAAGCCAGCGATGATAGTGGAGTTAAAATATAATCAGGATGTAAGCAGTGCAATTGATCAGATCAAGGACAAGAAATATTATTATGGATTAGAGAAATACCTGGATAATTTATTATTAGTAGGAATTAGTTATAATAGAGTGACTAAAGAACATAGCTGTATAATCGAAAAATATCGAGAAAAAGCCAATTGATAATTGGCTTTTTTAGTATGTGTGTCATGCATGACATAAGATCAGGTATCCATTGTAAAGTGTGAATAGAAAAAAGCTGGAAGCAAGGTCTTGACCCAAGAAACACGGACTGTTAAACGATACTTTCTGTATGTCTATCGATTGCAAATTAAATTATTTAAAATAGTGAATTTTTTTGGCACAAATTAATTTGCGGTTGCGACAACAAAAAAGATGGGTAGAGTTTGTGTTTAACAGTGGACTTATTGGATCAGGTTGCACTACAGACTGAAGTTTAATAGTATAATGGGGTAATTCATGTAAAGATATAAATAGAGAAATGTTAGTGAAAAGCACTTGTTATAATAATGATTATCTATCCTAGTAGTAGATTTTACGCTACTGCCGGCTCAGTTATAAAATTATACAGATTTTTTCTAACCTTTATAATATTATCAAAATGATATTTTTTAATAAAAACGTAAACGTGCTATTTTATTGATACTTGTGTATAATAGAGGCGAGGTGAGAAAATGGCAAAAATATTAATTATTGAAGATGAAGAAAAACTCCGAGATGAATTAAAGGTTTATCTAAGTAATAATGGTTATGTGGTAGAAATAATTACATCTTTTGAAGAAACTTTAGATGAGATGATTTCTTTTGATGGGGACTTAATTTTACTAGATATTAATTTACCTAATGCTAATGGGCAGTTTTTATGTAAAGAGTTTCGTAAAAATTCATCTAAACCGCTTATAATTGTGACAAGTCGTAATAATGAAATGGATGAATTGATCTGTATGAATTACGGTGCTGATGATTTTGTCACTAAGCCTTATAATCCATTGATTTTATTAGCTAGAATTGAG
Organism: Erysipelotrichaceae bacterium; assembly: GCA_021770925.1. GTDB lineage: Bacteria > Bacillota_I > Bacilli_A > Erysipelotrichales > Coprobacillaceae > Thomasclavelia. Next base: position 8,003 of record JAETPY010000105.1, on the reverse strand, counting down.
GCGGTTTTAAAAAGAACGAAATCAGTGTATGATAGTATGCTTAGTTATCAGGATATTAAATTAGATGTATCAAAAAGTCTAATTATAAAAAATGATCAAACAATTGAATTATCTAAAAATGAATTAAAGATCTTAAATTTTCTTTTAACTAATCGTGGCCAAATTAAATCTCGTGAAGAAATTATGACATATTTATGGGATAGTGATATGTTTGTAGATGATAATACTTTGACGGTTAATATTAATCGTTTACGTAAAAAGTTGGCGGATATAGGATTAAAAAATGTAATTTATACTAGAAGAGGGCAAGGATATATAATATTATGAAACTAGGTGATTATTTAAGAAACCAGCTGATTAGTATCATAATAGCAGTTTTTACAATTGTTTTGATTTGGATTATTTTGTGGGCGTTTAATTATCCGAATTTTTTAATTTTTTATATTCCATTTGTAATATTAATTTCATATGGTTTGATTTTGGGATATGATTTTTGGAGAAAAAGAAATTATTATAATCGTTTTATTCAAAGATTAAATGATTTAGATGAAAAGTATTTGATTACAGAGTTAATTGAGGAACCACATTTTATTGAAGGAAAAATAATGGTTGAAAGTATTTACGAGATAGATAAAGCAATGAAAGAACATCTTAATAAATCATTATTTCGTCAAAGTGAATTAAAAGAATATATTGAAATGTGGTGTCATGAAGTAAAAACACCAGTTGCTACAAGTCAGATGATTATTGAAAATAATAAAAGTGAAATAAATAATAGTATTAAAGAAGAACTGATTAAGATTGATGATTATGTTGAACAAGTTCTTTTTTATGCACGTAGTGAAAATGTTGAAAAAGATTATTTGATCAAAGAGGTTTGTTTGCAGGATGTTGTAAATACTGTGATAAAAAGAAATAAAAAGGATTTAATTGGTAAAAAAATTAGAATTGACTTAGAAGATTTAGATATAGTAATACCTAGTGATAAAAAATGGCTGGAATTTATTTTGCATCAGATTATTAATAATGCTATTAAATATAGTCAAACACAGCCGTTTATCCATATTTATGCTAAAAAATATAAAGATCATGTTGAATTGATGATTCAGGATAATGGAATAGGTATTTTAGAAAGTGAAATTGAACGTGTTTTTGACAAAGGATTTACTGGCAGTAATGGACGAAATAATAAAAAAAGTACAGGAATTGGTTTGTATTTATGCCGTAAGCTTTGTTTACGGTTAAATCATGATATTAAAATTGCTTCAAATGATACAAAGACAACAGTTACTTTAATATTTCCTAATAGTTCTTATGTAACCTTACATTAATGTAAGGTTATGTTATTTTATTCGATGGTAGAAAAAAATAGAATGGTTATAATAGTTATCGAGGTGAAGATAAATGGAAAAAATATTAAGAATCGAAAATATTGAGAAATATTATGGGAATAAAAGTAATCTTACTAAGGCGGTAGATAATATTACTTTTGATGTTGATGAAGGGGAATTTTTAGCAATTATGGGAGCTAGCGGCAGTGGTAAAAGTACATTATTAAATTGTATTTCGACTATTGATAAGGTTACAAGCGGTCATATTTATTTGAAGAATGAAGATATTACTAAATTAAAGGGATATAAATTGACTAAATTTAGAAGAGATTCTTTAGGATTTATTTTTCAAGATTTTAATTTATTAGATACTTTAACATCTTTTGAAAATATTGCTTTAGCATTAACGATTCAAAAAACAAATTATAAACAAATTGATGACAAAGTCATAGAGATAGCAAAAGCATTAGGAATTGAAGAAATTCTTAACAAATATCCATATGAATTATCAGGTGGACAAAAGCAAAGGGTTGCCTGTGCTAGAGCAATTGTTACTAATCCGGATTTAATTTTAGCTGATGAACCAACAGGGGCATTAGATAGTAAAGCAGCAAGAATGTTATTAGACAGTTTAAATGTTTTAAATTTAAAATTAAATGCAACGATATTAATGGTCACTCATGATCCGTTTACAGCTAGTTATGCAGATCGAGTTATCTTTATTAAAGATGGAGAGATTTTTAATGAGATAGTTAGAGGTGAAAGTTCACGTAAAGTATTTTTTAATAGTATTATGGAAGTTCAGACATTATTAGGTGGTGAGCTAAATGAAATTATTTAATTTAGCGTTTAGAAATATTAAAAAGAGTATTAAAGATTATTCGATTTATTTTTTGACTTTGGTTATTGCAGTTGCTATTTTTTATATCTTTAATTCAATTGATAGTCAAACAGCAATGATGTCACTTAATAAATCAAAGATGGATATGGTTAAATCATTAGTATCTGTTTTGGGTTATTTATCAGTTTTTGTTTCTGTTGTTTTAGGTTTCTTAATTGTTTATGCTAATAATTTTTTAATAAAACGTCGGAAAAAGGAAATTGGGATATATTTTACTTTAGGAATGTCTAAAGCAAAAGTATCAATGATCTTAGTGTTAGAAACAATAATTGTTGGGATTATTTCTTTAGTAATTGGATTGTTATTAGGAGTAGGATTATCACAATTAATCTCTATTTTTACTGCTAAACTATTTGAAGCTGACATGACTAAATTCTCATTTGTTTTTTCAAGTGATGCATTAATGTATGCAATTACTAATTTTGGCATAATTTATTTAATTGTTATGGTTTTTAATATTATTACTTTAGGCAGATTTAAATTAATTGATTTGTTATATGCAAATAGAAGAAATGAAAAAGTTAAAATAAAAAACAGCTGGATAATTTTTGGAATCTTTATTATTTCAATAATTATGATAGGTTATGCTTATAAAATCTTATATGATGGAGCAATGATGACAGTTGGATCAGAATTTTTAGTGATGATTATTTTAGGAACACTAGGAACATTCTTGTTTTTCTTATCAGTGGCAGGCTTTTTATTAAAAGTGGTTCAAATGAGAAAAAAAACCTATTATAAAGGGCTAAATATCTTTGTTTTAAAGCAGGTTAATAACAAAGTTAATACTCATGTTATTTCTACAACAGTAATATCATTGATGCTGCTTTTAACAATTGGTATTTTATCATCATCATTATCAATGGCTAATGCAATGAACGATTCATATAGAAATAACTGTCCAAATGATTTTAGTGTTCTAAGCAGTCAAGTTGATAAGTTAAAAGAATTTAGAAATAGTAAAGATTATCAAGATAATGTAAAAGAAGATTATCAATTTAGTTTCATAAAATTAGATGGAGTAACTCAGGGGGATTTCATCAGTACAAATAGTATGAAATATGTTAATATGGAAGTTGTAGAAAGACAGCCGATGCAGGTTATTAAAGAAAGTGACTATAATAAAATTTTAACGATTCAGGGAAAAAGCAGTCAAACAGTTGATCTTGGGAATAATCAGTATCAGTTGGTTGCCACAATTCCAATGGCTTTGGAATTTTATAATGAATTTCTTGAAGGTAATAATACAATTAAACTTGATGATATAACTTTAACAAGTAAGACTGAAAAAGTCGTTGAATTATCAATTATCAATGGTGAAGGCAATGAAGGATTTATTGTTGTAAGTGATGAGATAGTTGAAAAATATGGTAGGGAGCTCGATGGTATTAATAACTATGTTGTAGGTAATTATACTCAAAATAATGAAACATATGAAAATAAGTTTACAGAATTAATCGATCAGTTTAATCAAGATAATCAAGGGAAATATATTGTTTCATTTACTCGGATTCAAATGAGAGAAACTGCAGCTGGAACAAATGCATTATTTACTTTTATTGGATTATATTTAGGAATTGTATTTGCGATTAGCAGTGGTACAGTTTTAGCGATAGAACAGTTATCAGAATCTTCTGATAATAAAGAAAGATATCGAATTTTAGGACAATTAGGTGCTAGTCGACCAATGATAAATCGAAGCCTGCTTTATCAAATTGGAATTAGTTTCGTTTTTCCATTAATTGTAGCTTTAATTCACAGCTTTGTAGCTTTAAATGAGATAAGCTATATTATCAATTTAATGGTAAGTATTAATATTGCTGATAAAATTTTAATTACCAGTATCTTTATCGTAATTGTTTATGGTGGTTATTATTTAGCGACATATCTTGCCAGCAATCGAATTATTAATGAAAGATAGTTAGGGAAGTGGCAGCTTCCCTGTTTTTTATTAAAAGGATTTAGGTATCTTTACTTTAGATATTTAAATTGTTACTATTGAAAAGGGGTGTGATAATGAAAAGAAGAGAACCAGTTATTTATGAATTAATAGAATCTTTATTTGATAGACCGGAAGATAATTATTATCAATGTTTATTTACTGAAAATCCAAAAGAGACTATTGTGATTAAAAATACATCGATTGATGAATGTAAATTTGTGAAGATTGATTTTAATAAAATTAAATTAGTTAATACTCATTTAGTAGATTGTATTTTTGAAGACTGTGATTTATCGAATTTAGAATTTAATAAAATAAGTATTCACCGCTGTCGTTTTATTAATTGTAAGATGATTGGGATCAATTTTATTGACTGCTCAATCAGAGATGTTTTATTTCAAAATATTCAAGGACGTTATATGAATATAGCTTTAGGGAATATACGCAATGTAGAATTTAAGGATTCTTGTTTAGATGAAAGTAGTATTATAGAGGTTGATATAAAACAGTTTGAATTTAATCATGTTAGTTTTATTTCTAGTGAAGTATTTAAGACTAGTTTATATGGAATGGATTTAAAGACTGCGGATATTGAGGGGATTAAGATCGATGCATATAGTTTAAAAGGAGTTCATGTTGATATGTATCAGGCGATAGCGCTTTCAGCATTGTTAGGAATAATTGTTGATTAAAAGCAAAAAAAGAGTGTTATTTACAAATGAAAAAAAATAATGACAAATAATAATTCTGTGTTATAATAATAAAGTTATAAGAGAGGTCATGAAAATGAAGATAAGAAATATTGCAATTATAGCCCATGTTGACCATGGTAAAACAACACTTGTGGATCAATTATTAAAATTATCTGGGACATTTAGAGATAATGAACAAATCGCAGAAAGAGCGATGGACAGCAATGCTCTTGAACGTGAAAGAGGAATTACAATTTTAGCTAAAAATACTGCGATTAATTATAAAGATTATCGGATTAATATTATGGATACACCTGGTCATGCTGATTTTGGTGGTGAAGTTGAAAGAATCATGAATATGGTTGATGGGGTTTTACTAGTGGTTGATGCATATGAAGGAACAATGCCGCAAACACGATTTGTCTTAAAAAAAGCTTTAGAAGCTAAAGTAAAACCAATTGTAGTTATCAACAAAGTTGATCGACCAGTAGTAAGGATTCAGGAAGTAATGGATGAAGTACTAGAGTTATTTATGGAATTGGGTGCTGATGACAATCAGTTAGATTTTCCAACTGTTTATACTTCAGCTCTACAGGGAACATCAAGTCTTGATGCGAATCTTGCTACACAGGTTCCTAATATGGACTGTTTATTTGATATGATTATTAGTGAAATTCCAGAACCATTAGTTGATGAAGAAGGGCCTTTACAATTTCAGCCGGCTTTATTAGATTATAATGATTATGTAGGAAGAATTGGAATTGGTCGAATTCAACGAGGAAAGATAAAAGTAAATGAAAATGTAACTTGTTTGCGAGCTGATGGCAGTCATAGTCAATTTAGAGTTCAAAAATTATATGGTTTTTTAGGTTTACATCGAATTGAAATTGAGGAAGCCAGTGCAGGTGATATTGTAGCCATTGCTGGACTTGCAGATATTGGTGTAGGAGAGACAGTTTGTACTATTGGAAAAGAAGAAGCTCTGCCGTTATTAAAGGTCGATGAGCCAACGATTCAAATGGTGTTTGGAACTAATACTTCACCATTTGCAGGTCAGGATGGTAAGTTTGTAACAGCTCGTCAAATTGAAGAACGTCTGTTTAAAGAAACTAATCGAGATGTTTCTTTAAAAATTGAAAGAATTCCTAATAGTGAAGAATGGATCGTTTCAGGACGTGGTGAATTGCATTTATCAATTTTAATTGAAAATATGCGTCGGGAAGGTTATGAGTTACAAGTATCTAAGCCAAAAGTTATTATTAAAGAAATTGATGGTGTTAAATGTGAGCCATTTGAAGAAGTAAATATTGAAGCTCCTGATGATTGTATAGGAAATGTTATTGAATCTCTAGGATATCGTCGAGGAGTATTAGAAAATATGGTAAGTAATGATGGACAGACTAGCGTTACATATATCATCCCATCTCGTGGAATGATTGGTTTTATGACTAACTTTTTGACAATGACTAAAGGATATGGTATTATCTCGCATTCATTTTTGGAGTATCGTCCAATGGAAGGTGACACAGTTGGAGAACGTTCTTTAGGTGTTTTGATTTCAATCGACAATGGTCAAACTACAGCTTATGCTTTAGGTGGAGTAGAAGACCGTGGAATTATGTTTGTGGGGCCTGGAGTTGAGGTATATGAAGGAATGATAGTTGGTGAACACAGCCGAGACAATGATTTAGTTGTTAATGTTACTAAAGGTAAACAATTAACAAATACTCGTTCTTCTTCAAAAGATTCAACAGTTGTTTTAAAACGGCCACGCACATTTAATCTTGAGGCTTGTCTTGATTATATTAATGATGATGAGTTAGTAGAGGTTACTCCTAATAATATTCGATTGAGAAAGCGTTATTTAAGTGAATTAGAGCGTAAACAGCAAAATCGTTTAAAAGCAAAATAGGTATATTGTTTGGTATAAAAAAGTGCCTTTAAATTTGGATAAATTGAATAACCAAATAATTTGGCTTTTCTCCTAAATTATTTGAATAGACCAAGAAATGTGTTTCATTAAGGTACTTTTTCATAATTATTTTCTGTATATTTGTTTAAATGAGTGCCATACCAGGTGTGAGAATGATTGAATGTTATGAAATCAATTAAAAATATTGATTTAGTTGATAAAAATAATGTTATTTTTCTTGAAACAATTGAGGATAAGTTAAAAGAAGTAGAAAAGGATTATGAATGATTCATACTGAAAAAGTATGGATTTGAATTATAAAATACTTTATATGGATTCAGCAATTGATGATTTAGATAAAATATTATTCTATCTTTCTGGATATAAAAATCCATTTATTTTTCCAAGATTCAAGCAGGATATTGATGAATGCTTGGATAGAATTAAGCTGTATCCAAATTTTCATCTAATCATTTTAAAGTATCATTAATATGCTTATAGGAAACGCATTATTCGTTATTATATCTTTGTTTACTATGTTAATAGTATAAAAAATAACCGTTTTTAAAATATTTCATGAATTAGAGGATTATCAAAATAAATTAGGTATAACTGATTAGGAAAATAGGGAGTAATTCAAGATAAAATTGAATTGCTCTTTTTTATATTTTAATTTAAAATTTTGAAAAGTATGCGATGTATTTAATTAAGGGAATTACAAAAAATTCAAAAACTGGAGTAATAAAAATAATTAAATGAATGCAGTCAATAAAATACAACTGCATAAACATAGACTGGAACATAGATCAGTTTATACATAATGATAGCATTATAAAAGACATATCAGAAGAATTTGATATTTATCTTAATAAAAAATACAGGAAAAGGGATGGAATAAAAAATTATTAAAGTACCAGAAAAAGAGAAATTATACTATATTAAAAGTAAAAAACAAATCCGGTAAACTCTTTATATATCAAGAGGTTTACCTGATTTTATGCTGTTTTTGCTTCTAAACTCAAGATAACATAAAAACAATGATAAAGATAACTTTATCGCAAAAGTCAATATATTTTTTTATACATTTTATCCTAGTTATTTCAGAATGATTATGTTAACGTTCAGCGAAAATGTCACCAAAAATGAAGAAGGGTTCAACTAGTGAGAACCCTTTGTTTTATTGTCTAATTCTCGAATGAGATTATTCAAGTCTTTGTGATCGTTA
>JAETPY010000104.1 GCA_021770925.1 Erysipelotrichaceae bacterium | reverse complement strand
TCCACGTGCTCTGTAGTATACCACCTCTCTTATAGGATACTACAAAAACGATTGGATGAGAATTATTTTTAATAAAATGTTTGTGTCTGACCGACGAAGGCGGACGGAAATGGAGGAAATTATGAAAATACGTAAAGCAACAATTAATGATTTAGAAGAAATAACAAAAATTGAAGCAATTTGTTTTCCTAAAAATGAGGCTGCATCAAAAGAATGTTTTAAAGAAAGATTATTAACTTATCCTGATCATTTCTGGCTTTTAGAAAAAGATAATAAAATAATAACTTTTATTAATGGTATGGTTACTAATAAAATTACTATTGATGATGAAATGTTTGAAAATGCAGATCTTCATAATTCTAAAGGAAGCTATCAGGCTATTTTTGGAGTGAATACTTTGCCTGAATATCAAAACCAAGGGTATGCTGGAAAATTAATGAGAATAGTGATTAAAGAGGCTAAAGATCAGGGACGAAAAGGTTGTATATTAACCTGTAAAAAAGAATTAATTCATTTTTATGAAAAATTTGGATATATAAATATAGGACTTTCAAAGTCAGTTCATGGTGGAGCGGTTTGGTATGATATGAAGCTGGAGTTTGAAAGTGAATGATTTAGTTAAATTGGGTAAATATCTTAGCTTGATTTTAAGACACAAACCTGATGTCATTGGCATAGAGCTCGATAAATATGGATGGGCTGTTATTGATGAATTGATTGAAGGTATCAATAAAACAGGCAGGTTTATTAATGAAGAAATTCTTGATGAAATAGTTGAAACAAATAATAAAAAACGTTATCAATATAATGATGATCATACTAAGATTAGAGCTAATCAAGGTCATTCTATAAATGTAAATGTTGATTTACAAGAAAGAATACCACCTAATCCTTTATATCATGGAACTGCCCTAAATTATTTGGATAAAATAAAACAATTAGGGATAAAAAAGATGAATCGTTTACATGTTCATTTATCAAAGGATATTGAAACAGCTAAAAATGTAGGAAAAAGGCATGGGCAACCAATTGTATTAGTAATTGATACCAAGGCTATGGTAGAAGATGGATATGTATTTTATTTTTCTAATAATGGAGTTTGGTTATGTAATGATATTGATTATAAATATATAAAAGAAGTAATAGTTTAGGCTATTGCTTCTTTTATATAAATAAGCGGTCGATAGAGAAAAAGTAATATTAAAATAACTAGAAATTTTAATATAATAAAATTGTTATGTTAAATTGTTAACATAAATATAATATAAGATAATAATTACTGTTTCTCTAAAATCAGGATGGTTTATGAAAAATTAGATATTTATAAATGACTTGGTTATAGAAGATACGATATAATATTAAATGTAGAGAATTAAAAGAATATTACAAGAGCTAAATGAATTAAATTCATTAATTAAAGAATCTATGAGGTTCTTATTTTTTGCATATAATTTGCTTAATTACAATATATAATGTAGAATAATGACAGAATATAACAGTGTTATATTTTGGGGAGGTAACGATGACAACGCAAGAAAAAATTATTAATGTCGCAACTCAAGAGTTTTTAAAAAATGGTTATCAGGCAGCTTCTTTACGAAAAATTGCTAAGGCAGCATGTATAACAACTGGGGCAATGTATGGATATTATAAAAGCAAAGAGGAACTTTTTAATAATATAGTAGTAGATGTTGGTGATAAGTTTAAAGAATATTATTTGACTAAAGGCATTGACAAGATGATTATTGATTATATTTATCAGAATTTTGAAATTTTTAGATTAATTATTTGTTATAGCAAAGGAACAAGTTATGAGGAATATCTAGATTATTTAGTTGATGAAAAAGTATATCAATTAAATGAACAAGGTCTTGATGATAAATTAAGTCATATTATAAATCATTCTTATTTATTTGGTTTTTTTGAAATTGTACGTCATCAAATGTCAAAAAAACAGGCTGAAAAATTTGTTAGTGATTTACAAGAATTTTATCAGGCTGGATGGAATAAATTATTAGAAAGAAAGGAAATATAGAATGGAAATGTTAATTGGGATATTGATCCCGTTTATTGGGACAACAGCTGGAGCTGCATGTGTCTATTTTATGAAAAATAAGTTGAATCATTTAATTCAAAAAATGTTATTAGGTTTTGCATCTGGAGTAATGATTGCGGCTTCAGTCTGGTCATTATTAATTCCAGCAATGAATATGTCAGAAAAAATGGGGAAGTTGGCTTTTATTCCAGCTGTGATAGGTTTTTTATTAGGAATTGCTTTTTTATTACTACTAGATCGTAATGTTCCTCATATACATTTAGATAACGAAAAGGAGGGACCCCAAAGCCAATTAAAGAAATCAACGATGTTAGTACTAGCGGTAACTATGCATAATATTCCAGAAGGAATGGCGGTAGGTGTTATTTTTGCTGGTGTAGCATCAGGGAGTCAGGGAGTTACTAGTGCAGGGGCATTAGCTTTAGCGATTGGAATAGCGATTCAAAATTTTCCTGAAGGAGCAATAATATCAATGCCGTTAAAAAGTTCTGGATTATCGAAGACAAAATCATTTATTTATGGTATGTTATCAGGAATAGTAGAACCGATTGGGGCAGGAATTACTATATTAATGGCATCGTTTGTTGTGCCGGTTTTACCATATCTTTTAGCATTTGCAGCAGGAGCGATGGTTTATGTTGTGGTTGAAGAATTAATTCCTGAAGCTTCACAGGGATATCATAGTAATATTGCAACAATTGGTTTTGCAATTGGATTTACATTAATGATGATTTTGGATGTAGCATTAGGATAACCTTTACATAAATTTAGTTTTATTTGGCTAAGTAAAATGAATAGATACTTTAAATAGTATGGAGCTTAGAGAATATTTATTGAAGTTTATAATAGATATATTAGCTATATTATCATTAAGTGTTAATAAGAATACAGATTTATTGAAAGATAATGTTTAGTAATATTAAAAATTATTTATGTGATAGATAAAAATAAAATAAGGTGATAAATGATTTATATATGTAATAATTCCAATATTTAACATTCTTTTAACAAATTGGTGATATTATTTAATTATAAAATATATAATAAATATAGGAATAAAGACATATTGATAAGGAGGCGGTTATAATGAACAAATTAGCTTTAGTTGCGGTAAGCTTATTTGTGGTTGTAGAAATTCTAATTGGAGATTGTGTTATACAAGGAATCCCGCTTTGGTTGATAGCATTAATTATATTTAGTTTTATCTGGATGGGAATAATTTGTGTAAAGGAAAAAGTTCAAATTAAAGATTCATATTAAAAGAGATCATAAGATCTCTTTTAATTATGATTAAACATTTCAAATGATGAAGAAATTATTAAAAACAACATACCCGTATGTACCCAAAAGATTGTATAATCTAATACACCATGTAATAAAATAACAACAATACATGATATTACTAGAGAAACATAACGAAGATTAAGTTTTTTTTGATATACTTTAAACAATCTTTTACAATTATCAACTATATAAGGGACAATAGAAGTGATACCAATAATTCCAAATGATAATATTGGGTCAAGATAAACACTATGAGCATGCTGAGTAACATGACCATTATATTGTTCAAAAATCATCATATAAGTCATCGGTCCTTGACCAAATAATGGATGTGCTTTAATACCTTCGATAGCAGCATGCCAAATTTTAGTTCTTACTGTAAAGTTATCAACTAATTTTTCAATTCTTGGAAATTGATCAGGGTTTATAATGAAATAAATTACACCGATAATACAAACAATAGCAATAAAAAAACAAATTCGATAATTTTTGTTAATTATTAAAAATACTAATATTGCTCCTGCTGTAGCAATAAATGCAGTTCGACACCCGGTCATATATAATAAGAAAAAATTAATACAGGCAACAATAAAATAATATATTTGTTTTTTAATATCTTTTGTCCCAAAAAGTTTATAACCAATCATCATAATGATGAATTCGATCATCATTGCATAGTAGTTTGCATTAAAAAATACAGAGTTAAGACGATTTTCACGACGACTAAATATTTTTAACACAAAGTGGTCATAGCCAAGACGATTTAAGATCTGGACCTGTTCATATAGACCATAAATTGCCCACAGAACAGACAAAGCAATCAGCATATCTAAAATAAATTCAAATACTTCTTCGTTGACATATTTTCGATAATAAAGCATTAGCGAAACAAAGATAAAGATTAAGATAACACATCCTACCCCGATCCAATTTTGATAAATTATAGAAATTATTAAAGTTAAAAGCATAAAAATTATCAAATATTTAGATTTTGGTGTGTTTTTAAATACATTAATAATTTTTTTAGTGTACAATAAGTACAATGTTTCAAGTAACAAAAAAGGTACACAAATATAAAATGGAGTAGATAAACTAAAGGCAGTAGCAATGATCGTTAACTGCTCTTTAGAAAAACGCTCTTTTAACGAATGAATAAATTGCATATTTAACCTCCCAATACTGTTACTATAGCATAAATGTAAGATTGATACAAATGAAGGAGTTATGATGGAAAAATATTTATATGTTTTTAATTATCCTCCTGAGGATAAGGATTTATGTGCGTTAGAATTTAGAGCTATGTTTAAAGATGAGTTTAAAAGTAAATATTATCTAACTGATAGAGATTATAGTGTTGATAAAAGTGTTTTTGTTAAGGCGAAGATAGATATCTGGGCAATAAATAATGATTTTTCAAAACTTATTAATCAAGTAAAAGAACTGCACAAAAACTATCAAGATTTTAAAGTGATTTATTTAAAAAATGAAGTTACTCATGTGAATTATCAAGAAAGTCTGCAAAGATGTAAAAATATTTCATGGGCAATTAATGGCAGTGTTAATATGTCTAAACCGCTTCATACCATTGCAATTACAAAATTAGATAAGCAGTGGTTATGTGGCTATTATCATCATGGAATTCCTTCATGGAAAAAGCATGATGATAAACCAAATACTTTTTCAAACTCACTGGATATACGCTTGGCACGAACACTGGTAAATATTGCTGCTGGTGATAATAATCGAGTTAAAATCGTTGATCCATGTTGTGGAATGGGGACAGTGGTTCTTGAAGGAATAGCTTTGGGATTAGATATAGAGGGGTTTGATATTTCTCGGGAAATATCATGGCAGGCACGACAAAACCTGAAATATTTTGGTTATGATGAGTATTTGATTAATAAAGTAAGTATTCACAATTTAAAAAAGCATTACGATGTAGCAATTATGGATATTCCTTATAATCTATACACGCCAATAACATATGTAGAACAGTGTAAAATGATTCAATCATCACGGAAAATCTGTGATAAAATGGTTATGGTAACATTTGAAGATATGAGTAAAGAAATCAATCAAGCAGGCTTTTTAATCCTTGATAGCTGTTTAAGAAAAAAGACAGAATATGTAAAATTTGGACGCTATATTTATGTTTGTATTTAATATGCATAATGTGACTGGCTTTTATATTAGGCAAGAATTTGTAATGTTTATTTTGATTGATTTCTATAGCTGGTAAAAATAATTAAACATGTATTTAATATATTGTATTTCAAATGCTGATATTAAAGATTTTGAAATTATGTAAATAGGTATAATAGGGGGTTAGATAAATACTAATTCCTTTTATTTTTCTTAGTATATAGGGTATAATAAGTCCAGATTAGGGGGCTGGATAATGAAATTAATGAAGTATGTTAAAAAATATCAGATACCGGCTATTATTGGTTTCGTCTTCAAGATTGCTGAAGCAGCATTAGAATTAACGGTACCTTTGGTAATGGCAGATATTATTGATGTTGGAATTAAAAATAATGATAAAAGCTATATTTTGATAAAAGGGTTAGTTCTGGTAGGACTGGCAGTAGCAGGTTATTTGTTTGCGCTTGTATGTCAATACTATGCTTCTGTTACATCTCAAAGTGTAGGCACAAAATTACGTGAAGATATGTATCATCAAATAAATTGTTATGATCACCATAATCTTGATAAATTAAATGCACCAACTTTAGTAACCAGACTGGTTAATGATGTTGTACAAATTCAATTAGCAGTGGCAATGACGATCAGACTAACTTCACGAGCTCCATTTATTATGTTAGGATCATTGATTTTAGCATTTTTAATTAGTGGGCCATTAGCATCAATTTTTGTTATTGGGGCTGTTATTTTGGCAGTAGTCATGTTTGTGATTACTTTGATTTCTATGCCGTATTTTAATAATATACAAAAAAAACTTGATCAAATTAGTTTGATAGTTAGAGAAAATCTAGATGGAATTAGAGTTATTCGTGCTTTTGCATCACAAGATAAAGAAATTCATAAGTTTACTGTTGAAACTAAGGAACAAAAAGATATCCAAGTAAAAGTTGGAAGAATTCAGTCATTACTAAACCCTTTTACTTATCTAATTGTTAATATTGCGATTGTATTGATTGTCTATTTTGGCGGTGTTGAAGTAAATGTGGGGGGATTATCGCAAGGGGAAATTATTGCTTTAGTAAATTATATGAATTCAATTTTATTAGCATTGATTGTTTTTGCAAATGTATTATCAATTTATAATAAAGCAGGAGCTAGTTATACTAGAATTTTTGAAGTTCTCGAAACTAAACCTAAAGTTAAAGACGATGGGCAGGAAATATCTTGGAAATCAACTGATAATTGTATAGAATTTAAAAAAGTTAGTTTTGGTTATGATAAAAAGAATGTGTTAAATAATTTAAGTTTTACTATCAAGCAGGGAGAAACAATTGGAGTTATTGGTGGTACAGGTGCAGGGAAAAGCACTTTAGTAAATTTAATGTTGCGTTTTTATGATGTTACAAGTGGAGAAATTTTGCTTAATGATCAGTCGATTAAAAAATATAATCTTCATGCTTTACGTCGTTTTATTGGATTTGTACCACAACATACGGCATTGATTTCTGGTACAATTAGAGAAAATCTTCAACTTGGTAATTATGATGCTGATGATAGACAACTAATCAAGGCTTTAGAAATTGCTCAAGGTAGAGAACTAATTGATAATAAAACAGAGGGGTTAGATACAATGATTGAACAAGGCGGCAAAAATTTGTCTGGTGGTCAAAAACAACGTTTGACGATTGCTCGAGCGTTAGTTAAAAATCCAAAAGTTCTTATTTTAGATGATAGTTCTAGTGCACTTGATTATGCTACTGATTTTAAATTGAGGCAGGAATTGAAAAAATTAGATATGACAAAGATTATTATTTCTCAACGAACAGCTTCAGTTGAACAGGCTGATAAAATAATGGTTTTGTATCATGGGGATTTAGTTGGTTTTGATAGTCATGAGAGCTTGATGAAAAATTGTAAAATATATCAGGAAATTTATGCTTCACAACATAGTAAGGATGGTGACGGTCATGGATAGTAAAACGATCAAAAGATTACTAATGTATTGCCAGCCATATCGTATAATTTTAATGGGAATTTTTGTTTTATCTTTTTTTAGTGTTTGTTTAACATTGATTACACCAGTGCTGTTTGGACAGGCGATAGATTTGTTAATAGGAATAAATCAAGTAGATTTTAATGCTTTAGCAAATAAGCTGGTAATTATTATGACCGTAATAATTGCAGGGGCGTTTGTTCAATGGATCTTAGGGCAATTGACAAATAAAATCACTTATAGTATTACTAATGATCTTCGGGATCGTGTATTTGAAAAGCTTCATTTATTGCCGTTAAAATATATCGATAGTCATCCTCATGGTGATATTATTGGAAGAGTGATTAATGATATAGATTTAATTGGAACAGGATTATTACAAAGCTTCACTAGCTTGTTTACAGGCGTTGCCACAATTATTGGGACTATTGTAATTATGTGTTTAATTAATTTATCAATTGCTGCAATTGTAGTCATATTGACACCATTATCACTATTAGTAGCATCGTTGATAGTAAAAAAAACACATATATATTTTAAAGAACAGCTGGAACTTCGTGGTGAGATGAATGGATATATTGAGGAAATGATTGGTAACCAGCGAATTATAAAAGCTTTTAATCATGAAGAAATGAATGAAGAAAGATTTAAAGAAATAAATCAGAGAATGCATATTAGTGGTGTTAAGTCACAGTTTTATGGTGCCTTGATTAATCCAACAACTCGAGTTGTAAATAGTTTGGTTTATGCAGCGGTTGGTGTCTTTGGAGCTATCAATGTCTTAAATGGACATTTTAGTGTGGGATTATTATCAAGTTTTTTAACATATGCTAACCAGTATACAAAACCATTTAATGAAATTTCTTCTGTTATGACTGAGATGCAAACGGCTTTGGCTGCTAGTCAAAGAGTATTTAATTTATTAGATGAACCAATTGAATCCCCAGTAACTAATTCGCAGATAGTTAATGGTATTCAAGGTAATGTAACTTTAAAAAATGTTTCTTTTAGTTATGATCCCAAAGATTCTTTAATAGAAGATTTAAATTTAGAAGCAAAATCAGGACAGACGATTGCAATAGTTGGAAAAACTGGATGTGGTAAAACAACATTGATTAATTTGCTAATGCGTTTTTATGATATAAATAAAGGTATAATTAGTATTGATAATGTAAATATACTAGACTTAAAAAGAGATTATCTCCGTAGGATGTATGGGATGGTTTTACAAGAATCGTGGATTTTTAAAGGAACTATTAAAGCAAATATAGCTTATGGAAAAAGTGATGCTACTGATGAAGAAATTATTGTGGCCGCTAAAAAAGCTCGAGTGCATAAGTTTATTATGAATTTACCAAAAGGTTATGATACAATAGTTGATGAAAATGGTGGGAATATTTCTCAAGGGCAAAAACAGCTAATTTGTATTGCACGAATTATGTTAACAAAACCACCGATGCTAATACTTGATGAGGCTACTAGTTCAATTGATACAAGAACAGAATTACAGATTCAAGAAGCTTTTGATGAAATGATGAGGGGACGAACTACTTTTATTGTGGCACATCGTCTGTCAACGATTAAAAATGCGGATTTAATCTTAGTTATGGATAAAGGACATATTTTAGAACAAGGAACACATCAGGAATTATTAAATGAACGTGGTTTTTACTACGATCTCTACAATAGTCAATTTAATTTAGGAAAGTGATGAAATAAAATTTCATTACTTTTTTTGTAAGCGTCAAATAGCATACACATAAAAGAACCATAAGTACTTTTTTTATAATTACTTATGGTTTTATTATTTAAGCACCAAAAGATCATATTCCTATGATTTTTTGGTCTCATAT
>JAETPY010000103.1 GCA_021770925.1 Erysipelotrichaceae bacterium | reverse complement strand
TTCTAACTCTTGAAGGTTATAATTAATATATAAGGGAGAATAAAGTGTCGTCATTTTGATTAACACACTGTCGTCACTTCATTAACATGATGTCGTCAACGCGGTGAAATATTCAATTACATAAACCATGCCATAGTAATCCTTCATGCTTATATGTTGGAATTATGCCCCTTTTTGACATAACATATTTTGCAGGAATTGTTTTGATTTCAACTTGATAACTCATCATAGTTTCCTCCTTATTTATTTTTTCAATTGTTTTGGTCAAAGCAGATATTTTTTCACTAATTTCATTTTGCTTTTCTTTTAATTGTTCAAGATGAAGCTTTAGATATTTTGAAATATCTTCGTTATTTTGATAAGTTGCTAAAATATATTTGATATTATTAGTTGAAAAACCTAAATATCGTAAATATTGAATCTGAAAGGCAATCAGTAATTGTTTAGGATCATAATAACGATAACCGTTTTCTTTAATAAGAGAAGGTTTTAAAATATCTCTTTCATCATAAAAACGCAACATACGAATACTTATTCTAGATAGTTTTGAAAAATCTGAAATCTTTAACATGTGGAGGTCCTCCTTTGAGCTCATTTTAAGTATAAACTATTCCATCATGTAAGAGTCAACACAATAAAATCGATTTATAATATATGTTATTTTATATCTTAATATTATAATTAAAATTTTTATATTTTATTGTGGATTGAATTATATCATTGATTTCTAATTTAACAATATTTTAATAATTGTTTACCAAATTGATATATAATATATTATTATGGTTAAATATAATTTAAGAAGTGATTTATAGAAACGATTAAAACTTTTTTTAATTAAATATGGGTTAATTATTTTTATATAAATTTAACTGCAAAATGATTTATTGTTATATCATTATGAATAATATATAATAATAGAGGATTAATTGTTTTTTATGGAATAGACCTGTTATTATGGAGGTGAAAAGTGTGAGATTAGATATTAATTTAGGAGAAAAACCTTTATGGAGTCAATTGTATGATGTATTAAGCGAGAGAATTGAAAATAATTATTATAAAGTAGGAGATATTATGCCTACTGAAATGCAATTAATGGCAGAGTTCAATGTATCAAGAATTACTGTTAGACAAGCTATGGACAAATTGTTATCTGAAAATAAAATTTCAAGAAAAAGAGGAAAAGGTACAATTGTACTAGAAAAAGAAGATAAAATTTCTACAATTTTTCAATCATCATTTGCAAATCTAAAAGAAAATGGAGATGGCTGGACAAGACGACTAGTTTGGGTTAAATATGTTAAAGCGCCTGCAAAAGTTGCTGATTTTTTTAAAATTCCTGTGGATAGCCAAGTGCTATGTATCATGAGGCAAGGACAAATCAAACAAAATAAAATCTTGGCTCTACATTTATCGTATATTCATCCAATAACTGGTATGAATAGTGAAACAGATTTTACATATTCACTATATGATCAATATAAGAAACATGGATATGCAATTGAAAGTGTTTCAGAGGAGATTACAGCAAGTATTGCTACTGAGGAAGAAAAAAAAGAATTTGGTATTGAAAGTCAAACAATTGCTTTAATGAATAGAGTACGTAAGGGATGCCATGGTAATTTGGGTGTAGAATATTCGATATCGAGGTACTTAAGCGATGGTTATGTATTATATATTAATAATAATTAGTTATTTTCCGCTATTATATGTAGTGGATTTTTTATAATGAAATAACTTGACAACATATATATTTATATATTATATTCAGTATATAAATATTATAATGTTATAACATTATAATATTTATAAAATAACGAGCAAATATTAATCATGAACTTTTAGTGATTGTATATGCTTGCTGGATCTTTTTAACATATTAAATATAAAGGATCAGTGTATTGTAACAGTTTTCAAAAAATAAAGTCTGAGTTATTTATGACGGTATAGCAATTTTGTTAATAATTTTATAAATAGAAATGGATGGTGGTATTTTGCATTATATAAATAGAAAATCTAATTATGATAAATATCCGATGACAAATGTTGCTGGATATGCTGATGCTGGAATTGAAGGATACGAGGCAATAATAAAAAAACTTTTAGAACATTTAGGTGATAATAAAATAATTGTTGTAGATTGTTACCCAGGTGTAAATGATGAAGAATTATTAACTGCTTTAATAAATGGATTAAAACCTAATTGTATCATTAAAAGTATTGATATGTTTTATGATGAGGAAAATCTAACATCTATGATGTCCATGCATTTAACAGATGATCGAGTAAGAGGAATAATGTATTATGGACAAATAATTGATTTTATTGATAAGAAAAAGAAAAATATATTTCAACAATCAGTAAATGAATGTACTGGGCTTTGCCTTGTCTATGGTGTTGGAGCAAGTTTAATTACGAAAGGTGATATTCTTGTTTATGCAGATATGGCAAGATGGGAAATTCAATTAAGATATCGTCAGGGTATGCCGAACTTTAAATGTCATAATAATGATGAAGATATTTTGAAAAAATATAAGCGTGGCTTTTTTATTGAATGGAGGATAGCTGATAAACTTAAACGGGATTTATATGATGAAATTGATTTTTATTTAGATACAAATAAGTCTAATCAACCAAAGATGGTTTCTGGAAAGGCTTTTAGAGCAGGATTAAAACAGATAAGTCAAAGACCATTTAGATTAGTTCCATATTTTGATCCAGGTGTTTGGGGTGGACAATGGATGAAAGAAGTATGTGGATTAGATCCAAATGAAGATAATTTTGCGTGGAGTTTTGATGGTGTTCCAGAAGAAAATAGTATTTATTTAAAATATGGTGATACAGTTATTGAAACACCAGCTATGAATGTTGTTCAATACCAACCAGTAAATTTATTAGGCAAAAAGAACTTTGCACGTTTTGGGGCAGAATTTCCGATTAGATTCGATTTTCTTGATACCATGGAAGGACAAAATTTAAGTTTACAGGTTCATCCTTTAACAGAATATATTAAGTCCCATTTTGGTATGACATATACACAAGATGAAAGCTATTATATTTTAGATTGTCAAGAGGGTGGTGGAGTCTTTTTGGGGCTAAAGGAAGATATACGAAAAGAGGAAATGATTGATGAATTAAAACGTGCCCAGGCTGGACAATGTTCGTTTAATGCACAGCGTTATATCAATTTCTTTGAAGCTAAAAAACATGATCATTATCTTATTCCTGCTGGAACAGTTCATTGTTCATCATCTAATTGTATGGTCTTAGAAGTTAGTGCTACACCATATATCTTTACATTTAAACTTTGGGACTGGAATCGTTTAGGTTTAGATGGTCTGCCACGTCCAATTCATATTGAGGATGGTAGAAAAAATATCCAATGGGATCGTACAACGTCATGGGTGAAAGATAACTTAGTCAATCATTTTGAAGTTGTTGAAAATAATGAGGATTTTACAGAAGTGAAAACGGGATTACATGAATTAGAATTTATTGAAACAAGAGTTGTAACAAGCCAAACAAAAACATTTCATAAGACAAATGATGGAGTCCATATGTTAAATCTAGTTGATGGAACAAGTGCGGTTATTGAAAGCCCCATAAATGAATTTGAGCCATTTATCCTACATTATGTAGAGACAGTTATTATTCCTGCAAGTATAAAACAATATACAATTAGACCTGAAAATCCAAATGAGAAAATCAAAGTTTTAAAAGCATTTGTAAGAAATTAAGATGGTAATAAAAATATTGCTTACAACAATGATTATCAATTTGTTAAAACTGTATTTGAATTAAGTATAATATTTATAATAAGATTTTTTCAGATGTAAAAAATAAAGATAATGCCAAATATTTGTTTATTGTATAGCAGATTTTCATAGTAAGAAAATTGTAAAACCGAGTATATTATAAGTCTTTACTCAATGAAAAGAGGATAAAATCATTAAAGATTGAAATCTATGTGGATAGAGTTCAATCTTTTTTTTGATTAATATTCTAAAAAAGTGCTATAAACTATTAAATTTAATTTAAAATTATATCTATTTAGTATTTTAGATTAATTTTGTTCTTTTAGAAAACTATGGATAGTAACAAAATACATATAAAAAATAGATATTATAAGATGTATTAGTTGTTTTTGTTTGTAAAAATAAGATAATAATAAAAGGTGAATAAAATGTTGATAGCCCTATGGTTAAATTAAACGCAGATTATTTATATCTTATTAAAATAATATATATGTATTTTAAGGACTTAACATATAAATTAAAAGTATTTAAAATATAAAAAGATGTGATTTTGTTTGATAAATTAAATTAAAGTGATATGCTAATTGTATAAGAATTTGATATTAACAAAATAATTTATTTGTAGAAAAATAGAGAAAGAAGGAAGATATATGAAAATTTTAGCTTTTACAGGAGCGGGAATTAGTAAACAAAGCAATATTCCTACATTTATGGAAAAACCAGAAGTCAGAGAAAAGTTGTTTAGAAGCTATGCTAATGTACATCATAAAGAATACAATGAAGTAATTAAACAATTAAAAGATAATATGAATGGAGCAAAACCCAATGATGGACATATTGCATTAGCTGAATATAATATTCCGGTTATTACAATGAATATAGACGGTTTACACAAACTCGCTGGAAGTGATGCATTAGAACTGCATGGTGGATTACCTGAAGATGATGAAATGGATGTAGCTTATTCTTTATATAACAAACCAGTATTATATGGTGATCCCGCACCAAATTATCAAAAAGCCTATGAAATGGTATATAGATTACAACCAGGAGATGTATTTTTGGTTGTAGGATGTTCATTTCATACAGGAATATCAGTAGATTTAAGAGAAGTAGCAAAAAGCAAAGGAGCAAGAATTATAGAAATACAAGAAGATGCTGCCCATAATGTAAGAAAAGTATTAGAGGAATTAATAGGAGGTATGAAATAATGGAAAATATTTATATTACAAATTTGAAAATAAAATCGCTTAGGCATTTACATGATATAGAGATACCTTTATCTGATGATAAAAAGAATTTAATTCTTACTGGAAAAAATGGCAGTGGGAAAACAAGTGTATTAGATGCACTTTCTAAATATCTTGATAGTGTTGCTAATAATTCCAATTTTCAAGAATATGAATCTTCTTTATCACTTAACATGCAACAATTAGATAAAGCACGAAGTAATAATGATATAAAAAAAATTAACGATTATGAAAGATATGTAGAAATGTGCAAAAACAATATTCTTAATACAAGAAATGGTTTAGAAGTATTGTTTAATGTTGAGCCAGCATCTATTTTTAGATGCTATAATAATGGAGAATTTGTTTTGGCGTACTATAAAGCTGATAGAATATTTCAAATCGAAGAAGTAAAAAATGTTGAAAAAGTGAATTTAAATGACAAGTACGCAATTAATGAGAAACCTAGTTCTAAATTTGTAAAATATCTTGTTGATTTAAAAGTAACACAAGCATTGGCATTAACTGGGGGTAAAAAAGAAAAAGCAGAGCAAATAGAAAATTGGTTTAAATCACTTGAAGATTATTTGAAAATTGTTTTCGATGAAAAATCTTTAAAACTAGTGTTTGATGAAGATAAATTTCATTTTTATATTTCTATGAATAATAAGGATACTTTTGATTTTAATACTTTATCTAGTGGATATTCGGCAATACTTGATATTGTTGTTGACTTAATTATGAGAATGGAAAAAACGTCAAATAGAAAATTTGAATATAATATGCCAGGAATAGCTTTGATTGATGAAATTGAAACACATTTACATTTGGAATTACAAAAAAATATCATGAGTTTATTAACAACTATTTTTCCTAATATTCAATTTATTGTAACAACACATTCTCCTTTTATCCTTAATAGTTTAGATAATGTTGTTATTTATGATTTGGAAAATCATATTCTAATTCAAAATGGATTGACAGACGTTCCATATAAAGGTGTAGTGGAGGGTTATTTTAAGGTTGATTCACTTTCAAAAGAATTAAAAGAAAAATTTGAAAAATATAAGGAACTAGTAAAAAAAGAGCATTTGGAAGATGAAGATTTTGCTGAAATAGCACGACTTCAAGTTTATTTAGAAGAAATTCCAGATTATCTTGCATTAGATATTTCAACTGAATATCAAAACTTGAAATTAGAGTTTGAGGGGAGAAGTGACTTACAATGATCAAAATTGAAAGAAGTCCAAATTCTCCTGAATCATTAAAAGAGAAGAGAAAATATGATGGAGAAGATGTTGTTTTACTATTAAAACATGATTTTTATGACAAATGTTATATATGTGGAATTAAACCTGTACAAGATCCAGAAATAGAACATCTTTTACCGCATAAAAATGGAGCATATCCAGATAGAAAATTCGATTGGAATAATTTGTTTTTTTTTTGTTCTCATTGCAATAGTGTTAAAAATCAAAGTAAATATGATGAAAATGTTTTAGATTGTTGCAAAAGGGATCCTGAAGAATTATTAGATTTTAAAATAGACAGAGAAAGAGTTTTAGTTGATGCAAAAGATAATAAAGACATTGAAGCAAAAACTACAGCTAACTTAATGAATGAGGTTTTTAATAAAACTAATACAGGGATGCGAATCCATAAATGTCAAGTAAGGGTTGATGAATTTGTTAAGGGTTGATGAATTATTGAAAGAAATGAATGCTTTATATGATATTTTAGAAAAGTATCAAGATGGTAATTGTTCTGTAATAATAAGACGCTCTTTAAAAGGATTGTTAGATAGGAAATCACCTTTTGCTGAATTTAAAAGAAGTTACGTCAGGCATCAAAAAGATCGATATCCAGAATTAATGGGATTTATTAATTAATAATTAGTATTGGTAAGAGTAGAAAATATTATTTGTAATGTAAAGAAAGTAATAGAATAAAGGAAAATTTATTTATAAATTATGTGAGTTGGCTGGAAGAAATATATTAGAACTGCATGGTGGATTACCTGAAGATGATGAAATGGATATAGCTTATTCTTCATATAACAAACCAGTATTATATGGTGATCCCGCACCAAATTATCAAAAAGCCTACGAAATGGTATATAGATTACAACCAGAAGATGTATTTTTGGTTGTAGGGTGTTCATTTCATACAGGAATATCAGTAGATTTAAGAGAAGCAGCAAAAAGCAAAGAAGCAAGAATTATAGAAATACAAGAAGATGCTGCCCATAATGTAAGAAAAACATTAGAAGTTTTATTAAATCTAAATGATTAAACTAATGTAATCATCATGCTGGGATTTGTCTTTGCTATAATGTTGAAGGTGAATTAGTGTTTTATCGTGATAGTAAAAGAGATGATTTTTGGAATGTTGGGTTAGATGCATTAACAAAAGTAAATGGAGCACCTGATAAGCTAATGCTCTTAAAATGATTTTTTGTGTCGAAATGAATAGTTGGTTGGTGTAAAATAGAGAAAAAAGAAAAGCGTGTATGGATAACTTGAGTATAGAAGAAAATAATATATTTATACAATGAATTAAATGTTTCTATTCCTTGTAATTTAGAAAACTATGTTAATGATGAATCAGACACCCTGATTTCAAGGTTAGATAGGTAAAAACTAGAGAAAATTAGAAAGATATATAGAATACCTATACTGCAGATTTATATAATGCTATAAATTTTTTAGGCATATAATATTTGCTAGGAATTTAGTTTTATGAAAAAATGATTGAAATTGTTTTACAATTCCTATATAGATAATAGGAAGAAAATTATAAGTTATTGAGGAGGTATTGGCAAAATGACTTGTAAAATAAGAAAATGGACATTATCAGATGCAAATGACTTAGCAATGGCTCTTTCCAACAAAAAAATACAAAATAATCTTCGAGATGGGTTACCATATCCTTACACAAAACAAGATGGAATAGATTATATTTCTGCAATACTTTCTGCAGATGAAAATAAAACATTCGTTTTTGCCATTACAATAGATGACAAAGCGATTGGAAGTATTGGCATATTTCGTCAAGAAAACATTCACAGACAGACTGCTGAATTAGGATATTACATTGCTGAAGAATACTGGGGCAAAGGAATTATGACTGAAGCAGTAAAACAAATTTGTGAATACGTTTTTAATAAAAGTGATATTGTTCGTATTTACGCAGAACCGTTTGCATATAATGTTGCGTCTTGTAGGGTACTTGAAAAAGCAGGTTTTCAATGTGAAGGTACATTGCGCTGCAATGCCATCAAGAATGGTAGAATTGTTGACATGAAAATGTATTCTTTGCTAAAAACAGAAATGTAAATTTGATTTTTTAGAGCTGAATGAATTTGATGTTGAAATTGATGAAAACAGAACATATATTAATTACAGTAATTGATAAAAAGAAAAAGGAAGGACTGCGTTACTATAAAAACTAATCAATAACGAAATTCTAGTTTATTGAAAAAATAGAAGTAAGAAAAAATTGTTTAGAAGTTTTCAAATATCTATCATGAGAAATATAATGAAGTCATTAGACAATTAAAATGATGTTAATTAAGTTTGTTATTATAATGAATACAGATGGATTGTGTAAATCAGCTGTGCATTTATATTCATATTGTATTGCTACTGCCTATGATTTGACCGAAACGGTTAGAAGCAAAGGAACAGGAATTATAGAGATTTCAGAGGATTGATCTATAATGTAAAAGATTCAGAAGAATTCCTATAAAGAAAATTAGTAAATTGGTTGACATTTAAAAAAATAATCAGTATCATAAACATATAGATTAAATACGATGAATTGAAATAGTAGACTAGGCATTTAGGCAAAGAGAGTACCAGGGTGGTGTGATGGTATCCAAATAAATAGTTGAATACATCAAGGAGTAGAATGTTGAATTAAGTAGGCATCTCCGGTTACACCCGTTAAAGTGTTAGAGTATGAACTATGTTATAATAGCGTACTTGATGAGGCTAGTAGAGTGATCTATTAGTGAATAAAGGTGGTACCACGAAGTTATCTCGTCCTTTCAGTAGGACGAGTTTTTTGTTTATAGGAGGAAGATAAAATGATTATTGTTTTAAAACCACACACAAGTGATGAAGGTATTGAAAAGATCAAAAATTTGATTAAAGCTAAAGGGGCTCAGCCACATGTTTCTAAAGGAGATATTCAAACAATTATTGGAATGGTAGGAGATACTACACAAATTGACCCTAAAATAATTGAGGTAGAAGAATGTGTTGAAAAGGTCATGAAAGTATCAGAGCCATATAAATTAGCTAATCGGGCATTTCATCCTGATGATACGATCGTTGATGTTTCGGGGGTTAAAGTTGGAGGTGAAAATCTAGCTTTGATCGCAGGTCCTTGTTC
>JAETPY010000102.1 GCA_021770925.1 Erysipelotrichaceae bacterium | reverse complement strand
GAGGATATTTTCGATAAAGAGTTTTAACATAAAGATACAGTCAGGATCTAAGTCATCATGGAGTAAATATTTAAATAAGATATCATTTTTAAAATCATTATAAAATTCTTTTGTCACAAAAAATACCTCCTACTAATATATACAAAAGAATTATTCATTTTACTTTAAAAATTTGCAATAATCATTGATAAGATGTCTGACAGTAGCATCCAAAGAAAGATGATAGCTGTTAAAATATTCATGAGTGAGATGATCAAAGATTTTAGAAAGCATATCAGTTCTCTTTGATCTATAAGGCTCAGCAAGTTCAGTTACATTCGAAAAGACTTCAAGGAAAAACCTTCTCCAGTTGAACTTGCTGGAATTAAGGAAACAACAAATACAGTCTTTTCCTGGTAATTCTTCTTTATATTTAGAATTGACAAGACATATGATAGAAGACAAGAGAAAAGATAACAGCGGATATTTTTTAACTTCAAGAGTATTAAAAATACCTAGTTCATAAAAAGATGAAAAAAATGAATGTGTCAAGTTGCATAATTTTGAAATAGATGATAACATATAAGTGTATCCTTTTGTTGGTTTTTAAGCACTTATATTATACTATAAGGAGAGCTTTTATATTGAAAAAGCATTATTAAAATCAATGTGATTTTGATTTTAATATATATACTTTTGCCTGAATATAGTTTTCTATGAGGAACTATATCTAATGAAATTTGAACTACGAAACTTGAGGAACTATGAAAAAAAATAAAAAAAAATTATTTGATTTAGTATTACTTATATTTATACCTTTTGTATTAGCAATGTGTGACATTGGATTTCAATTGTTGTCATTTAAAAGCTGGTTTTTATATATTGTTTTGGTAGCTATAATAAATTTAATTATCAGATTTATACAACTGCATAAAAAATAATGTATTAAAAGAATATAAAATAAACTGTATAAGTAAGGCAAATATAAAACATGTAGCACCTGGCTACATGTTTTATTCTATAATGATTAAATTCTTTTAAACAATATTCTATAAATCACCAGCTTATTTATTTTAGCCAGAACATTTTAGATAAATACATATTCCTTTTGCAAATGTTCAAACTAAAAATATAGTTTTGATAAATAACTAGATTGTCTAAAAACCACTTATTTTCAACTATTATGATTAACTAATATATAGAACAACAATATTCAATCATTATTATCAAAATAGTGATCCTAACAGTAATCGCTTTCTTTTCTAAAAAAGTAACTAATTTGTAATGTTACAATCAAATTAATCTATTCTTTATAAATGCTTTTAAAACTATAAACAGTCTGCTCTATCCATCAATTATGCTTATTGAAAATTTAAAATCAGCTAAACAAACTTAAACTTTTATAAAAAATAATGCTGTTTTAAAAAATTGTTTTTATTGTTTCTTTTATCTTTAATACAATTATTGTTACTATCTTAATTAATCTTTTTAGAATAAAAACTATCGTCTTATTTTAATTATTGCCCTACTTATTTTAGTTTATCAGCCTATTTATTAGACTCTTTTTATTTTAATAAATGCTCTTCAACATAGTCTACAATTTTCTGTCGATTACTTAAAACCTCACAAAATGGTTTTCTTAAATCTAAACGCTGCATATCTACACAACGAATTTCACTTAACTGTAAACGACTTTTAGTCTTAGTGTTTGACATCATCACATCTATATCTAATTCAAATTCTGGGTTACAACTAGTTCCTTTTAATGAGGTACAAGGTATAATCAGCATTTTATAGCCTAAATCCTTAAGTATATAACACCAATGTCCATCCATTAATTCTTTAGGAAATCCACGGCCAATGTTAAAATAAGCTAATTGATGAATTTTAGGGCGACTTGGCAGATGATAATATGTACTATCAATATCTCGCCCGCCATCTTTAACCAGATGGCAATAAAAATATTCCAGCTGATTGGTTAAATGCTTCAATGAACAGCTATACTTTTCTACATCATAAATTCCTGTTTCTTCTAAGTTTTCTAACGATTTACTGATTTCAGCTAAATTATCATGAACACTCATATATTTTTCCTCCTATTATCTTTTACATTATTAATTGTAAAATTACTTTTATTTTTTACGAATTTTCTTTTTTTATTCAATATTACAGCATTTTTTATAAATTTTATTGATCTGGTAGCGTTTTCATTGAAACGACATATAATAATATAGGTTGCTTTTTTATTTTTATTTGTATATAATAGCAACTGTTATTAAGGAGATATATTAAAAATAGCGCCAGGACTAATTAATTTAGTTGACGAGGACTAGGTTTATCGAAATATTCGGCGGGTGACCTAGAGGTATGATACTACCTAAACAATGAACAAAAATAATGAGTGATCATTAAACAAATTCATTTGGTATCCTCCATTAATAACATCATAAAATTTAATATTATGGAGGAATTTTTTATGTGCGGAATTACTGCGTTTTCAGGTAAAGAAGAAGCTTTACCATTTTTACTGCAAGGACTTTCTAAATTAGAGTACCGTGGTTATGATTCAGCAGGGGTAACTCTTGTCGATAAAGACAAATTATTTACTCTTAAAACAAAGGGAAGACTTCAAAATCTCATTGATCGTTTAGACCAAAATACTCCAATCGGCTGTGTAGGAATTGGTCATACACGCTGGGCTACTCATGGGGTCCCTTCGAATCTTAACTCACATCCCCATACCAATAATAACAATACTATTTCTTTAGTACACAATGGAATTATTGAAAATTATCGTGAATTAAAAGAAGAACTAATTACAAAAGGTTATACATTTCACAGTGAAACTGATAGTGAAGTTGTAGTTCATTTATTAGATTCCTATTATCAAGGAAATATGCTTGAAGCTTTAGAAAAGGTGATTGATCATATTGAAGGAAGCTATGCTCTTTGTATTGTTTCAACTTTAGAACCAGATACTGTTTATGTCACAAAAAAAGACAGTCCTTTAGTTTTAGGAAAAAGCGACTGTGCTAGTTTTGGAGCTAGTGATATTCCTGCTCTATTAGACTATACTAAAGATGTTTATTTTATAGAAGATTATGAAATTGCAAAATTATGTAAAAACGAGATTACTTTCTATGATCATCAAGGAAACATAATAAATAAAGAAATCACTCATATTCCATATGATAATGAAGCTGCTCAAAAAGGTGGATATGATACTTTTATGTTGAAGGAAATCCATGAACAGCCATACGCAATTAGTGAAACTCTTAGAGGTCGAGTTGAAAGTGATGATCGAATTATCTTACCAGAACTTGACGATTTAAAAAATCGTTTTGCAACTTTTAATAAAGTATTTTTTGTTGCCTGCGGTACTGCTTATCATGCCTGCTTATCAGGAGCTAATATTTTAGAAAGATTAACTGGTATCCCTACTTTCACCCAGGCTGCATCTGAATTTAGATATGGGGATCCAATTATTGATGAAAAAACTTTATGTATTTTTGTTTCTCAATCAGGTGAAACTGCCGATACTATGGCTGCTTTAAGATTAGCTAAGGAAAAGGGGGCAACTGCTCTTGCAATTGCCAATGTCCTTGGTTCAAGTATTTCAAGAGAAGCTGAGGCTACTATTTATACTTGTGCTGGACCTGAAATTGCTGTTGCAAGTACTAAAGCTTATACAACACAAGTAATTGTTTTACTGCTCCTTGCAATGTATATTGCTCAAACTTTAGGCAAAGAAAATAATATTTATAAAGATATTATTAAAGGCATTGCTAAATTGCCTAAACATATTGAAAATATTTTAAAAGATGAAGCTATATTTGAAAAATATGCCAGCTATTTAAAAGATCAGCATGATGCCTACTACATTGGTCGTAGTCTTGATTATGCTTCTATTTTAGAAGGGGCCTTGAAATTAAAAGAAGTTTCTTATGTTCATGCTGATGCTTATATTGCTGGTGAATTAAAACATGGACCAATTGCTTTAATTGAAAATGGCAGTGTCGTTATTGCAGTAGCAACACAACCTCATATTGCTGCTAAAACAATTAGTAATATTCAAGAAACCATTGCTCGAGGAGCAAAAGTAATCTTATTTACTTTAGAAGGTCAAGAAGTGGGTAATGTTGATGAAACTTATTATATGCCTAGTGTAAACCCTATTCTTCAAGCAGTATTAGTAGCTGTTCCCTTACAATTAATTGCTTATTATACAGCAAAAATTAAAGGATGCGATGTTGATAAACCTCGTAATCTTGCAAAATCAGTAACAGTTGAATGATCAAAGCGTGTTAAACACGCTTTTTTTAATTATTCAAGACATAAGCCACGAACAATTTTTTTTCTTTACATATCTTATATTAGTAAGGAGATGAAAGCTATGAACTCATGTAATAAAGATTTTTGTATCGATAATCGTCGTAATGATGGATGCTGCATCGATGAAGAATGTGCTTTAACTGCTATTTTACAGTCAGTAGCTATGCAGGAAGCAGCTCTAGCTTCAATCATACATGCTGAAAGTGAAAAAATAAAAAAAGCTATTTGTCTAGCAAAATGTATCGATGAATTAATTGCTATTAATGAATCAACAGCACAAACAATTTGCGCCATTAAAGAATTAGAAAACGTTCTAAAAGAAAAAGCATGTTGTGCAATTGAAGAATTAAAAGAATTACGTTGTAAAAAACATTGTAAATAAAAACAAGGTTCCTAGAAATTTCTAGGAACCTTATAAATTCAATAACTTAGTAACAATTATAAAATATATCAGCAAAAGTAATGCCTCAACCATCGTAGTAATAAAAAGAGTTGCCATTACAGCTGAATTGAAATCAAACTGATTAACCAAAACAGACAATAAATATCCTGCGATCTTTGCACTGAATATCGTAACAATCAAAGTAAAACAAACAGCTGCAACATTGAACTCTTAAAAAACAATTCTAAAAACCTTTTCTAATCTAATTTCATTTAATGATATAATTCGAATTATTGAAATAGAAGCCTGAGAACCTGAATTATCACCAGCATCTATTGACATTAAAATAAATGCTGTTAATAGTATAAAATCAGCTAATGCACTTTCAAAAATTTAAATAATTTTTACATATTTTAAAAAACTATCTTAATATAAGGTTTATCAAACAGTGCAATTATCAACTATATAACATATATTAATCATTTCTTTATCTATTTCAATCTTTCTAATTCTTGCAATCACATCTTTTACAGTCATATCAGCATAGTCTATATTCATATTACTACCAGCCGAATCTACAGCGTAACGTAATAAATGATTAGTATCATATCTTGTCTCAAAATTAGAAACAGTTACAATTCCTTTTACTACATTTGCAGGTAAACATAGATCCATCATATCATCTGAATATAATTCATTAATAATATTACTAAATTCTTTATTAGTTAAAGATTTAATTAATGCATGTTCTTCATCACTTGCTAGATATGAAAAACAGCATCTTTAAGTAACAACCTAAATATACAAATCATATTTTCATTGGGCAGCTGTTCAAATGCCTCGGCTATATCAACATCATTTAGTTCTCTTAAAATATCTTTATATTTTCGCTTTTTTAATAACTTTTCAATGGTTTCAATTCGTTCTACTGATACACCTCTATCACCATTATAGTAAAATTCTTTTAACATTAATTATGAACTTCTTCTTTTGATTCTTTAAAGATATTATAAATGCTATTAGGAATAATATTAAATAAGCTTAACAGCTTATAATCATATAGATTACCTCTTTGATATTCAGGAATAAAAACATAATTATCATCAATTCGTTTAGTAGCATAACTTTTAATTGACAAATATTTTATACATCGATAATCATACTTTGCTTTACTAGCAATTGAAGCTGTAACTAACTGCGGAATAACATAATTTGAACTATATGTACTCTTTTTATCCTTAACTTTAATATTACAAGTCATCAATAATAACAGCTTTAACATTGCTGTTTTTATATCAGATAAAGATATTTTAGTAATATCTTTTAAAAAAGCAGGTGTCAAATCAAAACATTTAAAAGACCTCCTAACTTCAAAATCACCAATAAAAAAGTTTTTTGTTGAATCCATAATTTCCCGTTCTGCTTTAACCCCCTCAACACTGCTGGCTAAATACAAGCAAGGAAACCCTGAGATACTATATCTTTCATTGGCAACCAGGTTTCTTTTATTAAAAGGAATATGAAAGATTTGTAATATAAATTTATCTAGATCCTCAATTAAATAATAATCATCAATAATTCGTCCTCGATATAAAACATCAACTGAGACTTCTTTTTCAAATTCATTAGATAGAGTACGCCCTAAATATTTATTTGAAAAAAGAATATTGTAAATAATATTTCCAGCACTTCTTATATCACCTTTTTCATACATACGCCACGCTTTAGTAATACTATCTCTTAAACGATTAAATATTTTTAAATAGTCAGTATCAAAAATATTATTATATTTTATAATGATACTCCTTAATTGCAAACTCTTATTTAAATATGTTTTATAACACTGATGATCAAAATCACATTCAAGGATTATAAAATCACCAGTTCTTATCTCTTTTTCAAACAATTCAATTGATTCTATCATTTCTTTACCTCTTTAAAAAAAGAGATTATTTTAACAATAATCTCTAATATAACTTATCTGGATAAACACCATTACTAATCAATTCTTTAATACTATCAATTACTGACTGCCTATCCTCCTGATATGTAACCCCAAACCAGTTATCCTGTGATTTTAATACCGTTACATCCACTTTTTCTTCTTTCAATAAATTTCCTATTATTGTTGGTAATAAATATTCCTCTTTTATATTTTCAGCTTCTAATTTAGATAAAAATTCCACAAACTTCTTTTCTAATACATTAAAGATACTTGGCTGCAATGCCCACATATTCATTGATACTGGTGCTTGTAAATCAATATTGATTATTTTTTCACCCTCTTTTACAAATGCACAATTATCACCTTTTTCAATATTATGGGTTTCAACGATATCAATTAAATAATTATCCAGGTTTACACTACAAATTCCACGAGTTACTCCACCATTATCACTTAAAGTATTTTTCAAAATAAAACTAATCATCGCAATTTGTTCTTTATTATCATTTATTTGATTATTAGTCAAATATTCATATGCTTCTTTATAAGCCTGTTTACCATAATAATCATCAGCATTAATTACTAAAAACGGCTCTTTGATCACATCTTTACAACATAAAATAGCCTGTCCTGTTCCCCAAGGTTTCGTTCTTTCTTTAAATTTATTTTGGTAAATTTCAGGTATGTTATCTAATTCCTGAAATACATATTCAACATCAATAACCTGTCTAATTCTTGAGCCGATAACTCGGTCAAATTCTGCTTCTAAATCTTTACGAATTACAAAAACCACTTTATTGAATCCAGCTTCTTTAGCATCATAAATAGAATAATCCATGATAATCTCACCATTTGGTCCCACAGGTGCTAATTGTTTTATACCACCCCCAAAACGGCTACCAATTCCTGCTGCCATGATAACTAATGTAATATTTTTTTTCATATAATCCCTCATTTCTTAGCACTGTCATATTGATTATATACTATAATAAAGATTTTTTCTAGATTATGTAATAAATTGTCAAACTTGGACTTTTCAAGTAATTTTAGATATGAAACATTATTTATATTATGCTTAGATATGATTCTATAAAATATCAGTAATAATTGTTATAATACTTATGAGGTGATATAAATGAACTATAAAATTCAAGGAAATTATTTAACCTTAATTATTGATGATCTTTTTGTTAATAAAACTGTTAGAGATTTATTAAACTGGTTACATTTATCTAAAAAGACTATTCATTTACTAAAACAAAACAAAGAATATTCTTTAAATAATAAATATGTAGATGAAAATCATCTTCTTGACATAAATGATTTATTTAAAATAAAAGCTTTTTCTGAAGAAGGCATTGACTATACTCCACAAGAATATCCTTTAAAAATAGTTTACGAAGATGATTTTATTTTAGTTGTCGATAAACCAGTCAATACAACTATTTATCCTGAAACAAAAAAAGAATTAAATACATTATGCAATTATGTAGCTAATTATTATTTAGAAACAAATCAATTTCTAACAATCCGACATATCCATCGTCTTGACCAGGACACCACTGGACTAGTACTATTTTGCAAATGTCCTCTTATCCAGCCATTATTAGATAATATGATGGCTAATAAATCAATTAAAAGAAGTTACATAGCTATCTGTGAAGGCATTATAAATCATAATATTATCATTAACAAAGCAATTGCTCGTGACCG
Organism: Erysipelotrichaceae bacterium; assembly: GCA_021770925.1. GTDB lineage: Bacteria > Bacillota_I > Bacilli_A > Erysipelotrichales > Coprobacillaceae > Thomasclavelia. Next base: position 1,290 of record JAETPY010000102.1, on the reverse strand, counting down.
ACATCAAAATAAAATGAGAATCGGAAAAAATGGCCAAAAAGCAGTCACAAAAATAAAAATTCTTGCTTGTAATCATCAAGAAAATTACACAGTTTGTAAATGTGATTTAGAAACTGGTCGTAAACACCAGATACGAATCCATCTGGCTTCGATCGATCATCCTTTATTAAGTGATCCTTTATATGGACATAGAAGTAAACTTATAAAACGGACTGCTTTACATGCTTATCAATTAGAATTCATTCATCCTATTACCAATACTCCGATTATTATTAAAACTAATCTTCCACAAGATATGAACTTCATCAATAATCACATAAACTTTTAACGAAATCTTTTAAATACTAATAAAATTTATTAATTATTAAAGTTTTATAAATATAACCTACTGCATTAATTGTTGTGGCAGCTTTTAAAAATTTATGATTTTCATAATATATTAATTTTGCCATTCTCCATTTTTTAGCTAAAAAATATTATACAATAGATTAATTATTTTTCGATTTCATTAATACCAGTAAATAAATTATATATATCACTTTTCAGATTATTAAATAAAATAACTAGAATTAATCGTCTACTATATAAATAAACAAGATTATTAATCAATTTTCACTCATTAAAAATAGATTTACATGCTTTAATATCAATCACTAAAAAGTATTTTTTTAATATTTTTTATTCTTGCCTTTGCAATCAAATATTCAATCTATTTAACTATTTTAAAATATATAACACAATAAAATACTTCTCTTTTCCTTAAATGATTAATTACAATTAAATTAATCCAGATTTCTTTCAACATATTCACAGAAGCATAAAATATGCTTATATTAATTATATCGCTTTCTATTTTTATGTCTTCAATTTCTAATTATGACATCTAAACAAAAAAGGTTTAAAAATGATATGATCAAATTTTAAACCCTTTTATATTTTGTCATATATACATTTGTCCCCATTTAAACATGTCTTACTAATTCATATCTAATTATACTGACTTAAAAACTATCTTCAAAAACGTGACTTCATAACGATTATTTCTGATAATCTTTTTTAAACTTTAACTTCACTTTTTATTTCTGGTACTTTTCTTTTAAACGGCTTTTTATATGTATATGTTGGTACCAGTTCCTGGATGAATGGTCTTATATCTTCCACTTCTTCATACACCTCTTCTTTTAATTCAATCAGTCTTTCAAAAAAGCTTTCTTCATCCATCTCAATTGGCTTCCCTATATGAATAAGATTGTTTGGTGTCTCCTGCAGTCCCTCTTCTTTCATTAACAG
>JAETPY010000101.1 GCA_021770925.1 Erysipelotrichaceae bacterium | reverse complement strand
TTATAAATCCGTCACTTACTCCTATCTGGATATTATAACCAGGCTTAAATACATTAGTATGATTATAGTAATCATATTTCATATGCATAAAAGTTGCATCAACATCTGTTTTAGAATGTTATTCGGTGAATTATTTTAATTAAAATAATTCACCGAATAACACTTTACTTGAAAATATTGTTTATTTATATTTAGCAAGTCATGATTATCAAATAAGTATTGGAAAGATAGGAAAATTAGAATGTGATTTTATCATCCGAAACAAAAGTGGAGATTATGCATATATTCAAGTTGCTTATACTTTGCAAGGTGAAGATATAAAAGCTACTGAACGTATTAAAGAGAGAGAATATCGACCATTTAGAGAAATAAGAGATGGGTACCCACGATATATAATTACATTGGATAAATTTCGTGATCAACAAGAAGGTGTTCATCATATAAATGCTATTGATTTATTTTTAGGAAAAGAAAAAATATAATAATCATGTTTTTAGCTTTCTGTTTTTTATAGCAGTAGAATTCTCTAAGATGTTTTGACAATGCAACAGGTATGTAACAAAACTATCAAAAAACATTGAATTTATTGTATATTGAAGTTCCCAAAACGATAACAAAATTATAACAAAACATTAGGATTAATTGTAATGAGAAGATTAGAGAGGTATTTAGACTTTGTGAGAAGTTTAGATACTTCTTTTTTTATCAAAAATGATACATAAAACTTATTTAAGTAATATGTTATGTATAAGTTATTATTGAACTTATTTAAGTAATATGATATAAATAAGTTGAGGTGATGTTATGGATTATAATTTTGCAGATGATCTAAGGGCGATTAGAGAAATATTAGGTTATACTCAATTTGAAATAGCTGAACAAATAGGAGTTGAACAGGTAACTATTTCCAGAAATGAACTTCGTAAAACTAAGCCTTCAAATCAATTGATGGAACGAGTATATAATTTTGCTTTTGATAAAAAAATACAATTAAATCGATTAAAAGAAATGTTATGGATAGAAAAATTACCTTCAAATCATAAATTATTGTTTCACGGAGCTAAAGGAATTATAGAAGGAGCTTTAAATATACGTGTAGGAAGAATAAATAATGATTTTGGACAAGGATTTTATACTGGAAAAACGTATACTCAAGCGGTATCGTTTGTCTCTGGATATAAAAATTCATCAGTTTATTATTTAGATTTTGATAGTCAAAACTTAAAATGTAAAGAGTATCAAGTAGATCAAGAATGGATGATGACAATAGCTTATTATCGAGGAGTTTTAGATCAATATAAAGATCATACAGTTGTTAAAAAAATAATAAATAATTCGAGAAATTGTGATTATATTATTGCACCAATAGCAGATAATAGGATGTTTAAAATTATTGATTCTTTTATTCAAGGAGAAATAACAGATGAGCAATGTAAGCATTGTTTAGCTGCTACTAATCTTGGAAAACAGTATGTTTTTGTAAGTGATCAGGCTATTTACCAATTAAATATTGTGGAACGTGTATATCTTGCTAATAATGAGAAAAACTATTATAAAGAGATGAGAAGTTCTGATTCTAAACTTGGGGAGGATAAAGTTAAATTAGCAAGAATACAATATAGAGGAAAAGGCAAATATATTGATGAAATTTTATGCTAAATGGATAAGGTGAATACAATGAGGAAAATGGATAAAGATGGTTTGTTATTATGCGGTTTGCAAGGTCTTACTTTTGAACTTTCTATTGAACTGACATCAACGAGTTCTGAAATATTCATGCGAAGATTTATGAATAGTAAAGTGGTAAAAACGATAGATAATGAAAGTATTTTACAGATGAATTTACAATCAAAAGATATAATTAAACGAGTTGAAGAAGAATATAAAGAATCAAAATATGGATCAGTAAAATATACAAAAAATGAAATGTATTGGATAGGATATTTATATAGATATTTTTCATATACGTATGAATTATCATCAACCAGAGTCTATAAGATTGTAAAGCCAAAGGAATTGAGAGAATTATTTTTACCATATCATACACTTAGCCCTGAACAAGCAATAGAACGTATATTAGAGGCAAAAGGTATGAGGTTAAACTTAGAAGATGAAATAAATAGACAATTCGAAATCTATAAAAGAATAAGAGGTAATCATTGATATTATATCTAAATATAGTTTAAATAAAATGATACTTACAATAAGTTGTTTTAAGTAGCTTTAACAATGCAACAAGTATGCAACAAAATCACGCTAAAACCCTTGTTTTATCGTATTTTGCAGTTCTCTAAACGTTAATCAAAACAAATACGAAGGAAGATTCAAGATTATCTTGGATCTTTTTTTGTTATATAATAAATAATGAAATAGTAGAATATAATAATAAGATATATTATTGAATATATGAGGAGATGCTATTATTGATAGAAAAAAAGTTATATAGAAACTTTTGAAATTATTAAAAGACAAATACAAATACAAATTTCTCAGCACAAGGCAATATTGAATGCCAATAAAGAAATGATTTTTTTGTATTGGAACATTGGGAAAATTATTGATACTCATAGTAAATGGGGAAAGAAATTTATAGATAATCTTTCAAAAGATATAAGAAATGAGTTTCCATCTTCAAAAGGTTTTTCATCAAGAAATTTAAAAAATATGGTAAGATTTTATAGAGAGTATACTGATTTTGAATTTGTGCAGACGGTGGCTGCACAAATTCCCTAGTCACATAATCTTGAGATACTAAAAATAAATTTAAAAGAAGAACGAATTTAGTATATTAATAAGACAGTGGAAAATGGCTGGTCCAAAAATATTTTGGCTCATCAAATAGAAACTCAATTATATATAAGACAACATGAAAATACAAAAATCTCAAATTTTCCTCAAAGATTAGAAGAAACACAGAGTGAATTAGCTTTAGAAACAATGAAAGATCCTTATGTTTTTGATTTTATTGATTTGAAAGAAAATGCAAGGGAAAAAGATTTAGAGGATGCCTTAATCAATAATATCACTAAAGTACTTTTAGAATTGGGAAAAGGTTTTGCGTTTGTAGGACATCAATATCACTTAGAAATTGCAGAGGAAGATTTTTATATTGATTTGTTATTTTATAATATAAGATTATGGTGTTATGTTGTTATAGAGCTAAAAAGAGGTGATTTTAAACCAGAATACGCAGGACAACTAAGTTTTTATTTGACTGCGGTGGATGAAACTTTGAAAGGTCAATTCGATAATCCGACGATTGGGCTATTGTTATGTAGCTATAAGAATAATATTATCGCTGAATATACTTTAAGAGATATGGATAAACCGATGGGAATTAGTGAATATAGAATAACAGATTATTTACCAGAAGAATTAAAGGAAGGTTTACCTACAATAAAAGATTTAGTTTCTTTTATTGAAAAACAAATAGACTGATATGACCTCAATTAATTTTTAGGAGATTTTAGTTAATTGAAGGTGATGATTTTCTATAGGGTTTGTTGATGTGAGAAGTTTTAAGTTGTGCTGGGGATGGTAGCAATAGGGCAGCAAATCAGAAAATCCATTGGAAAAAGTATTGATAAAATCAATAAATTTGAGTTATAGCTTAATAACTTGGTTTTAACTAAATGTTAGTAATAATTGTTGTGAGAAGATTAGAAAAGTATTTAGACTCTGTGAAAAGTTTAGATACGTCTTTTTGTATTTCTAAATTATAAGTGATATAGATTATAAATATAATTTATAAGGAATATAACTTATAGATTATAATTATAAGTTAATTAACTAATATTTATTGAAAATGTAGTGGGATTATATTATACTATGGTTAAATATTAGGAGGTGTGATAAATGTTTTTTTTCTTTAAAAATTTTAATCCATATATTGCGATTATAGGTGATATTAAAAAATCAAAAAGTATTGAAGAACGGAGATATTTTCAAAAGAAATTAAATAATATATTAAATAAAATTAATGAAATATATTCTGATTCGATATCTTCTAATTTTACAATTACATTGGGAGATGAGTTTCAAGGATTGTTACATTCTGGAGGACATGTTATGGATATAATTCAATATATAAAAAAAGAATTATATCCTATAAAAATAAGATTTGGTATCGGAATTGGAGCAATCACTACTGATATTGATTCAATGATATCTATTGGTGCAGACGGACCAGGATATTATAAAGCAAGAGATAGTATAGAACAACTTAAAACATTAGAAAAGAAAAATGAAAGTACCTATGGTGATGTACAAATTAAAATAGATGGAGATAATAATTTACAAGAATTATCATTAAATTCTATTTTTAAATTAATGTATTGTATAGAAAAGGAATGGACAAAAAGGCAAAGAGAAGTTGCAAATTTTGTTTTATTCGAAAAGAAAACTCAAACTGAAACAGCACAATACTTTAATGTTAGCCAATCAAATATTCAACAGATTTTATCTAAAACTCATTTTTATGCATATAAAGATGCTTTTGATTCAATTAATAAAATATTAAGTGAGGTTAAGTATGATATCAACTTATAAAGAGATACTGATTGTATTCTTGCTTAGCCATATCTTATCTGATTTTTATTTTCAGACTGAATCTATGGCAAGAAAATAATTTTAAATATATTGTCATTCACAGTATAGTTTATGGATTAACAACTTTAATTTTAGTTAAATTAATATGTACAAATTTTGAAAATATATATTTATGGATGATTATAATTTCTCATTTTTTAGTAGATACAATAAAATATTTCTTAAAGAAAAATGAATTTATAAAAAAATATCAAAAATATATTTTTATAATCGACCAAATCATTCATATAACTATATTAATGATAGTCTCTTATTTTATGATAAAGTCAGGGAAGGATTATGGATATAATTTAATGGCTTTAGACATATTAAATATTATTGGGATTTCTATTCAGTCAATTATTATTTTAATTGTTCAGATATTTCTTGTACATAAACCAGCAAATATATTTATAGTTAATATAATGCAATCATACAAACCCATCGATAAAGAAAATAGTAATACTGAGAATACAAAAAAAGCTGGGAGAATGATTGGTACTATTGAAAGAATTATTATGTTATTTTTTATATTAATTAAACAGTATTCGTCAGTTGGATTAGTATTGACTGCTAAATCAATAGCTAGATATAATAAAATATCAGAAGATAAAGAATTTGCAGAATACTATTTGTTAGGGACATTATTAAGTACAATTTGTGTTTTAATGATCTCTATAATTTAAATATCATCTGTAATAATATACTATTAAGATGTAATAAGTTGGCTTAAGATGTTTTGGTAATGCAACAGGTAAGCAGCGAAACTAATAAAAAACATTAATTTTATCATATTTTGAAGTTCTTTAAACGTTAATCAAAACAAATACAAAGGAAGATTCAAGATTATCTTGGATCTTTTTTTTTAAAATAAGATATATTATTGAATGTATACGAGATGTCCTTGTTGATAGAAATGAGAGATGTAGAAAATTTTGAGGCATCAAAAAACGGAATTTCTAGCATAAGCTAATATTAAATTAAAGGCAAATAAATGATTTGAGATATTGGAAAAATCATTGGTATTCATAGTAAATGAATTTGTAGATAATTTTGTAAGAATTTAATATATTTTGTTTAATATTTTATATTTCTTAAATGGTCTGATGATAGATGTTTGTAATGAGAATGTATCCTCATTACAAATTTGTATGTTTTTATTTAGGAATAATAACTATTATTTGTTATTTATAACTAATAAATGTAATTTGTTGATTAAAAAGTATAAATGGATTTTATATCAATTAATATAAATAAAATGTATAATTATATTATAAGGTATTTGATAACGATATTTATAAATTATATTTTTAGTTTTTATTTTGTAAAGTATTAGTTTTGATTAATTATAATAATAAAATAAATTGAATTTATCATGAATAGGGTTATGATAGTATTTCTCTAGCTGATTTATATTTAAATATGCTAATTTATAATATTACAAAATGGTAGAAATAAATATATGTAATTAATGTAGATTATAATTAGTTGCTTTATAGTTTAAAATGAGATTATGGCAGTATCATCATTCATAAAATCCATTATAGGGAAAAATGGATTAGTATGAAGATGTTAATGATATTACAACTAACTGATAAAGAAGGAGCGTGAAAATATGAGAAAAAGTCTGTTAGTTATTAAAAAAATATTTATAGTTGTTTTATCTGTTTTAATGATTATTACAGGATCACCTAAAGTGAAAGCAAATTCAGATTATATGGAAATAATTGTGAATGATTCAGAGGTTGGTGAAGAAATTAATCAGTTTACTTTTAGTAATGGCTGGGTTCATGAAGGAGGTTTTCCTGATTTATTTCAAGGTGGGGATGAGCATTGGACAACTAAAGCGGTTTTTGGTGAAAGTTATCCATCGTTTTCTTTAAAATTTTTAGGGAATAAAGTTACATTGTTTGGTCATCGTGTCAATGATGGGTGTATGGCAGATGTTTATATTGATGATGTAAAAATGGATACAATTGATTATTATCGTAATGGTAGACTTAATAAGGATGTACTATATGAAAGTCCATCTTTAGAAAATGGTTTACATACCATTAGAGTTGTATTAAATGGCGATAGAAATGAAAATGCTGGTGGGAATTATGAAGCAGCAGTTGATTATGCTTTAATTCAAAGTGAAGATATGGATTATCCAGCTACAGGCATCGAACTAAGTGATTCTGAATTAAGATTGGAAGAAGGAATGCAAAAACAAATTACATCTAAAATTCTTCCGTCTTATGCAACTCAAATCCCTAATGTCATTTGGGAAAGTGAAGACTCAACAATCGCCAGTGTTGATCAAACAGGATTAATTAAAGCGGGAAGTACGGGAACAACTACAGTTACTGCACAATTAGAAGGAACTGATATTATTAGTAGTGTAAAAGTTACAGTATTACCTTGTATAAATGAAATTGCGGCGATAATTAGTGATAACAATAAACATGCTTATCCTGAGAGATATTTATCTTATGTCAATGATCTTTATGGTAAGGAGTTATCTTCTTTACAAACATGGAATGGATATGCATGGAAAAATGATGAGGTAACTAGTCGAATCGATATCTTTTCAAAGTCTAAGGGTTATGATGATGTTGCGTTAGTAACAAATGATTTTGTTGATGACGAAGGGAATGTAATTAGTAAAGAAAATATTAAATTTACTTATATGGATACAGTGCTTGCCCATACATCTAATCAAGATATATTTGATGTTATTTCTCATGAAACTGTTAGAGATTTAAAACCTAATCAAATGTATGCTGCGTGGGTAGCTATAACAGTACCAAAAGATGCTAAAGCTGGAGTTTACACATCAAAACTTTCATTAGTATCAAATGGAGATGTTCTATCTGAATTTACATATCAAATTGAAGTTCTAGATCTTGTGGTTCCAGAATTGCAATCACAAATTGAATTATGGATGTATCCATATAGTTCAAATCGTTATTATTCAGGCCAATCATCTAGTGAGTATTTTGGAACTGATGTGACTGATTTATATTATGTTCATTTAGATGATCAATATCAGTCAGGATTAGAAAGTCAATTAGAACTTTATAGAAAAATTGGTGGTGATGCAATTACTGTTACAATAGTAGAAGATGCATGGAATAGTCAAACTCATGATCCATATCCATCTATGGTTAAATGGACACGTAAAGCTGATGGAACATTCAGTTTTGATTATACAGATATGGATAAATGGATTGAACTATGTATGAAGCATGGTATTGATAAACAAATCAAGTCATTTTCATTATCGTGCTGGGGCAATCGTATTACATATTTTGATGAAGAATCAAATCAAGTAATATCTGAAAGACCAGCTACTGGTTCTGATCGTTGGAATGAATTATGGTCAATCTTTTTACAGGATTATGTTAAACATATGGATGAAAAAGGCTGGTTTGATATTACTTATATGTCAATGGATGAACGTCCACTTTCAGAAGTAACTCCAGTATTAGATTTGGTGGAATCAGTAAAAAATAAAGATGGAAAATCATTAAAGACTTCTGTTGCTGTATATAATTACGAAACAGAACCAGTTTTTGATCGAATAGATGATTTATCATTTGCGATTTATGTTGGTTCTCAAGATAAAGCAAAAGAAATCGCAAAACAAAGAGAAGAACAAGGATTAATGACAACAATATATACATGCGGTGGGCAAAACAGTGCATTGTTAAATAATCCAGGTGAAAGCACAGCTTCTATTTATGAAAGTTATAAAGATGGTACACAAGGATTTTTACGTTGGGCATTTGACTCTTTTAATGCGGATCCGCTTATTACATCTCAACATGATTTGTTTGCAGCAGGTGATTTGTATTTGATATATCCTGATTTAAGGAATGCAAATTATATGGCGCAATCTACACCAAGATTTGAAAAACTTGTAGAAGGAGCTAGAGATATTGAAAAATTACGTTATTTAACTGATAATTACAGTTGGATGGTTGCGGACATTGAAGATGTAGTTAATAAATTGGGTTATGATATTCCAGTTGCGCAGGATTTGATTAATAAATTGTCTAAACAAGCACTTTATGGACCAATCATTCCATCTATTGCTATTAATGAAAGAGATATAGAATTATTTGAAAATGAAACAAAGCAATTGACTATTTCAGTTACTCCAGATGATTTGTTGACAGATGTATTAAGACAAACAGCAATATTAAATGATTTTGATTCAGAAATCACATATTCGGGTTCTTGGAATACAGATGAAGGATACCCAAATTTATTCTATAATGGTGATGATCATTGGTGTTCGCCTGATGAAAGTACAGCAGCGGATTATGGATATGAATTTGATTTTTATGGTGATAGTTTTACAATTATTGGAAATTTAGAATATTTAAATGGAAAGTTCGATGTATATATTGATGATAATTATACAACAACAGTAGACGCATATTCTTCAGGAAGAATTGTATTTTCTCGATTATATGAAAGTGATTTATTGGAATTAAAAAATCATCATGTCGTAATTAAAGGAAGTGGAACTAAAAACAGTGCTTCTACAGCATATAATATGCAATTAGATTATATTGAAACTTATATTCATAAAAAATTAGTGTGGGAAAGTAGTAATGATCAAGTAGTATCTGTAAAAGATGGTATATTAACTGCTCATAAAGCAGGTGAAGCGAATATTACTGTTACAGGTGGAGAATATAGTGATACAATTAGTGTTAATGTAAAAGCTAAAACAAATAAGACAGCATTAGGTATTGCTATCGAAATGGCTGAAAATACAAATTTAGAAAATGTTGTACCAGCTGTAGTTAAAGAATTCAATGAAGCTTTAGCAAATGCTAAAGATGTATTTGATAATGCAAGTGCTACTCAGGATGAAGTAGATAGCGCATTTAATCGTCTAGCAAATGTAATGCAGATGTTAGAATTCTATAAAGGAGATAAAACAGCATTACAAAAGATGGTAGATCAAATAGCTGATTTAACAGCTAGTGACTATATCGAATCTACATGGAATACGATGTTACCAGCATTAGAAAAAGCAAATGATGTGTTAGGTAATGAAAATGCAATGCAGGAAGAAGTAGATGAAGCATATACACAATTGGTAAAAGCATTCTTGGACTTAAGATTAAAACCAAATAAAGACTTATT
>JAETPY010000100.1 GCA_021770925.1 Erysipelotrichaceae bacterium | reverse complement strand
CCAGGAGGCAAAGGATATGCAGATATAGTATTTATTCCAAGAAATGATAAGCCAGCGATGATAGTGGAGTTAAAATATAATCAGGATGTAAGCAGTGCAATTGATCAGATCAAGGATAAGAAATATTATTATGGATTAGAGAAATACCTGGATAATTTATTATTAGTAGGAATTAGTTATAATAGAGCGACTAAAGAACATAGCTGTATAATTGAAAGATACAAATAAAGGATAAACCGAAGGGTTTATCCTTATATATTTAATTTGATTATATTTAACTTACCACAAATTAATCTTTATACTCTAGAAAACAAATTCTTTTTTTAAACGTTCTAAAGCTTCAAGAAGAATTTTAGTAGGACAAGCAATATTTACCCTTTCAAATCCTTCACCTTCTTGACCAAAAAGATATCCTTCATCTAAATATAAATTAGCATTAAGCATTTTTTTCTCTAATTCTTGATAATTGTAGCCAAATGTTCTAAAATCCAGCCATGCTAAATATGTTCCTTGTAAAGGATATACCTTGATTTGAGGAATATTTTGATCAATAAAATCAACTAATAATCGATAATTTTTTGCAATTAATTTTTTAAACTCCTCTAACCAGTTTTCACCTTTATTATAAGCTAAAATAGTAGCTTCATAAGCCATTGTATTTAAGCTGTGAAAACATCTTTTTTCTTGCTGTAGAATAAACTTATCTTTTAGACCAGGATTTTTAATAATAATATTTGATCCCTGTAATCCCGCTAAATTAAAACTTTTACTTGGGGCAGTACACGTAATAGTAATATCAGCAATTTCATCATTTAAAGCAGCAATAGGATAATGTTTAAAGCTGGGCATAATTAAATCCTCATGAATTTCATCACTAATAAGAATAAGATTATTATCTAAACATATTCTTGCTAGTTTTTCCAATTCTGTTTTTTTCCAGACCCGTCCTACTGGATTATGAGGATTACATAAAATTAGTAGTTTATTTTCTTGTTTTTTAGCCAATGTTTCAAATTTTTCAAAATCTATTGTATAGCTGGTATCTTGATTAATTAATGGACATTTTACGATTTGACGGTTATTTGTTTTGATGGCTTGATAGAAAGGATAATATACAGGTGTAAATACTATTACGCCATCATTTTCATTCGTAAATGCTGCTACTGCATCAAATAATGCTGGTACGATTCCATTTGAAATAACGATCCAGTCTTTTTTTATTTTATAATCATGTCTTTTTTTCATCCAGTTTATTATAGCTTGATAATAGTTATCAGTGGGGTTAGTATATCCTAAAACAACATCATTTTTCAAAAATTCGATTAATCCTTCTCTAATTTCAGGAGCTAAAGGAATATCAACATCAGCTACAGATAAGGGTACGATATTATTAGGAACATTAGAATTACTCTCTTTCATAATGTCCCATTTACTAGATCCTGTTTTATTACGGTTAATTAATGTTTCAAAGTCATAGTTCATTTATTTACCTCCATTGTTAAGTACCTTAACTATTAATATACTATAATAAAAAATAATGTCAATAAAAAGAATCTAAAAAGATTCTTTAAGATCCTGATTAAATTCATTATTTAAAGCTCTTTGGACTTTTAAATATATTTCAATTTCTTGATCTGTTAAATAATCAAGGTTTTGATAATAACGAGATAAGATTCTATCATCCAGCTGCTCATGCAAATCATAAATTATTTTACATGACTCTGTTAAATATAAATTAAATTCACGTTTGTTATTAGGATTTTTAATTTTAAAGATCAATTTCTTTTTTTCCAATTTTCCGAGAATTTGGCTACAGGCACTAAGTGTTTTATTTAGCCTTTTTGCTATTAACGAAGCTGTGATACCAGGATTATTACCAATTATTTGAATTGTATGGGTTTCTACAGGATATAACATAATATTATGATACTGATGAGGTATACTTGCATATTCCTGCATTAGATCATAGCTTTCATCAATTGCTGCAATCATTTGATTAAATAATTTTTTATTCATTTTCTCACCTTAATTATTTAGGATGTTTCCTTTCTTTTAAAACAGTAAACAATAGCCATATCCCAAGTCCTACAGCTGTAATATAGCCAATAAACCCTAAAGCCGGAATTCCCAATACTTTAGGAGTCATTTGAGTCGTGCACAAAAGACTGCTGGCCATTAATAATCCAGCACTAACAATACCTACAGTTAATTTATTAACCATATGATTAACAGATTTTAATGGGACACTAGAATCCATAATATTTAAATTAACTTTCAAACGGCCTTTTTTGATCATATTAATAACTTCAGATAACTGAATTGGAAGATCGATAGTATGCTTAAAAGCATCATAAGTTTTTTTACTAGTTGATGTTAATTCCTTTTTTAAATCAAAATGACTATACATATGTTTAGCAACATGATTAGCGGCAATTTCAATAATACTAATATGAGGATCTATTAACATAACAGTACTTTCAATAGTTACCAATCCTCGTGCTAGCATACTTATACCTTTAGGCATCGAAATACAATGCTTATGAGCAATTGTAAATATTTCCTGAATTGCATCTGCCAGGTTGATATCTTTTAAATTAGCATTAACATAATGGTGCATAAAGGTTTCAATATCATCATAAAACAAAGTATAGTCAATGTGATTATCATGATTACCTAAAGTTAAAATAACATCTACTAATTGTTGAGTATCATTATTACCAATAGCCATAACAGCGCTTTTCATTAGCGTTTTATCTTCAGGCTTTAAAATACCCATCATTCCAAAATCAATCCAGATAATTTTACCGTCTCTTATTCTAAGATTACCAGGATGAGGATCAGCATGAAAGAAACCATCATCAACAATCTGTTTAATATAATTTTCAGCTAATTTTGCAGCAATTTCTTTACATTGGTAGCCGTTATTTAAAAGTACGTCAAGCTGGTCAATTTCAAAACCATCTATGTATTCCATTACTAAAATCTTACTAGTTGTATAATCGGTCTCAATAACAGGCGTACCAATACAAGCAATATCTTTATTTAAATCTGTAAAACGATTTGCAAATCTCGCCTCATTTAAAAAATCCATTTCTTCTTTAGCTGTATACCAAAATTCATCTAAAATAATATTTAAATCAACAACATTACCTAAAGCCTCATTAATTTTAAGTAGCTTAACAGCTCGACGAATTAATGAGATATCTTGTTCCATCGTTTTATAAATATCAGGTCTTTGAACTTTTACAACAATCGCCTTGCCATTTTTTAAAGTGGCTTTGTGTACTTGGGCAATTGAAGCACTTCCTAAAGGATTTCCATCAAATTCTAAAAATATTTCTTCTAAATTACATCCATATTCATTTTCAATTACATTACGAACAGTTTGAATATCAAGCGGAGCAACATTATCACGCAGTTTTGTTAACTCCTTACAATAACGCTGTGAAAACATATCTTGTCGAGAAGACATGATTTGTCCAATTTTTACGAAAGTAGGCCCGAGATCTTCTAAAATAATTCTAAATTTAACTGGATCAATACCTTTAGTAAGATGGTGTTTTTTTAAAATACTAATAATTTGAATAAGTCGTCGTTTACTGCTTAAATTATTATTTGTTTGTGCCATTTTGTAATTCTTCAATTTTTGCCTTTAAAATTTCTAAATCTTCAGGACTAGTATTTTCTAAGTCTTTACTAATTTTTTCTACCGATACAGGCTTTTCTCTTTTTTTAGAAAGATTATGCTTTAATTCTTCGTTTAATGCTTTTCCCTGTTCAACTGTAATTTCTCCTTTTTGAACTAATTCATCAACAATTTCTTTTGATTTTTCAAAAGTTAAAGCAGCAGCGCCAATTCCTGCTAAAAATACTTTTTTTATATCATCACTAATACTATTCATAATAATACTTCCTTTCTTTATCATCTACTTTTATTTTAACACTTTTTATATTAATACTTAATTAATTTTTAATAATAATTTATTATTTTTAGAAATACAAAATTTAAATATTCCTATTTTAAATTTTTATAAAAAATAATAAAGAAAAAAGTAAAAATATTAACCTCGAATATATTTAATAATTATTAATATAATAAAGTAGTAAAAATGTAGAGCGAATGGGTATATTAATAATAAAATAAATGATAGGTGATCATTAGTATGTTAAGCAGACAAAAACAGGATAAACTGATTTTACAATTATGTATTATAATATATATTTTAACTTCAATTACTGGTTTTTATCTTAACTATGTAAATAATAATTTGACAGCTTTTTTTATGATTTTTGTAGCATTAATAACCCCTTTTATAATACCGTGTTTATTTCATTTGTTTAAATTGAAGGCTACAAATGAGATTTATATTATTAATCTTATTTTTATGTATTTTGCATCATTGATAGGAAGCAGTTTTAATGGCTATAGTATTCCTTTTTTTGATAAAATATTACATTTCTCAAGTGGTATATGTGCATCTTTATTAGCAGTTATTCTTTTTTATATAATAAAAAAAGAAAAAAAGATAACCAGTCGTCAAGATTATAAAATATTTCTATTATTTGTTTTTAATACTAATTTAGCTATTGCAATGTTGTGGGAGTTATATGAATATATGATGTTAATTTTATTTAATAATGATTGTATCAATCATTATAAAACTGGAGTACATGATTCAATGACAGATATGTTGTGTGCACTAGTGGCAGGGATATTCATAATTTTCTTAATTAATCGTTATTATAAACATAAAAAAAAGCATTTTTTATTACAGTTATGTGAAAATTTTTATGATCAGAACTTTAATTAATTAGAAGAATTAGATATTTTTATAAAAAGCATATTAATTGAAGTGGTTATCATATGTATGCTAGAATGGCAACCTAAGGATGTGAGAAGATGAAAATTCAAAAAAGAAATGGTTTATATCAAGAATATGATGAAAATAAAATAAAAACAGCAATTCAAAAAGCTTTTAAAAGTCTTGGTCAATCTATTAATGAAACAGATTTAAATAGGATTATTGAAGATATTGAAAAATCTTTAGATAATCAAATAAATATGGAAATGATTCAGGACAGGGTAGAAGAAGCATTGATGAAACAGGGATTTCTTCAAGTAGCCAAAGCTTATATTTTGTATCGCCAAAAACATAGTGAACAAAGAGCTGTTATAAACGAACTGCTAGCTTTATTAAAAGATGAAGGGTTGAAAGATATTTTAATTACAATTCAAAAAGATTATCCAGCTAATGAATATTCATTACGATTATTATTAGCAAAATTTAAATCTTTTTATAAAAAGAATATGAGTCCTAAAGATGCATTAATGATGCTGATGAAAGCTTCTAATGAATTGATCAGTAAAGAAGCACCTAAATGGGAAATGATTTCAGCTCGGTTTTTAAGTTATGATATTGAACAAAGAGTTGATGAAAAGATGAAACAATATAGTATAGATTCTTTCTACGATAAAATTCAATATTTGACAAAACAGGGTTATTATGGATCATATATTTTAGAACATTATTTACAGCAGGAAATTGAAGAACTAAGTAATTTTCTAAATAGTGATCGTGATAAACTGTTTACATATAGTGGTTTGGAGCTGATTATGAAACGTTATTTAATCCAAAATCACCAACGAGAAATATTAGAAAAGCCTCAAGAAATGTTTATGTTAATTGCAATGCATTTAGCAATGAAAGAAAAAGATAAGGTTAAATGGGCTAAAGAAATTTATGATATTTTAAGTACATTGAAAGTAACCATGGCAACACCAACGATGTCTAATGCTAGAAAACCATTTCATCAAATGAGTTCGTGTTTTATTGATACAGTTGATGATTCACTAGCAGGAATTTATAAAAGTATTGATAATTTTGCTAAAGTTTCTAAAAATGGTGGCGGTATGGGGATGTATTTTGGTAAAGTTCGAGCAAACGGCAGTAGTATTCGAGGTTTTGACGGAGCTGCTGGTGGTGTAATCCGCTGGATAAAATTAGTCAATGATACAGCTGTTGCAGTTGATCAATTAGGTGTAAGACAGGGTGCAGCAGCAGTATATTTAGATGTTTGGCATAAAGATCTGCCTGAATTTTTACAGCTTAGAACTAATAATGGTGATGATCGGATGAAGGCTCATGACATTTTTCCAGCTGTTTGTTATCCAGATTTATTTTGGAAATTAGCTGAAAAAAATCTAGAAACTTCCTGGTATATGATGTGTCCACATGAAATTTACAAAGTAAAAGGATATTATTTAGAAGATTATTATGGTGAAGAGTGGGAGCAAAAGTATTATGAATGTGTTGAAGATAAGCAAATTTCAAAACGGGTAATGAAAGTTAAAGAGGTTGTGAGATTAATTATTAAATCTTTAGTAGAAACAGGAACACCATTTACTTTTAATCGAGATCATGTAAATAAAATGAATCCTAATAGACATCAGGGAATGATTTATTGTAGTAATTTGTGTACTGAAATTGCCCAAAATATGCAGGCAATGGAAATTTTGGCTTATGAAGAAATTGAAGTTGCTGGTGAAAAAATTATTGTTGAAAAAACTAAACCAGGTGATTTTGTAGTATGTAATCTTGCTTCATTAATTTTAGGGCGTTTAGATGTTACAAATGATGAGGAATTAAGACATACTATCAATGTAGCTGTGCGAGCTTTAGATAATGTAATCGATTTAAATTATTATCCGATTCCTTTTGCTAAAATAACTAATCAAAAATATCGACCAATTGGTCTAGGAACAAGTGGATACCATCATATGCTGGTTAAACAGGGAATTACTTTTGAAAGTACTGAACATTTAGAGTTTGTTGATCGTCTTTATGAAAAAATCAATTATTTTACTTTAGAAGCATCTTGTCATTTAGCTCAAGAAAAAGGAAGTTATGAATTATTTAAAGGCAGTGATTTTGAAACAGGAACATATTTTCAAAAACGACAATATCATAGTTTAGTGTGGCAAAAGTTACAAAAAAAGATTCAAAAATACGGTTTGAGAAACGGTTATCTTTTAGCAGTTGCACCGACAAGCTCAACTTCGATCATTGCCGGAACTAGTGCAGCTGTTGATCCAATTATGAAAAAATATTTTATGGAAGAAAAAAAGGGAAGTATGATAATTCGTGTAGCTCCAGATTTAGATATGAAAACATTCTGGCTTTATAAAAATGCTCATCATATTGATCAAAGCTGGATCATTAAAGCTGCAGGTATTCGTCAGCGCCATATTGATCAAGCACAGTCAGTTAATCTATATATGACTAATGAATTTACTTTCAGAAAACTGCTTAATTTATATCTTCAGGCCTGGCAGTGTGGAGTAAAGACAATTTATTATGTTCGTAGTCGGTCTCTTGAAGTCGAAGAATGTGAATCATGTAGTGCATAGGAGGTAAAAATGGAACTAAGAAAGAAAGCTTTATTTAATGCATCTGGTGATATTGAGGTAAGAAAGCGCCGAATGATCAATGGTAATACAACTAATTTAAATGACTTTAATAATATGAAATATTCATGGGTTAGCAGCTGGTATCGTCAAGCAATGAATAATTTTTGGATTCCTGAAGAAATAAATTTGGCCCAGGACATTTATGACTATCGTTTATTAAGTAAAGAAGAAAGAGAAGCATATGATAAAATTTTATCTTTTTTAGTTTTTCTTGATTCCCTTCAAACTGCTAATCTCCCTAATATTGGTGAATATATAACCGCAAATGAAATAAATCTTTGCTTAACGATTCAGGCATTTCAAGAAGCAGTGCATTCCCAAAGTTATAGTTATATGCTTGATACAATCTGTTCACCAGCTAAAAGGGATGAAATATTATATCAATGGAAGTATGATAAGCACTTATTAAAAAGAAATAAGTTTATCGGTGAGCAGTATAATGCTTTTTTAGAAAATAAAGATAGTTTTCATTTAATGAAATCGATCATGGCTAACTATATTTTAGAAGGAATATATTTTTATTCTGGTTTTATGTTCTTTTATAATTTAGGACGCATGGGTAAAATGTCAGGATCAGCTCAGGAAATTCGCTATATTAATCGTGATGAAAATACTCATCTCTGGTTATTTAGAAATATTATTCTTGAATTACAAAAAGAAGAACCTGATTTATTTACTTTTGATAAAGTAAAAGTATATCGACAGATGTTAAAACGTGGTGTGGAAGAAGAAATTAGCTGGGGACAATATGTTTTAGGTGATAGAATTGAAGGGTTGACGACGCAAATGGTAAGTGATTATATCCACTATCTTGGTAATCTGCGGGCAAAGTTACTAAACTTTGAGCCTCTTTATGAAGGTTTTGAAAAAGAGCCGGAATCAATGAAATGGGTTAGTATTTATAGTAATGCAAATAATATTAAAACAGACTTTTTTGAAGCTAAATCAACAGCTTATGCTAAATCTTGTGCAATTGAAGATGATTTATAGAGTATACAATAAAATAGTCAGCTCCAATTAAAGAAATAAACAAGATAATGAGTCAGTTAAATGATGAGGTTATTATGAAATTAATTACAAAGCAAAATTTATAATAAAAACAATTATGTTTATTTATTGAGGTCAATTTAGTGAGTAGGGGCTTTATTATATGTTGAAAGTGAAATAATTATATTTGATTTCTAATCGTATAGTTATAATGATTGCTTATAGAATGTGTACAATATCTTATTTAGTTGTTTTAGAAGATAAGCATGTTGTTAAACAAGAAACACTAAAACAACTGATAAAAGGATATTGATATAGAATAATCAATTAAAAAATAAGTGATGAATACAAATTATTAAACTAGCATGGAAATGCTGGTTTTCTTTTAAATAAATATAATTTAAAAAGTAAAATAGTGTATAATAGAAAAAGAAAGGCTGGTGAGAAAATGGGGATATATTTAAATCCAGGGAATACAGAATTTCAAAGAGCAGTTAATAGTGAAATATATGTAGATAAGTCATTACTGATAGAATATACAAATAGAATTATTAATACTAATATGCAAAATATCTGTGTATCAAGACCAAGAAGATTTGGAAAGAGTACTGATGCCAGGATGGTTGCGGCTTATTATGATCAAAGCTGTGATTCATCGGATTTATTTAATGATTTAAAGATTGCTAAGACAAAAGATTATCAAAAGTATTTGAATAAATATAATGTGATTTTATTGAATATGCAGGATTTTTTGAGTCTTACTAGTAGTATAGAAGAATTAACTGAATTTTTAAGTAAAGAGATTATTACTGAATTACAGATTGAATATGAAAAATATACTAAGGGAGATATTTTAAGTATAGTTCTAGGTAATATTTTTGCTTATACAAAAGAAAGTTTTATCTTTATCATAGATGAATGGGACTGTATCTTTAGAGAATATAGAGAAGATAAAAGGGCCCAGGAAAAATATTTAGATTTTCTTAGAAATCTATTAAAAGATAAACCATATGTATCACTATGCTATATGACGGGTATCTTACCAATTAAAAAATATGGAACACATAGTGCCTTGAATATGTTTGATGAAGTATCTATGATTGATCCAATGGGATTATCAAAATTTATGGGCTTTACAGAAAAAGAAGTGAAAGATTTATGTGATGAATATCATGTTGATTTTGAAAGAATGAAAGAGTGGTATGATGGCTATCATGTAACAGACAGCTTATCAACATTTTCACCACGTTCTGTTGTTGCATCAATCAGAACAAAGAATTTTGGCAATTACTGGACATCAACAGAAACATATGAGGCATTACAGGTTTATATAGATATGAATTTTGATGGGTTGAAAGATGATGTTGTGAAGCTATTGGCAGGAGAACAAATTTATCTAAATCCAAATAAGTTTCAAAATGATATGACAACATTCAAA